>BQJN01000102.1 GCA_021604725.1 Lysobacteraceae bacterium | reverse complement strand
AGCACGCGACAAATTTCAGGTCGCCCCAGGCAGCAAAGGCATGGTCATGATCGTGTTTACCTTGCCCTCCCACGATATCGTGTTCAAGGTCATTCGTGACCAGTTCGCCTGGCCCAAAACGGTGCAACGACAGCAGGTACTGGAAAGCTACGACCTGATTTTTCGCCACGACAGAGTCGGCAGACTGGTCGACGCCCAGGAATTTCGTCGCTTGCGGTTTCGTCGCAGCCAGTTTTCTGACCAGGTGCTTGCCGAACTGACCGACGAGGCCGCCAGATCCATCACACTCAGCAAACGACACCTGATCATCGATCACTTGTACATAGAACGACGCTTGACGCCTCTTAACTTGTACCTGAACTCAGCAACACCCGAACAGGCCAAGCGAGCCGTTATTGACTATGGCCAGGCAGTGCGCGATCTTGCCATGAGCAACGTCTTCCCCGGCGATTTGTTGCTGAAAAACTTTGGCGTCACTCGTCACGGCCGTGTTGTGTTTTACGATTACGACGAGGTCGTACTGATGAGCCAGTGCCAGTTCAAGCCGCTGCCACCGGCTCGAGATGAATTTGAGGAGATGTCCGAACAAGTCTGGTTCGAGGTTGAGCCGGATGACATCTTCCCAGAGCAATTTGCTTCTTTTATTAGCCTTGATGCCGGCTTGATGGACACCTTTGTTCAACATCATGGCGAGCTATTGACCTGGCAATACTGGCACGGCTTGAAAGACAAGCTGGCCGCGGGCGAAGTACTGGACGTTCGCCCCTACCCTGAACAGGCCGGCGGTCAAAGCCGTATCTCGTCACCAAATTCGTGAATTCGAGACCCAAGGTCGCGCTTTGCTTGGTCATTCCGGGGCTGGTTTTTTCACCAAACTTTCACATTTCTTGCTGACTATCGACACAATCCAGGTGCCCCGCAAATCGCTATACTGGGTGTTGCACTATTAAACCCACGGGGACACCAATGAGATCAATCCTGCTCGCAGGCCTGCTATTGCTGGCCGCCTTCAGTAGTCAGGCAGAACAACTGACCGCTGCCGACTTCTTCAAGAACTTCACTTACACACAAATGTCGCTGTCGCCAAATGGTCGTTATCTGGCCGCACTGGCGCCAGCCAACGGTCGTCGCAACATCGCAATCGTTGACCTGGAAGACCCATCCAAATCAGGTTTTGCGACCGGTTTGAACAAGACCGACATTGCCGGTTACACCTGGGCCACCAACGACCGACTGGTGTTCACTGTTGACGCAGACGGCAACGAAGCGTTTGGCTTGTTTGCTGTCAATCGGGACGGCAAAAAGATGCGAACCTTGATCGAGCCCGGTGCCGGTCGCGGCGCCGGCCTGCCTAGCGCTACCATCCTTGACCGTTTGCAAGACAAACCCGACCAAATCCTTGTCTCCTACGACAAACGCAAGCTCGGCTCGCCCGATGTTTACATCGTCGAATTGAACAAAAAAGGACAGAAAATCGTTGCCCGCAACCCAGGTGATGTTGTTGGCTGGGCCACCGACCATGATGGCAAGGTCCGTCTGGCTGTTGCCCAGGACGGATTGGACACCGAAATTCGGTATCGGGCCACGGAAGACTCCGAATGGATTGCCCTCGAAAAATTCAGCTTCGACGACCCACAGTTGCAACCGCTTGGTTTCGACTACGACAACAAGACGCTGTTCATGTCGTCCACAAGAGGCAGAGATACCGCCGCCATCTATCGCTACAACCCTGAAACCCGAGAGTTTGGCGAAATGGTCTTTGGCCGTGACGATGTTGACCACGGTGGTTTGGTCATGTCAGACAAGCAGGAAAAGCTGATGGGTGTGACCTACAACACCGATCGGGTCCACGTCGACTGGTTTGATGCCGAAATGGCCGAAACCTACGCTGGATTGGAACAGGCATTCGCCGGACTACAAGTCAACATTCCCAGCCAGACTGAAGACGAAATGAAGTGGATCGTTACCGCCAGCAGCGACACCGATCCGGGCAGTTTCTATCTGTTTGACCGCGAAGCCGGGGAACTAAAATTCCTGGCCAGCCGTGCCGGCTGGCTTGATCCGAAGAAAATGTCGCCAATGAAGCCGATCTCATACACTTCTCGCGACGGCATGACCATTCATGGTTACCTGACGCTACCGGCTAATTCCGACGGCAAAAATCTGCCACTAATTGTTAATCCACACGGTGGCCCGTTTGGCGTCCGCGACAATTGGGGATTTAACCCTGAACATCAGTTTTTTGCCAGCCTTGGTTATGCAGTACTGCAGGTCAACTTCCGCGGCTCTGGCGGCTATGGCAGCAACTTCCAGCGCGCCGGCTACAAGCAATGGGGTCGCAACATGCAGCACGACGTGACTGATGGCGTGATGTGGGCAGTTGAGGAAGGCATCGTCGACAAGGACCGCGTTTGCATCTACGGCGGCAGTTATGGCGGCTATGCCACCATGGCGGGCATGACCTTTACACCGGACCTGTACCAGTGCGGTGTCAACTACGTTGGCGTAACCAGCGTGCCACTGCTGTTCAAGACTCTGCCGAAGCGATGGGAACTGGCCAGAGCCAATTTCGCCATGCAGGTCGGCGATCCGGAAACAGAGATGGAGTTCCTGGAAGAGATCTCGCCTGTTAATCACGTCGACAAAATCCAGGCACCGATCTTCATCGTTCACGGCAGCAATGATCCGCGCGTCGACTTTGAACACGCAGAAATGTTGAAGGACGAAATGGAGAGTCACGACAAGGACTACGAGTGGATGGTCAAACACAACGAAGGCCATGGCTTCCGCAAGGAAGAGAACCGCATCGAGTTGTACACCCGCATGGGTGAATTCTTCGCCGCACACATCGGCAGCTAATCAGCTTACCGGCCCCACCAATTTTGTGGTGGGGCCGGCCTCTCAAGCTCTTGTTCGCCTGCAGCGTGATCGCGCGCGCCGGGCGGATAGCCCATCTGCTTGTCGACCCCGTCCGCTTTTCAAAGCCTTGGCAGATTCTTTGCAAAACCGGGCCCCAATGACCGATCTTTTGGTACTGAATTGAAGGCTGCAACCGCAGCCCCTCACCGGCCCTCTTTACCTCCTAGTGATCATTTCTTTGAAGCTCGCACTGCGAGCCCGGAGGATAGCCATCCGCTTTGGGGAATAGGCACTAGCCTGCATTATTCATGAAGGCTAGGAGGACAGGAGGGCCAGTGAGGCGAGCACTACTCGCTTGGAAAGATGGATTTAAGGGTCCAGCCCGGAATGACGGGGACGGTACTTCCCATTCGCCCACCGTCAATAAGCTACAATGGACCTTTCCATACGCCACCGAATGGACCACCTGCAGGCAACGCATGAACCTAGAACAACGCCTAGACAGCCAGCGCAAGGCCTGGCAGAAAGAACTCCCCGTCACCGCAGAGACACGAATCGATCGGCTGGATCGAGCGATTGACCTGCTGCTTGAGAACGACGAAAAACTGTGTGACGCCATGGCTGAGGATTTTGGCCAGCGCCCGAGAGTCATGTCCCAATTCACCGACACCTTGCCTTCGGTCAAGGCTCTGAAACATGCCAAGAAACATGTTCGTCAGTGGATGCGGCGAGAACGCCGGCCAATGGAGTTTCCACTGAACCTGCTGGGCGGCAAAGCCTGGGTTGAATATCAGCCCAAAGGGGTCGTTGGTCTGATCTGCCCGTGGAACTTCCCGGTGTACATGGCATTCGGTCCGCTGGCTGGCATCCTTGCCGCCGGCAATCGGTGCATGATTAAACCATCGGAAATGACACCAGCCACATCACAGCTGATGGCTGAGTTGATTGCCGACGCATTTGATCCTGATGAGATCGATGTTTTCTGCGGCGACGCCAGCGTCGGCCAGGCATTCTCGGCCTTGCCCTTCGACCACATGTTCTTCACCGGTTCGACGGCCGTAGGCAAACACATCATGCGTGCTGCGGCTGAAAACCTTACGCCGGTCACGCTGGAGCTGGGCGGCAAGTCACCAACTATCATCGGCGAAGGTGCTGACCTGACCAGAGCAGCGCAGTCGATAGTTTTGGGTAAAACCATGAACGCCGGCCAGATTTGTTTGGCACCGGACTATGTCTACGTGCAGGAACAGGAGCTCAACCCCTTTTTGGAGCGCTTTAGCAACGAACTAAATAACGCTTTCCCGACAGAGAAAGGTACAGAAGACTACACCACTATCATCAATGATCGTCACCAACAACGGCTTGCAGGACTGGTTGAAGACGCAGTCAACGCGGGGGTTGAAGTGCGTAGCCTTGGGCCTGAAGGCGCCAGCTGCCCGGTTCAAGTCGCCATCAACCCGCCAGAATCCGCAGCGATTATGCGGGAAGAGATTTTCGGTCCATTGTTGCCTGTTCGGACCTACCAGTCACTGGATCAAGTGATTGAGTACGTCAACGCCAACCCACGCCCACTGGCCCTGTACTACTTCGGGCCGGACCGCGCCGCTCACCGCCAGTTACTCGATCGAACTCTCAGTGGCGGTGCAACACTGAACGATGTCATCTTTCACATCGCCGTCGAAGATCTGCCTTTCGGCGGCACCGGTGCCAGCGGCATCGGCCACTATCACGGGCACGACGGGTTCAAGACTTTCAGTCATGCCAAAGCGGTAATGCAACAGTCACCACTGCGCATCGGAAAGTTGCTGGGCATTCTGCCACCCTACGGAAGTCGCCTGAAAACAGTCTTGAAGACTGAGCTACGAAAATAGGGCTTCTGCATGACGACTCCAGTCAGATCACTGGTCGTTCCACAAGTATTGTTCTTTTTCCAACACCTGCGATGGCGTTCCAACAATCAGTGGATCGGGGCCATGCAATACCCTGGGGTTCTTGTCCGGGTAGTCCAGGCGCGAAAGGAAATCTTGCATGCAATTTAAACGTGCTCGCTTCTTGTCGTCTGACTTGACCACCGTCCACGGTGCGTCAGCGGTATCAGTATAGAAAAACATCGCCTCCTTGGCGTCCGTGTATTCCTTCCACATATGCTGTGATTTCTCATCTATCGGACTTAGTTTCCACTGCTTTAGCGGGTCGCGTTTGCGAGAAGTGAAGCGTCTGGTCTGCTCCTCCTGGGTGACTGAGAACCAGTACTTGAACAGCCTGATGCCCGAACGCACCAACATTCTTTCCAACTGAGGAACCTGGCGCATGAACTCCAGGTATTGGGTTGATGTACAAAAATTCATGACCCGTTCGACGCCGGCTCGGTTATACCAGGAACGATCAAGAAACAGCATTTCGCCACGCGTCGGCATGTGTTTGATATACCGTTGAAAGTACCACTCGCCCTGTTCTTTCTCAGTCGGTTTTTCCAACGCCACGACTCGCGCTGCCCGCGGGTTGAGGTGCTCCATGAAGCGTTTTATCGTCCCGCCCTTACCCGCTGCGTCGCGCCCTTCGAAGATAACGACAATTTGCTGGCCGGTATTCTTGACCCAGCTTTGCACCTTCAACAACTCGACTTGCAACTCGGCCTTGTGTCGTTCATAAACCGTTCGCCGAATCTTGTTCTTGTACGGGTATTTGCCTGATTGGAATAGCTCACGAACCTTTTCTGGATCTTGACGCATCTCACCGAAGATTTGAGCAGCATTCGCGCTACTGGCAGGCGCATTTGGACGCGTCTTGTTGGTCGCACTTGGCACCGACGCCGAGTTTGGCGACGAATCTGCCGATTGATCATTGCTCAGATTGGATTTGTCGAGAGTGTTCATTGTTTGGCCCGCATGAAAATGACGGCCAATACCAGCACAACTTACGAAGTGCGGTATTGTTTCGGGACAATTTTTTTGCGATTGGCCAGGAAAGCTCTGATCAATTCGAAAGTGGCTCTGCTTTGCCGCTTCCGTCCGCACGGCAGACACCCAACTAATGACGACGCACACAAACAAACAGCCATCAACTTACATCGCCAAACAATGGAGTGTCGATCACCAGTTGCTGGAACAGCATGCCATTGATTGCCTCGACTCAGATACAGGCCGGAGTCGGGGTCCGAGGAGGCTGCTGTTCTTGTGGCACACCGATCGTGATGCAAGCCTGTACTCAGCACTGCTGGGCTCAGATGAACTGCACCGCGCAAGTCGTCTGGTCGAAAAGTCAGATCAAGCAAAGTTCATCGTCTGTCGAGCACTAGTCCGCATAATTGTGGGCCAGCTGACCAACACCGAACCGAAAAAAGTTCGACTGCCGCAGGATGACCGCGGAAAGCCA
This sequence comes from Lysobacteraceae bacterium, assembly GCA_021604725.1. Taxonomy (GTDB): domain Bacteria; phylum Pseudomonadota; class Gammaproteobacteria; order Xanthomonadales; family BQJN01; genus BQJN01. Next base: position 9,938 of record BQJN01000102.1, on the reverse strand, counting down.
TGCTGTCCGGACCTGAACGGCACCATCAGTTGGTCTCGCAGTGGTGACTTTGCTTTGCTCGGTTTGTCGACTGCCGAGAAAATGGGCGCGGACATTGAACGATTACGCCCCATTGAACAGCTGCACGCTATTGCTGACCAGCATTTCAGCTGTACCGAGCGAGCATTGCTTGCATCTCGCCGCAACGCCATTGATCAACAATCGGCATTTTTTCGCATCTGGACGCTCAAGGAAGCCTATGTCAAAGCCCTTGGTCGAGGGCTGGAGATGCCATTGGCAAGCTTCTCAGTGGCCGGCGACGACGGTCGCTACTGTGCTCCGGGTGATGGTTGGGAAGTCGAGTCCTTGCTATGTCAGCAATACGCTATCGCCATTGCCCAAACCCTCAGGCCTTTTCCGCCAGCGCCTGGCATTGATGTTATTTAGATTTATATTTTTTATGTTATCTTCCCTAAATGCGTAACGTTCATTTGTACACACTTGCGCAGCATTAGTCGAGAACATCCAGGGGAGCTCAGCATGTCAACCTCATACAAAATCCATCCAGCTATTGGTGTCGCCAGATTGGGCAACAGCCCGGAAGAATTCTATTTGGCACCCGAAACAATAGGTGGTCGCCCGATTGCCTGTGACGCTTCAGGCAACCCCCTTCACGACAATGGGAGTGTAAAGTTCGTCGACCAATACAAAGACTCGGTGGGGAGAGTCAAGCGCCAGGCCACAAAGTTCAGGGTTTTCAAGCATGGTGGTCAAGCCGGTGCGCAAGCCGTTGAACTAGGCCACGACGAAATCGAAAAAATCGTCTGGACTGTACACATCGCCAACAAAAAGCCCATCTGGTTCACCTTTTCTGAGCTGCAGGGCGATTTGGAGTTTGGCGAGGACAATAGCTACGAAAACCAGCACATTCCGGTCAACAATGCGGACACCAAGGGCAAGAAAAAACGCAAAGCACTGATGATCGACCCGGGCCCGCGCAGCATTGATACGCCCGGAGACATTGTCGAGTTCTCTCGCTACAACATTCCGAAGAAATACAAGTACGGCTCATTTCCCAAACCAGGCTCCGGCGGAGAGCAAATCGACTCGCTCGGTGAGCTGCGAATGGACGACGCCGGCAACCTGGTAGCACTCGGCGGCTTTGGCAACGTCACCGGCTCAGGTGACATCACCTCCTTCCGCGGTGCCAGCGGGTATTGGGACGACATCTCCGATGGCCTGGTGTTGGCAACCATCCATCTAAAAAACGGCAAGAAAATCGACGCAGAGCCCGCATGGCTTCTGGTCGGCAGCCCCAAATACGCACCCGAACTGGTCAATATCACAACCCTATGGGACACAGCGTATGACACCGCCATTCGCTTTCTTGATGAAGACCCGAACATCTATCAGGCAGGTGCTGACACCGGGTCGGCATTCCCCGACCACCAGGGTTACACCCCGCTTGCCGGCTACAACCCGGACTATGTAGTCGACTTCAATCGACAAATTCTGCCCATAATCCAACGCCTGCAGTCCTACCGCTGGGTTGCAGACATTCCTTATCTCAACGATTTTGCACATCCCGGCTTTGACATGGCCGATGCCTCCGAGACCAACCGCGATAACCGGCGCCGCTACTTCAATTTTTTCCGAGTCCCGGTTCTTGCACAGGATTATGACTGGATCAACAAAATTGAGAACGGTCCGAACCAGTTGTTTTCGCAAGCCGGCATCCCACTGATGCCACTCAACTCAGGTGACAACTCGGTCACCAACAGCGGACCGATCTACAAGTTCGAAACACTATCGCCTACCCAGTACTTTTTCATGAACCAGTGGGCTGAAGGAAAGTTCACGGTCGATCAAAGCGTTGAACCGGTCGACTTTGCGCAACAGTTGGACCAGGCAGACATCGGCAATTGCGTTGGCGCGCCGTTCTCACCTGGAATCGAAACGACATGGATCACGCGCAACGCTCCGATCTATCAATCAGTCGGGCGTTTGAAGGTGGCCCATTACAAGGGCAGCAACGGCAAGATTGACGAGTATTATCGCGAAAATGGGCTCAGTACCACTGCTGACGAAGCAGAAGGACAAGGCTGCGAACCAGGCGATTTGACCAAACGCATGGCCATTCCCTGGCAGTCTGACTTTCAGGAGTGCACGGTACAGACACCGAACATCACCAATCCCAGCGTCAACCAGTTCGCGGACGGCACCGGCGTCGAAGTCCCGCCGGCCTACTACGTGTACTGGTGGCCACCGCAAAGCCCGATGCATGTCGTGACTGGAAGCCTTGGGCCGGATGACCAGGTATTGGATGCGGTAATCTCGAAAATCGCCGACCAGCCTATTATTCCGGCTGGTCAGCGTGTCCCTTATCAACGTGGCATACAATCACCACAAGACATGATCGATAGCTGGAGCCGGCTGGGTTTCATCGTCAACCAGGGACCACCTGATTATCCCTATTTCGTCGAAACGGAACGCAACAACCAGGCCCTGGTACAAATTGATGTCGTAAACGCCAGCAAGTCATGAGCCAAGGCTCGCAGCTTGTCGATGTTGTAATCGTCGGTGGGGGTCCGGCCGGCAGTGCTGCCGGACTGACTCTGTTGAAACGAGCGGGCACTTCCGTAGCCTTGCTGGAATCATCCAACTACGAGCAGCCTCGAATTGGCGAGTCTTTGACGCCAGGTACCCGGCCACTGCTTGAGTACCTGGGCGTCTGGGATGCCTTTCGTCAGCAGCAAACGTTGGCCTCATTCGGCAGCCAGGCAGCCTGGGGCACCAAAGATGCGGGTGCTCTCGACTATATGTTCACCATGCATGGTGCCGGCTGGGCCTTGGATCGCGTCGGCCTGGATCGCATGCTCGCGGACACCTTCCGGGAGCGTGGTGGCAACCTTAAGACGAACGCTCGCTTTACCGGCTGCGTCCGTCGTGCTCATGGTTGGCAAGTGGAGTATGAACGGGACGGGCAGAGTCGATCCATTGATTGCCGATACCTGATCGATGCCAGTGGACGCCGCGGCAGGGTTGCACGGCAATTGAACGCGACCCGCGTCGCTCACGACCAGCTGGTCGGCGTCGCCCAACTAGGTACGCTGCTTCCAGGTGCGACCATGGAATCAATGGTTCTGGTCGAGGCCTGCGAGTACGGCTGGTGGTACAGCGCACCGCTTCCAAATAATCGAGTCTCCACTGTACTGATGAGCGATGGTGACATCGTGCATCGCCTCGGCGCGGCTACCGCAAACAACTGGCGGCAACTGCTGCAAGGCATGGCGCTGACTCGGCGTCGCCTGCGACAGGTTAGCTTCGATAGCGCTCCAATGGTGTTTGGCGCCATCTCATCGTGCTTGCAGCAGCTTGGAGGTGAGGGCTGGGTTGCCGTTGGCGATGCCGCCGCCTCCCATGACCCCTTGTCATCAAGCGGCATCCCACACGCCCTGGGCAGCGGCACGCAAGGCGCTTTGGTCGCTGTCAATGCGCTGCATGGAGATGGTCAGGCGCTGGCTGCGTATGCTACCTCCGTCGCCGACGATTTCCGGCAATACCTGAAAACACATTGGCGCTACTACCAGCGCGAACAACGCTTCGTGGAAGCTCCATTCTGGCAGCGTCGCCAAACGCCTATCGCCATTTCTGCTGACACCAAGATCAAGCCCGAAAGCCAGGTTACAAGCGACCACCCCAAGAGCATCCACCTTCCCGATCACTTGCTGCGCAAGCTGTCCGCGCAGCTACGCCCAGGCCACCATGCCAGCACGATCGTAAGTGAATTTGCAGCGGCGCACCCGCAGGTCTCCCACCAGCGAATCATCCTCGGACTTCAGGATCTGATACAAGCCGACAGTGCGGAGACTGCTGAGTCGTATGGCTAGGGAGCAGATCGGGGGCCAGCTTCCCGACCCCGCTGAACGGCTTCACGTGGCGTGGCCGGGGAGCGTATCGACACTATTCGAACAACAGGTGCAACAGACACCGCAGCGCACGGCTGTTGTCGATCAGTTCGACCATCTGAGCTACCAGCAATTGCAGCGCCGTAGCACACTCATTGCCGAGCAACTATCGGCGCGGGGCGTTGGTGCCGAAGACATCGTTGCCATCTTCGCACATCGAAGCGTTGCTGTGGTCGCCGCGGTGCTTGGCGTGTTGCGAAGCGGGGCCGCCTTCCTGTTGCTCGACCCGGCGTATCCACCCGCACGCATCCTAAGCCTGATCAATCTATCTCGACCCAAAGCCTGGTTGCAGCTGGTCGACGCTGGTCCTTTGCCTGAAGCCCTTGAACATGGCTTGAACAAGCTGGATTTGCGGTCAAAGGTCAACCTGGCACGTGGTGGCCTGATCGAATCCACTACAACGCATAAACCGCTCGATGCCGCCCCGGTTGCTCAGGATCAGTTGGCGTACGTGTCCTTCACCTCCGGTTCGACCGGGCAGCCCAAAGGTGTGTTGGGTCGTCACGGACCGCTAAGCTGCTTCATTGAATGGCAGAAGCGGCAGTTCAATCTCAATAGCGACGACCGATTTAGTTTGTTGTCCGGTCTGTCACATGACCCTTTGCAGCGCGACATATTCACGCCACTGTGCATTGGCGCCTCGATATGGATCCCCGATCCAAATCAGTTGTACATCCCTGGATGGCTAGCGCAATGGTGCCGCGCCAATGCCATCACCCAGATGCACACAACACCGGCGATGCTGAGGTTTCTGTGTGATGCGCCTGTAGACTCGACTCCGACGCTACCGGAACTGCGCGGCACCTATGTGGTGGGCGATGTTCTAGCCAACGCCGATGCCCGCCTTTTGCGAACCATCGCCCCCAACGCCGATTGCGTGAATCTCTACGGTGCCACCGAAACCCAGCGCGCCGTGGCCTACCATCGTGTCTCGGCAGATAAAAGTAAGGCCAGCTCCACCGTCCCCTTGGGTATCGGTATACCGGGTGTGCAGCTTGTTGTCTTGGACGAAAACCATCGTCGGGTCGGTGTTGGTGATGTCGGCGAAATCCATGTCCGCAGTCACGCGCTTGCACGCGGATATTTGGGTGATCGTGAATTGACTGCTGCCAAGTTTGTCACCAACCCGTTCACCGGCGACAGCGAAGATAGGCTGTACAAAACCGGCGATCTGGGCCGATACCGCGCCGATGGCTCAGTCGAATTTGCCGGTCGCAAGGATGATCAGGTACAAATTCGCGGCGTGCGCGTCGAACCCGGTGAGGTCCAAGTGGTACTCAGCGAACACCAATTGCTTGCTCGTTGCGCTGTGATTGCGGTTGGCTCAGCGCCAGACTGTCGACTGGTCGCCTGGTGCGTGCCGACGAATAAGGAAAGGCCGCCATCAGAGAGCGACTTGCGGGCCTATTTGCATCAGAACCTGCCACCCGCTCTCATACCAGATCGGTTGCTAACCACCGACGCTCTGCCTCTAACGCCGAACAACAAACTTGACCGGGCAATGCTCAAGCGCTGGTCCTGTGATGCGCAAAGCACCCCTTCTGCTGACACGCCAACGACGAACCGGGCATTGTCCAAGACCGAGGACACCATCGCCGACATGTGGTCACGCATTCTGACTGCAGGGCCATTTGCCGCAGACGATGATTTCTTCCAATCAGGCGGTGACTCACTGCGAGTAATGCAGTTGCTGGCGATGCTAATGAAGCATTATCAGATCCAACTGGGCGCGGCGGACATATTCGAACACTCAACTGTTCGGGCCATGGCCAGACAGATCAAGGCCTCAACCCAAAAGACCGCACCGCAAGGACCTGCTCCAACCACCTTGCTACGGCAAAGTTGGCCTCTCTCGCGAGCTCAACAGGCGCTATGGTACGAGCAACAAACGAACCCGGACAGCGCAGCCTACAACCTTGGCCTCGCGCTGGACCTCAACGGCGAATTGAACGTCGATGCGCTGCAACGGGCACTGGACGCGCTTATCGTGCGTCACCCCTTGCTCAGGTGTCGAGTTGAGATTGACGACTGCGAGCCTGTATTCAAATTGACACCCCCGGACCCTGGGCTGCTACAAACAGTGGACCTGACTGATCAACCAACCGCAGTATGGAAGGGGCAGATGCTGGCATTCGTGCAACAGCCCTTTGACTTACATCAAGACCAACTGGTTCGAGCCATGCTGATGAGGCTTTCGAAAGATCGCTGGGTATTAGCGATCAGTACGCACCACCTGGTCTCCGATGGCTGGTCACAATCGGTCCTGCGGCAAGATCTGATCGCACTATATCGTGCTCAGATCAATCTAGGTCCGACCCTGCCACCGCTTCGCTTTCAGTTTGCCGACTACGATGCCTGGCAGCGCGAGCAAATGCAGGGGGAACAGCGTGACCAGCACCTGCAATACTGGACCAATCAATTGAGCGCGCTGTTGCCATGCCGTTTGCCCAGCGACCAGCCTGATCGCACGCAACCACGTCATCTTGGCGCCCAGTTGCCACTAAAAATCTCACCTCGCCGCACCAGTCAGCTGCGACGATTGGCGCAAACATCAAACGCGACGCTGTTTCAGACTTTGCTGACCGTGTTGATGATCGAATTGGCCCGAGCCACCGGTCAACAAGATGTTGTCGTGGGCACTGACATCGCCAATCGAACATGCCCCAATAGCGATGAGCTCATTGGCTTGTTGGTCAACCAGCTGGTTCTGCGGCACACCATTGAACCCAGCATCAGTTTTGCCGACACCTTGCGGCGCGTACGGCAAACCGCCATCGACGCCTATGCCAGGCCCTGGCTGCCCTTCGCAGACTTGGTAGGGGCGCTCAATCCGAAACGTGTCGCCGGTCGCAACCCCCTGTTTCAAATCATGTTTGTACAACAGGAACCGCCACCGCAACAGATTCAACTTGATAGATTGGCGATCACACCCAAAGCGCTGAGTGTCCCCTCGGCCCCCTTCGATTTGTCAGTACACTTCTGGTTGGATGGTGAAAAGATATCCGGTTTTCTGCTGTATCGCACTGATCTTTATTCGCCAACTGCTATGGGCCGTTTCCGCGATAGTTGGATGACGACGCTGGATCAGCTTGCGGCACACTCAACTCGCCCTCTAGGCGAGTTGCCGCATTATCGTGCAGCCCAGGCAACCGCAGCCTCTAGTCAGGCCTTGGGCGACACGCGAAAGCAGCTGTTTGGTCGCATCAGGCGCAAAGCTGTTGGGCAGGAGGCCGTATGAACTCGAAAAGCCCTGTTCCGGCGTTGAAAAAAATGCCCATGGGCCGACGCCGCGCCGTCAACTCATCGGGTTTGAGTGCGGTCCGGATCGACTCTCAATTGGGTGATGACCCGATTCCGTTTTTGATCCGAGCAGGCCTGGACGGACTGAAACTGGCGGACTGGGCCGGCGACAATACAGAGTCCATACGATCAATGCTGCTCACACACGGGGCGTTGTTGTTCCGCGGTTTCGCGTTGCCGGAGCTGTCCGACTTCGAGCGCGTCGTTAGCTATTGCGGCGGACCGCTTTTGAGTTACACGGAGCGGTCTTCACCTCGCACTGCTGTGGGAAAAAAGACATACACCTCGACTGAACACCCGCAAGATCAAAGCATCTTCCTGCATAATGAACAGTCATATAACAATACCTTTCCGCAGATCATCAGTTTTCACTGCGTGACTCCGGCAACGCAAGGCGGTGCCACACCGATCGCTGATTGCCGCGCCATCTATCAACGAGTAGACCCTTCTATTCGTCAGCGACTTTCCGACCGAGGTTACATGTTGGCTCGCCACTACGGCGGTCCGTTCGGGCTGTCCTGGCAGGAGGCCTTTCAGACTGACTCGCGCCAGGCAGTAGAAACTTACTGCTCCCGCAATGGCATCCAGTTTCAGTGGACATCGGACCAACGTCTAACCACACGACAGGTACGCCGCGTCGTCGCCTGCCACCCGAACACTGGCGACCCGCTGTGGTTCAACCATCTGACGTTCTTCAACGTATCGACCTTGCCCAAACAGGTGGGTCAGGCGCTTTTGTCCCGCTGTCCGTTGCAACAACTCCCACACAACACTTACTACGGTGATGGCGAGCCGATTGAGCCTGAAGTACTCGAGCATTTGCGGGCGGCTTACCGTGCTCAATGCGTCAGCTTTGACTGGCGACGAGATGATGTTTTGCTGCTGGACAATATGCGCACGGCCCATGGCCGCAGCCCTTTCTCGGGCGATCGTCGCGTTGTTGTGGCCATGGCCCAAGCCCGGGCCTGGGCAGAAATCCGCTCACCAAATGAGACCACATCGGTATGAACGAAGCAGGCTTTCGGACGTCGCCGCAGCAACGCTGGCTTTGGGAGATCGACCCCATCGGCCTCGATTTACGCATCGGCTGTTTGCTGCAAGTTGACCCGGCACTTGCGGCAAACCAGCTATCGGACGCGCTCAATCGATTGGTGTCCAGACACGAAATTTTGAGAACAAGGCTGGTCTGCCCGAATCACACTACCGTGCCCATTCAGGTGATTGAGAGCAGCGTTGATATCCGCATCGATCAGCGACCATCAAACACAGCTCAACAGGACAATGCCTGGCAACGCCTTATCACCGAATCGGCTAGCGCGGGGTTGAGCGCGATTCTCTTTTCCTCGCCGTCACATTCGTCTCAACTACTGATCGGCATACCGGCCTGGTGTGGCGACGCCACTTCGCTGCAACTGTTGGTCGCTGAGTTGGCTGCAATTTTGCAATCATCAGCGCTCACCGCCGAGCATGACCTGCTGCAGTACGCTGACGTGGCCGAGGTGTTCAACGCCCTGTTGGAAGACGACGACACCCAGGCAGGTCGCGACTTCTGGCAAGGTCGTCCGCAAATGACACAACCCTTGCGCCTGCCATTCGAAAAAACCCTGTCCGCAGGGCATCGGGTGCTGGCAACGGAAGAGTGCCGTTTCCAGGTGACCAGCTTCGGACCATGGTCACCCGATCCGGAGGCGCTTTTGCTTGCTTGCTGGTCGTTGCTGATACAGCGCCTAAGTGGCAGTGAGGATGTTCAACTGAGTGTGCGGTTCCATGGGCGAACGTATGACGGGATGGAGACGGCCTGTGGTCCATATCAACGCTATCTACCAATAACCATCGCTGACGGTGATCAGCAACAGAGCCTGCACCAGCGACTCAACGGCGTCCGACAATCGCTGAATGACATCCAGCCATGGCAGGACTACTACCCTGTTACACAGTCTGCTGGCGACATCGCCTTCTCGTGGTGTAGAGCGTTGCAGCTGAACTCACCGCAGCTGGCATTGATCGACCATCACTGCCGGGATGGGCGATTTCGAATAGCGCTGCATTGCGAACATGCCCAGGATGGGGTTGATTGTCGACTGCATTACGATCCACACGTCCTTGACGCAAATCACGCCGAGCGGTTGCAGTTGCAATTGCAGTCGATACTAAGACAACTGATCGATGAACCGGGCCTGGTTCTAGACCAGTTGGATCTGCATCTACCGGGAGATCGGTTGTGGCTCGATAGCATCAACGATACAGACGCTTCGCTATCGAACCAGCAGCGCCTTCATCATGGCTTTGAGCGACAGCAGCGGCAAACACCGGACGCTATGGCGTTGTGCATCGGCAAGGTCAGCCTCAGCTACCAGCAACTCAATCAACGTGCGGAGAACATTGCCGCGCGACTGACGGCGCAGAAGACGGCTCCCGACGAGTTAGTTGCGGTACTGATGGAGCGTTCCATCGATGCAGTGGCCGCCATTATTGGAATCTTGAAGGCGGGCTGCTCCTGGCTGGCGCTGGACCCAACATCACCCGATGCTCGGCTCAAATACATGCTTGCTGACGCCAACCCCAGGCTGTTGATAGCACGACAAGCCAACACCAGGCGAATCGCCCGACTGGACGGCCACTTTACCGCCGACGCCGCCCCGTACGGCGATGTCAATGTATTGGTTCGGGCCGAATCACAACCGAGCCATG
>BQJN01000101.1 GCA_021604725.1 Lysobacteraceae bacterium | reverse complement strand
CCAAGGCACGCCGCAAGCGCCGAACGACTCGACAGGGATGTCGAGGCTGGGCTTTCATTCGAAGCTTGTACGTCGCGCCATGGATGGCGACCTCTACCCCATATTCTAGGTCGCACCGGCTGGGGTGCCCCAAGGCACGCCGCAAGCGCCGAACGACTCGACAGGGATGTCGAGGCTGGGGGTTCCAACGAAGCTCAAGGGTTTCGCCATGGATGGCTGCTCCGGTACCGCCTACGTAGCAAACCCGCTTATCCGATTGAAGCAGCCGAACCGGCTGCCTCATCCCCCTCCTTCTCTCATTGTGATCATTTCTTCATTCTTTCGCGGCAGCGGTCTCTATCATTTTTTTCTTTGCGTCTTTGCTGCTTTGCGCGAGATATTCTTCTTGCCGGGGTTTGGCGACAGCCTCCGATGAGCGAAAGGAGGATCGCTAAGGAATCAGCGTTTCAATAACGTGGTTGACGTATTCGTCAAGTTCGGCCTGGTCTTTCAAGCGAGCTGTCTTGAAGTAGCGCGTCGACTGCATGAATCCAACGTAGGAATAATAAGTGATACGCGCGCGATGCACCGCATCGGCCTGCGACATACCTAGTGAGATAAAACCGTCGGTCAGGTAACTCATGCGGCGGTTGGCGACCCGCTCCATCACCGGCCGTACCAGGGCGTGCCCACTTTCAGCAAACAATGCCGAGAAAATCCAGTGGGATTTGAGCTTGTCCAGCGTTCGGCGAAACAGCGCACGCAAGCGCTCATCAGGGTTAGTGATAATTTCGATGGACCGCACAAAGGTCGCTATGTCTTCATCTTCCCATCGCTTTAGCGCCGCGGCCAACAACTCATCGCGGCTGCCGAAGTGCCAGTAGAAACTGCCTTTGGTGACGTTCAAACGGCGTGCAAGCCGTTCAACATTAACCGAAGAAAAGCCATCTTCGGCAATCAAATCGAGCGCGGCGACCTCCCAATCAGCGGCGCTGAGCCGTGATCGAGCAGCCTGGTTGGATTTGCGATGTGGCGCTGACATGATGCGTACCATACGCTACCGTATTGACATTGCCAAGCCACTTTTCCATACTCATGCGTATGGACAACGCTTTTGCCACTGTCGAGCCGACCGCAACGGCTCATGAATCGAACGTCTACGACACCGAATGGTGGGGCGTTGGCGATGCTATTCATGTTCGCGTCTTTGTTGGCAAATCAGTAAGCAAGCGACCGGTATTATTCCTGCACGGATTCGGCCAAACCGGCGCCTCCTGGGAAAAGACTGCAGTGGCGCTGGCTGCGGCTGGTTATACCAGCTACTGCCCCGATCTTCGTGGTCATGGCCACAGCCAATGGCGCCTGGATGCAGATTACTCGCTGGACCGGCTGATCGAAGATGTCGATCACATGACGGTGCGCATTGGTGAGCCCCCGATTCTGGTGGGAGCGTCGCTCGGCGGCCTGATAGCGATGTTGATGGCTGGAGAGATGAAACCCTGCCCCTTTGACCAATTGATATGCGTCGACATCACCCACACCTGGGATCGCAGCGGCGTCGGTAGAATCTTGCAATTCATGCGCGCCCATCCGCTGGGCTTCGACAGTCTGCAACATGCCAGGGACACCATTGCCGCCTATCTCCCACACCGGCCAAAGGGCAAGGGAGGCAGCAGCCTCGAGAAGAATTTGCGCCAGGACGAAGCCGGACGCTGGCGTTGGCGCTGGGACCCCCGCATGCTTGAAGTGGTGCCGGCGCAATCAGATGAATTCGAAGCACGGATCGGCCCCGCACTTGGTAACTTGAGCGTTCCACTTACGCTGTTGCAAGGCGAACACAGCGATGTGGTCAATGATGAGCACGTTGCCGAACTAATTGACAAGGTCCCGCACGCCCGACACTACAAGATTGCCGATGCGGCACATATGGTGGCTGGCGATGCCAACGACTTGTTTACAACCACGGTATTGCACGAAATCAATGCCGACCTGACCCATAGAAAGGTGAAACTACAATGAACGAACTTGCATTTCTGCTATCCCTGGTTGCCACGCTGGGCGCGATCGCCGTCATCGGCGTACCGCGAATGGCAGGCTCGATAACCATGGCGGCGGTCGCGCTGGCCTGGACCGTATTTGGGTCAGTAAGTTGGTGGCTGTTGGCCCCGGCATGGCTGTTGATTGTCGGCATCGGGGTGGTTTTGAACCACAAGCCGTTTCGCATGCAGTACCTGAGCTCACCGATGTTCGAGGTCTACAAGAAGATCGCACCTGCCTTGTCCGACACAGAGGCGGTCGCCCTTGAGTCTGGCACCGTGGCCTGGGAAGGTGAGCTATTCACCGGCAACCCGAACTTCAAAAAGCTGCGTGACATCGCCAAGCCAGAATTAACCGCCGAAGAGCGTGCCTTTCTCGAAGGGCCAGTGGTCGAAGTTTGCCGCATGACCGACGACTGGAAGACCACGCACGAACTGGCCGACCTGACCGAAGAAACCTGGCAGTTCCTGAAAGACAACCGCTTCTTCGGCATGATTATTCCGAAGAAATACGGCGGCCTGGAGTTTTCGGCGTATGCCCACGCTCGGGTCATTCAGATGTTGGCGTCGCGCAGTACTCTACTGTCTACGCATGTGTGCGTTCCCAACTCACTCGGTCCCGCAGAACTGCTGCTGCACTACGGCACCGAAGAGCAAAAGAACCACTACCTGCCACGTCTGGCACGTGGTGAAGATATCCCATGCTTTGGCCTGACTGCACCTACCGCTGGCTCTGACGCCACGTCCATCCCTGACACCGGCGTGGTATGTAAAGGGCAATGGAATGGCAAGGAAGTCACCGGTATTCGCCTCAACTTCGACAAGCGCTACATCACCCTGGCACCGGTGGCGACCGTGGTCGGAATTGCTTTCCAGTTGCAGGACCCTGATGGGCTGCTTGATGGCGAAGGTAGCGAGGGCATCAGTCTGGTATTGATTCCACGCGACACCAAGGGCATGGAAATCGGCAGCCGCCATTTCCCATTGAACGTGCCATTCCAAAACGGGCCGATTGTCGGCAAGGACGTATTCGTGCCGCTGGATGCACTGATCGGTGGTGAGAAAATGGCCGGCCAGGGCTGGCGTATGCTGGTCGAGTGTCTCAGCGTCGGTCGCGCTATTTCACTGCCGGCAACCGCTGCCGGCGGCATGAAGATTGGTAGCATGGTTAGCGGTGCTTATTCGCGCATTCGCCGCCAGTTCAACCTGCCGATTGGCCGCTTCGAAGGCGTCGAGGAAGCATTGGCCAGAATTGCTGGCAACACCTACGCTACCACCGCCTTGAGTGAGTTTACCGCGGCAGAAGTCGATCGCGGCGAACGCCCGGCGGTCCCCGGCGCTATCGCCAAGTACCACTGCACCGAAATGGGCCGCAAGGTCGCTCAGGATGCAATGGATATTCACGGCGGCAAGGGCATTATTCTTGGTCCCAAGAACTATCTCGGCCGCTCCTGGCAGGCGTCACCGATCATGATCACCGTCGAAGGCGCGAACATCATGACTCGCAGCTTGATGATCTTCGGCCAGGGTGCAGTGCGCTGTCACCCGTGGGTTCTGAAGGAAATGGTCGCAGCTCGCATGGATGACCCGAGCGAAGCATTGAAGGCATTTGACCATGCTGCGTGGGGTCACATTGGCCACACCTTCTCAAACGTTTGGCGCTCGCTCTGGTATGGACTGACCGGCGCACGACTGGCACGCGTTCCGGGCGACAAACACACCCGGAAACACTACCGCCGTATCCTGCGCTACTCCAGCGCGCTGGCGTTGACCACCGATGTGGCCATGGCCGTGTTGGGCGGCAAACTCAAGTTCAAAGAGAAGCTGTCAGCGCGTCTAGGCGACGTGCTCAGTCAGCTGTACATGGCCTCAACCATGCTCAAACATTTTGAGGACCAGGGTAGCCCAGCGGCCGATAGAGCCTTGTTGAACTACTCGATGGAAGCGGCCTTCGCGGAAGCTGAGACAGCACTGGACGAGTTCATTCGCAACTTCCCATCGCCACTGGTGGCATTCAAACTTCGTGCGCTGATATTCCCGGCAGGTCGCTGGCAACGTCAGCCATCGGATCGGCTGGGCCATAAGGCGGCGGCGATGTTGATCAGCCCCAACGAAACTCGCGAACGATTGATCGATGGCTGCTACCGCTCTGCGCATGCCGAAAACTTGCCTGGTTTGATGGAGCAGACGCTGGCCAACGTGATCGTCTGCGAGCCGCTGGAACGCCGTATCAGCAAAGCTTTGCGGGCCGACGAGATCGCCGATAGCCTAACGCCAGCGCAAATACTGGACCAGGCAGTCAAGCTCAACTTGATCAATGACACTGAACGTGCACTGATCGAAAGCACCCGCCAGGAAGTGGCCGAGATCATCGCAGTGGATGATTTTGACACCTCGGAGTTGCAGGCCAACGTTCAGCCCGGTACTCGACGCACTCGAGCCGCTGCCTGACATCCATCAGCTTGCGACATCGCAATGTAGCCTCCGCAACGAGCCCCTCACCGGGCTCGTTTGCGTATTACGTCACCATTTTTGACGTCTGACACCGGTGCAATTGCCCCGCCACTTTGCTATTTTGCTAGGTCGGGGTGCAAAAAGCACAAAATGGCTCTGCTTGAGCCGATCAAAACGCTATCGTTTTCGGAGAAACCGTACAGATGCAGGACTTTCGTCGGCAATTCCTTGAGCATTGCATCGAAGCGCAAATTCTTCAGTTCGGCCAGTTCACGCTGAAATCGGGCAGAATCAGTCCGTACTTCTTCAATGCTGGCCGGTTCTGTCAAGGGGAATCATTGGCGCAGTTGGGTCGTTATTACGCCCACGCCATCCGCGATGCTCGTATTTCATTCGATATGTTCTTCGGTCCAGCGTACAAGGGGATTCCACTGGCAGCTGCCGTCGCCATCGCCTACGCAGACTTTTTTGGGGAAAACCTGCCTTTTTGCTTCAACCGAAAAGAAGTAAAAACGCACGGTGAAGGCGGCCATCTGATTGGCGCGCCCCTTAAAGGGCGGGTGTTGACTATCGATGATGTGCTCTCGGCTGGTACGGCAACTCGAGAAGCCATTGGCATTATCGATGAAGCGGGTGCAGAAGCGGTTGGTCTGGCCGTTGCGCTGGATCGACAAGAGTTCGGCCAGGACAATGTCCCCGCCGCACGCGAATTGGCAGACGACTTCCATATGCAGGTGATCAGTATCGCCACCTTGGACGATCTTATCGAACTGCTCGATACCGACAAGGACCGCGAAAATTACGAACGCGTGCTGGAGTATAGGGCGCAGTATAGTTAGAGGTCGTCCACGATTAGCCATCCATGGCTAACGCGGACACGAACTTTCAGAAGCGCGTTTATGAAAGTTCTTCATTTTCAATAACTTGAAAATGCCGGCCCATCCGTGGACCGGTCGAGCTGGCCCAGAAACGTAAACTGTGGACGCGCTCTAGCTAAGTTGAATCAACCAACTCGCCTTCCTTGGCGAGTGCGTGCACGGTCGTCGATTTGCGAAATCACGACTAGATTGAACCCCTCATCCGACCACGCCTACGGCGTGCCCACCTTCTCCCAATGAGGCTGTCGCGAAACTACAGCCTCGCGCGATACATGGACGTATCGCCATTTCTATGGGTTTTAACCCGTTGAAATGTAAGGGTTTCGAAAACCACGCTTTTCGGAATCCGTGTGTTGCTAGCCCAGGACGGGCTATTGCAACACCCTCCAATGGGAGAAGGTACTTGTCGGTGCGCCGTCTATTCTCAGCAGCGAAATCCAGCGAAGCCTCGGGCAAGTTCCTTCTCCCATTGGGAGAAGGTGGATGCACGGAAGGTGCAGACGGATGAGGGGCTCAATCTAGTCGTATCCTCTACCCCCTCAAACCACCGGCCACTGCGCGACTGGGTGGCCTAGTCGATTCAGTTGCTGGTATTGCTTGAGCATCGCCGCCAGCGCGCTCTCGCGAGGCATGGTTTTCTCGTGGTGCGCCACTTGCGCAGCCTGCCAACGTGCACCGGTCATGCCAACGGCCAGCCGTTCCTCGATGATACCCAACCAGTGACGGATCTGAGAATCATCGACACCAATCTCAGCCAGGCCCTTCCTGACCAGTGGCATCATCAGTCGACAAATTTCAATGGTCGACATTTCCGTCAATTCGGTTTGCCGTCGGCTCGGCCAGACCAGGTTGGCGTCGATGCCTCGTTTGGCTGCACGATAGAAATTGTGCTCGGCATAGCGAAATGGCATCGCTGGCAACACCAAAGGCATCAGGTCTGCTGTGCCGACAGCCAGCCCAACCAGGAATGCGGAGCTTGCCATCATGTCGTTGACTGTGGGTCCTGCTGGCAAGGCACGCAGTTCGATCCGAAAATGACCTCCTTGCGCCGGGTCGTAGACGGCACGAACCCATGGCCAGGTCGTTCCCAACTGCAATCGCAACTCGAGCAATTCGGGCACACCGCCAGCTTCGACGACAGCCAGAGGGTCCTCATCACCCATTGGCACAATCAGCGGTGGGTGCATGGCTACGGCCGCTGCGAACGGCTCCCAGGGGCTGGACCTCAGCCAACCATGGCCAAAGGCCACGCGAGCTGGTGCTCGCCATTTGAATTGCTCTACATCCCTGACATCGATGGACTGTTTGAACAGCGCAACCCGTGTCTCATCCCATAAGCGATGGCCAAACAGGAATGGTGAGTTGCCGGAAATGGCCAGAACCAACGGCGTCATCAACATCGCTGCGTTGTAGGTATCGACGAAACGATCAGGATTGACCCGCAAGTGCATTTGAAATGCCGTATTCGCGCCCTCCAGGGCGATCTGGTCGCTATGAAACTCAATCGGCTCGGGACCGTCTATGGCGACATTGAAGCCGTGACCAGACTCCTCTACCAGACGACGGGCCAACGCCTTGTATCGAGCCAAGGGGGTAATGGCGTCAGCACCAAAATCCGATTGTCTAGCCGTCGGCAGGATGGCAATGGGCACGATGGAGGTGTTGAGTTTCTCGGCTTCGGCCTGGGCCAGACTTAAAGCGGATCGCATCTCGTCGGCCATCGCTGCGAACGGCGAACCTTGCGCTGGCACTGGCGTCAGGTTCATCTCCAGATTGAAGCGGTTGAGTTCCTCTGTAAACCGCGCATCGTTGCAGTTGGCCAGCAGGGTTTGGTTGATGCCGCTAGGCCGACCCTTGTCGTCCACCAGGTAGACTTCCAACTCGGCGCCAAGACTGGTCTGGCCCTGGCCAAAACCGGGCCGCTGCAGCAGTCTGCGCAGCGCGGTCAGACTTGCCTGTAGTTTGTCATCAAAGGCAGCGAAGTCATCACTGCTGAACGTCTCTCGATCAATGGCCAGACCCATGGCTGCTCCCTCTATCGCTGGGGCTACCCTAAATCAGCACTGCCTGGTCGGGCTTGATCGTTGTCAGTATTTGGTCGGGTTGAGCTTGCTCAAACGTGCTGATCGATCAGGATCGGGTTGCCATCGGGGTCTACGACTACCAGACTTGCCGGGCCGCTCCCAGACTCGTCTGCTTCCGATACCAGCTGAACGCCCTGCGATTTGAGGTGACGCTGGATTTCGCGCACGTCGGCAAACTCCGATTGCGTCTCACACTGCTGGGTCCAGCCCGGGTTGAAGGTCAGCATATTCTTGTCAAACATGCCTTGAAACAGCCCAATCGTGTGTTCCTTGTTCCGAAGAATCAGCCAGTTTTGGGCCGCGTCACCGCCAACCACATCAAATCCGAGTTTCTGATAGAAGTCCCGGGATTTCTCCAGGTCCTTGACCGCCAGGCTGACTGAAAACGCACCCAATTCCATACTGCTCTCCTATGACTTGCTATTTCCGAGGTTTTGGTTTCTTGGCCCGCAAAGCCGCTTCGAACCCGCGCACGGCCCATTCGCGAGCAAGCGCCGGATCATCAAAGATCGCTTCCGGCGCGGCATGGTACGACATTTCTCCAACCTTGCCCTTCATCTCAAATCTAAATGGCTCGAGGCCTCGCTCAAGGAACTCCGGCTTCGATTCGGCATCAACCTTGAGATAAAGCTGCTCATCGGCCACCAAACCAAACATCAAGCCATCATGGTAGATGCCATATCCACCGAACATTTTTCGCGATGTGATCGGGCCAAATTCGACAAACACTTCGCTCAGATACTCAACGAAATCGCTCATGCCCATACCATGCCTTATTTCCGGTCAGGTTTGAATCGAAAAGCAGGTCATTCGCCACCAGCCCACGGCTGTGACACTATCAGTCCCAGGGAACAACACAATGAGGTCGCAACAACATGAAACCCTACATTGCCGTATTCGCCATGCTGGTATGTACCAGCGCACTGTCGGCAGAGCCGATGAACCTCGACTGGCTGCAAGGACACTGGTGCCAAACCACCGGCAACGCCCTTACCGAGGAGGTATGGATGAAGGGATCACAGGGTAGCTCGGTCGGTATGGCCAGAACCCTGGTCGACGGCAACATGTCCAGTTTTGAATACCTTCGCATTGTGCACAAAGAGGGCCGAACAGAGTACATCGCGCAGCCCAATGGCAACCCACCCACGGTATTCGTCGCCACTGAAACTGGCCCCGATTCCGCGACCTTTGAGAACCCCGACCACGACTTCCCGCAACGCATCAGTTACGCCAGGAATGAGGGCGGGCTTGTGGCCGAAATCTCCGGGCCCAGCGGCGGCGAGAAGCCGATGGTTATCGAAATCAACTACAAGCCTTGCGAAGTCGGGTAGAGCATGGGCCATGCACGGCCAAACGTCGGCGACCTCAATCCTCGACATGCTAAGGTGAGCCGCTATGGTCAAGGTGTTTAGACGGTTTCGAGCCCCTCAGTTTTCGGACGGTGCTGGCCGATACCTAAAGTATGCGCTCGGCGAAATCCTGTTGCTGGTGATCGGTATCTTGATCGCTCTACAGGTCAATAGCTGGAATCAGGAGCGCATTGATCGAGCCTCAGAGCTTCGCTATCTGCAAGATCTGCATCAAGAGTTCTCTGCCAACAAGCAGTTGTTGGTCGAGTCCTTGCAAAGAAAACGCGATGCGATGCAACAGATCGACGCTTTTATTGAGCTCATGCGCTCACCGGCACCTGACATCGACACAATCATCACCACACGTCGCGGTATTTCGGGTGTAGGTACGTTCAACCCTTCGCGTGGCGTCATCAATTCATTCCTGGCGACCGGCCGCATGGACTTGTTGGAAAACCAGGAGCTCAAATATCAGCTCGCAAACTGGAATGATGTACTGATCGATTACCAGGAGGAGGAAACCCTGCATCTGCGTTGGTTTAACGGCGACTGGATGGCATTCATGAATCGAACCGTGCCGCGAGGTCAACTGGTCGCACCCAACGATACCGCAACCTACGCCTTCCATTCGCGCGAGGAGCTGGAAGCGCTTTACCGCGTCGCTTTCGCCGACCTGACCTACCAAAACATGATCATCCAGAATCGTACTCACCTACTGTTCGCCATCGATGAAGGGGATCAGGCTCTGGAGGTGCTCAGTCAGATTGTCGAAATGTTGGCGACGGAAATCGCAGCCAAATAGTTCGGCTCGTTCCCACCGGTAAGCCAGCGGCTATACCCACATAACCAATCGGTCTTTCCTTGCCGGGCAGCCTCGATGCTAGCCTTCAAATGACGTATTTATTTGGATTGGCAAGGCAATGTATCAGTACGACACCTATGACCAACAGGTGGTCGACCAACGTGTGGCGCAGTTTCGCCTGCAGACTGAACGCTACCTCAATGGCGATCTGAGCGAGGAGGAATTCAAACCGCTTCGCTTGATGAATGGGCTGTACATTCAGCTGCACGCCCCAATGCTGCGCATCGCCATTCCCTATGGCTTGCTCAGCTCCAGGCAGATGCGAGCATTAGCCGATATCACTCGACGCTATGATCGCAGCTATGGGCATTTCACAACCCGGCAAAACCTGCAGATCAACTGGCCCCGGCTGGAAGATGTACCGGACATCCTGGCTGATCTTGCAAAGGTGCAGATGCATGCCATTCAGACCAGTGGTAACTGTATTCGCAACGTCACCACCGACCATCTTTCCGGTATTGCTGCCGACGAGCTGGAGGACCCCCGACCCTGGGCTGAACTGATTCGCCAGTGGTCGACCTTGCATCCTGAGTTTTCCTTCCTGCCAAGGAAATTCAAAATCGCCATTACCGGCGCTGAACGGGACCGAGCAGCGGCCAAGGTGCACGATATTGGGCTTAGGCTGGTGCGTTCAGCTAGCGGCAAAACCGGTTTCGAGGTATTGGTCGGCGGCGGCTTGGGTCGCACTCCAATTATCGGTGTGGTCATTCGCGACTTTCTTCCACAACAGCACTTGCTGTCTTACCTCGAAGCCATCCTGCGCGTATACAACCGTCTCGGCAGACGAGACAACAAATACAAGGCGCGGATCAAAATTCTGGTCAAGGCCATGGGCGGCAGAGAGTTTGCCGAACTGGTGGAACAAGAATGGGCCGCCATTCGCGGTTCGAGATTGCTATTGGGCGAGGATGAGATCGAAGCCATGAAGGCGCACTTCAGACCGCCTGAACTGCCACCGGCTTTGTCCTTGTCGAATGACGAACTGGGCGATGCTCATCAAAACTCGCGATTCTCGGCCTGGCTGCGTCACAACACACACCCTCACAAGGTGACCGGCTATCGCGCAGCCTACGTTTCGTTGAAGCATCCCGATGTGCCGCCGGGCGACATCACCGCCGAGCAAATGGACGTCGTGGCCAAGGCTGCCGATGACTATAGCCACGGCCTGATTCGCACCACCCACAGTCAGAACCTGCTGCTCGGCGATGTCGCAGAGCAGGACTTGTATTCGCTTTGGCAGACACTTGATTCGGCTGGACTGGCTAGCCCAAACATCAACACCTTGAGTGACATCATCTGCTGCCCCGGCCTTGATTTCTGCAGCCTGGCAAATGCCAGATCAATCCCGATCGCAAAGCAGATCAATCAACTGTTTGACGATATGGATTATCAGTACGACCTTGGAGAACTGAAGCTGAAAATGTCGGGCTGCATGAATGCCTGTGGCCATCACCATGTCGGCAACATCGGTATCCTCGGCGTCGACAAAAAGGGTGAGGAGTGGTACCAGATCACCATTGGCGGCAGCGTCGAGCGTGAGGCTAGTCTGGGCAAAGTGATTGGACCTGCGGTGCCCTTTGACGAAGTCGCCAATACAGTTGAACGCCTTTTGGGCGTGTACATCGAGCAACGGCTAGAGGACGAGCGCTTTGTCGACACGGTCAAACGCATTGGCGTCAAGCCATTCAAGGAGGGCGTGTATGTCTCAGCTTTATCATAACGGCCAGTGGACCAACGACCCCTGGCTGCATCTTGATTCCGTTGATGACCTGGTCGATCAGCTGGATTCAGGTACCGACCGGCGATTTCTGAGGCCGGCAACGCTGCCGCTGCATCATGTCGGTCGCGCCCTGGCCATCGCACCTTTGCCCGCGCCAAAAATAGGTGCTCGTATTGCACCGGACACGGCCATCACCCAGGTCGCACCGTTTCTACCGCTGCTTGGCCTGGTCGTACTCGAAGTAGATCGCTTCGAAGACGGTCGTGTCTTTACACAGGCTCGCGACTTGCGCTCTGTCGGCTTTGCTGAAGAGATTCGCGTACGGGGTCCGATTGTTGCCGATCAGATAGGCGCGTTGTTGGCTTGCTCAGTCGACAGCATCGACTTTACCCAGCAGGGTTTTTCCAAGCCGCCCTCGCAAGTCACCCATCCATTCTCGGTGCGATATCAACCCGGCCTTGGTTATGGCTTTGATATTCGTGCCGCCAGGCGCAACCAACTTCGAAACAAGGAGAACATGTCGTGAGTAACACGCCCATTGAAACCGACGCCCTCATCATTGGCGCGGGCCCGGTTGGCCTGTTTCAGGTCTTTGAATTGGGCTTGCTGGACATCAAGGCCCATCTGATCGACAGCATGCAACAGGTCGGGGGCCAATGCGCCGAGCTTTACCCCGACAAGCCAATCTACGATATTCCGGCGTTACCGGTGTGCGGCGCGCAGGAACTGGTCGATCGGCTGATGGAGCAGATCAAGCCCTTCGACCCAACATTCCATCTCGGTCAGGAGGCGGTCAACCTGGTGCGCAACATCGACGGCACATTCCATATTCGGACCTCAACCGGAACGCAATTCAATGCCAAGACCGTGATCATCGCCGGCGGCGTCGGCTCATTTCGTTCGCGTCCGATCCGGGTACAAGGGGCCGATCGATTCGAAGGAGAGCAGATTCACTACGCCGTTCGAGATCCTTCAGTGTTCGCCGGCAAAGACCTGGTCATTCTTGGTGGTGGTGATTCGGCCCTGGACTGGACACTGCAATTGATCGAGTCAGCCAATAGCGTGGTGCTGGTGCATCGCTCAACAGACTTCCGGGCCGCACCGGCTTCGGTGAAACGAATGCAGGCGCTGTGTGATGATTTTGAAATGCAGTTCGTTGAAGGCAACGTGATCAAGCTGTTCGAGGACAATGATCGACTGGCTGGCGTCGGCGTGCATGGCCCAGATGGGATCACCCGTCGCGTTGACCTGGATCATCTTCTGGTGTTCTTTGGACTGTCGCCGAAACTTGGTCCGATCGCTGATTGGGGGCTAGAGCTACAGAAGAAACAGCTGACGGTCGACACCGAAAAGTTTCAGACCAGCGTTCCGGGCATCTTTGCGGTCGGCGACATCAATACCTATCCAGGCAAGAAGAAACTGATTCTGAGCGGTTTTCACGAGACTGCGCTCGCCGCCTTTGCGGTGCAATCCCATATCAATCCGGAGAAGAAGGTGCAGTTGCAATACACCACCACCAGCCCTGCCATGCACCGCAAATTGGGCGTGGCTTGAGTAGCGGCTTTTCTCGAGTCGAAAAAATATTTTCTATTGGATGATCCGTTTTCTCAGCCTTTTACGCGCTTATATATGAAGGATCAAAAAATGGACTGAAAACGTCTCTCACCGGCGTTTTCCCGGCACAGGATGTGCCACATGGATGCGCGCCGTCCTCACCCCCTCGGCGCCGTAACAGAAGAAGGCGAAGGTGGGCCACGGAGACAGGAGCTTTCAGGCACGACCAGGAAGGTCGCCACCATCGCTGGATTCGCCGCGAATCAGTTCCACGGAATGGGACTGATTTGCTTTTTGGCAATTCGGGGCCGCTCAGTCCGACTGACCAGCCTCTTCGAAATCCAGCGACAAGGAGTTCACACAGTAGCGCAAACCAGTATCGGTGGGCCCATCAGGAAACACATGACCCAAATGCGCGTCACATTGCGCACAGGTGATCTCGGTACGGATCATGCCGTGGCTTGAGTCTTTGTACTCTTTGATGTGACCATCGGCGATACCCTGGTCAAACGATGGCCAGCCACATCCGGCATCAAACTTCGATTCAGCCGAAAACAGCGGCGCAGAACACGCTTTGCAACGGTAGACGCCGTCTTCAAAGTGAGCGTTGAACTTGCCGGTGAACGGTCGCTCGGTGCCCTTGTTCACCACCACTTCATATTCAGCCGGGCTCAATCGCTCAGCCAGGGTTTTTTTTAGTTTCTCGTCCATCTGGGCCATGTCTCCAGGTGCTTTAGAACCGATCTTTACGTCGCCGAATCTCGGCAAATGCTTCAACATCAGTGGCGTCAGGCTTGCCGATTGTGGCGCGAATCTTGGGATCGTCTGGGCGCAGGAACGGGTTGGTTTTCCGTTCGATAGCCAGTGTGGTCGGTACGGTCGGCTGATCACGCTGACGAGCGGCCTGAACGTCCAGATAGCGTTGCCTGAGCGCGGCATTGTCAGGATCGACCGTTAACGCAAATTGCGCATTGGCCAAAGTGTACTCGTGCGCGCAGTAAAGGCGGGTGTCGCCCGGCCAGGCCAGTATCTTTTGCAATGATGGCCACATCTGCTCAGGTGTGCCCTCGAAAAGTCGACCGCAGCCCATGGCGAACACGGTATCACCGACGAAGGCCACCGGCTCATTCACCACCTTGTATACGATATGGCCGCGGGTATGACCGGGCGTGTCAAACACTTCGAGCTGAATATTGCCAACGGCTACCAGGTCGCCTTCGGCCACTGCAACATCGATACCGGGAATGCGATCACGATCCGCTGCCGGTCCGACGATGCGACACCCCCAACGCTGTTTTAAGGCTACGTTTCCGCCGGCGTGATCAGGGTGATGATGCGTATTCAGGATTTGGCTTAGCGTCCAGCCCAGCCGATCCAGCTCGGCATTGATCACTTTTGCATCCGGTGTATCTATGGTCGCTGTCTGCCCGGTGTCAGGGTCATGCAGGAGAAAACCATAATTGTCACCAAGGCATGGAAACTGATGTATTTGCATAGCGCTATTGTAGACCGGGCGAGACCAATCTTCTTTCAATGCGATCGAACATCCAGGCGGTCAGCAGGGCCAGCACGGCTGCTGGAATCGCACCCTCCAGCAACAAAGCTCGATCATCGAGGCGTATACCGGCAAGAATGGCCTGGCCATAGCCTCCTGCGCCGATCAGCGCGCCCAGGGTCGCGGTGCCGACATTGATCACGGCCGCCGTTTTGATGCCGTTCATTATCGATGGCAAGGCCAGAGGCAACTGGATCTGACGCAATGTCCGCCCGGCACCAAGACCCAGGGCGAGGGCAGACTCTTCCAGTTCCCTGGGGATCGATTCGAGCCCACTGACGGTGCCACGAACAATGGGCAGCAAGCTGTAGAGAAACAAGGCGACGATTGCGGGCAAGGCACCGATTCCGAATAGCGGGATCATCAACACCAGCAGGGCCAATGACGGAATCGTTTGCAGAACGCCGACCACGGCCAGCAACGGCTGTCGCAGGCGGCTGGACCTGAAACCAATGACACCTGAACCAACGCCGATGATCACCGCTGCGAGCATTGAACTGAGCACCAGAATCATGTGCTCCAGAGTCGCCGCGATCAGGCGCTGCCAAAGCGACTGATCTACTGCTGCTTCGTGCCCCAAGAACTCGGCCGCCACGGCCGAAGCCGTTTGACCATCGACCCGCACCCGCGCATTCATTGCACGCATGGCACCCTCATCGATTTGCCCGGCAGTCGCCTTCAGCGCATCAACGAAGGCCTCAGCCCTTTCGCTCAGTTCAGCTCGATACAACCACATGGCCTGATACTGCGGAAAATGGTTCAGGTCATCGGACAAAACGAACAGATCATGCACCTCAATTTCGGCGTCAGTGCGATACAGGTCGATAACGTCCAGCTGCTCATCTGCAAGACCCCGATAAGCCAGGTCGTGGTCAATCGCCCGTGGCGTATGCGATAAGCCGTAGCGTTGCGCCAGCCCCGGCCAGCCATCCTGCCGACCTAGAAACTCTGCACTTAAGCCCACTCGAAGGTCGGGGTGACCCAGCAGATCGCTGATTGACTGGATGCCGAGGTCGTGTGCCTGTTGCTTGCGCATGCCCAAGGCATAGGTGTTGTCAAATCCCAGCGCAGCGGAGCGAACGATACCCTGTGCCTGTAGCGCTGTAGCAACGTCTTGCCCACGCAGCAGCTCCTGCTCCAAAGTGCCGGAGTACTCGGCATAGAGATCGATTTCTCCAGCCGCCAATGCGGAAAAGAGAATGCGCGAGCCGCCCAGCTCCGCCCGATGCTCGACCTCGTAGCCGGCTTGTTTGGCGATGTCGGCCGCGATTTCACCGAGGACAACGCTCTCGGTGAATTTCTTTGAGGCCACAACAATCGGCTTGCTATGTGCCGGCACCCAGGCGAGGCAAAGCAACCCTGCCAACAGAAACGCTAGTGACGGCCCAGGTTTCATCAAAGTGCTCGTCTCTGCGCGTCGACGAATCGATACTCAAAAGACGACTTTGGTGCGTTCAGCCAATCGGCCACTCGACCGCGCGCGGCAACCTCCCCGGCCTTGAGCAAGATCACCTCATCACCGAGGTATTCGGCTTCCGCCAGGTCGTGACTGACCAAAACCACAGCCTTGCCCAACTCGCCAATCAAGTCCTTGAGTTCGTCCTGCAATGCCGATCGAATCATCGGGTCCAGCGCGCCCAGCGGCTCGTCCAGCAACAATAGCGGTGGGTCGTTGACCAGCGCGCGCATCAGTGCCACGCGTTGCCGTTCACCCCCTGAAAGTTGATTCGGGTATCGATCGAGCAGGCCAGGGGGGAAATGCAGCCGCTCTGCAAGCGCCTCAATAGGGTCTTCAGGTGATGCATCGAGAGGCAGAGCGACATTCTGGCGAGCGGTCAGATGCGGAAACAGGCCACCGCCTTGAATCACATAGCCAATGCAACGTCGAAGTCGG
>BQJN01000100.1 GCA_021604725.1 Lysobacteraceae bacterium | reverse complement strand
TGCACATCGAAAAAATCGGCGCCAACACGCAGTGGGTGGCAGATCAGTTGGCAAGATTTGCGCGACTTCCGGCAAGAGCGATCAGTTATTCCGGTATGAAAGACCGGCAGGCTGTGACGCGGCAGTGGTTCAGCGTTCACTTGCCAGGGCAGACAGGGCCTGACTGGTCCGAAATGGACATTGAAGGTGTGACCTTGCTGACCGCAGGTCGACACTTGAGGAAACTACGCCGTGGCAGTCATCGCCGCAATCGGTTTCGAATCGTAGTGCGCGAAACTGAATCCGACAAGGTGATCGAGCGCTTCGAGCGAGCCTGTACCTTCGGCGTGCCAAACTATTTCGGCGTACAGAGATTCGGTCACGACGGTCGCAACCTTGGCCTGGTTGAACAGGCTGTTGATGGCAGGCGCCTGAAACGTGCCCAACGATCGCGAGCGCTGTCAGTTGCTCGCGCCGCAATTTTCAACCAGTGGTTGGCAGAGCAGGTGGCCGCCGATGATTGGCGTCGCGCCATAGCTGGAGGTCAAATGATGCTTGCTGGTTCGCAATCGCTGTTTGTCGCCGACGATGTTGCCGAAACTCAGCAAAGAATCGAGCGTGGTGATGCTTCACCGACCGGACCGTTGCCAGGTCTGGGCGACTTTCCAGAGCGCCAGTGGTTGCAGGCGGGAGCGCGCGCATCATGGTTGACCTGGCTGGAACGCATGGGTGTGGAGTCGTCCCGCCGTCGATTGGTATTGCCGCTGCATGAGGCGAATCATGAAAGGCTGGGTCCTACCTCTGTGGCACTGTCGTTTGAGTTGGAGCGAGGCGGGTACGCGACTGCCGTGTTGCGCGAGCTTGTCTCTGCGGCGGGGGTTGATACTGCTGCGTCGGCTGGTTCTTAAATAGCCCGTTCAGTTCACACCCTGCGCAACAACACATAGATGGCACCCGTGCCGCCATCGGATCTTGGGGCGGAGGCGAACGCCAGCACATCAGAATGAAACTGCAATCGGTCATTGACCAGACGCTTCAATACCGGCCCGTGTTTTTTCGAGCGTAAGCCCTTGCCATGAATCACTTTCACGCAGCGTCGCCGCAGTCGGGTACACTCCTCAATAAACTCAGCCAATGCGTGATTGGCTGTCGTGCGGTTCATGGCATGCAGGTCGATTGCAGCTTCGATTGAGAACTTGCCGCGTCGTAACTTGCTGAAGGTTTTGTGATTGATGCCTGGTGAGCGATACAGCAGCTCCTCACCGGTCTCCAGCCAGGCTGGGTCATAGTCACCGGTGGCCAGCTCACGCATCACCGCACGCTCATCGAGTTCTTTTTGCCTGGGCAGCGGCGCCGGCGCGGCACGTTGGTGCAGCACTCGGTCGGCATTGTTAAGTGGCGTGACCCCGTCCATTTCCTTCAGAAACAGCTCGAGGTCGTCATCATCGGACATGGCGCGGCACTGATCAGTCAACATGGAACTTGCGAAAACACTACACTATATTGTTGTGCCGTTGTGATGAGTGCAAACATGCATTTCCTGGTTTCCAATGATGATGGCTTTGATGCCCCCGGCATCGCCGTGCTGGCCAAGGCGATGGCCGACCTCGGTCGCGTAACAATGGTTGCACCGGACCGCGACCGCAGTGGTGCCAGCAATTCGTTGACCTTGGACCAGCCGATCCGGGCGCGACGGCGCGGCGAAGGCAATTTCAGTGTCGCTGGTACGCCCACCGACTGTGTTCATCTGGCGCTGACTGGCTTATTGCAAGATCAGCCCGATATGGTGGTCTCTGGCATCAACTACGGGGCGAATGTTGGCGATGACGTGTTGTATTCCGGAACGGTGGCCGCAGCGATGGAAGGGCGATTCCTGGGCCTGCCGGCGATGGCTGTGTCGCTTGTTACCCAGGGCAAGGCGCAGAACTTCGATAGCGCCGGATTGGCAGCGGCAAGGATTACGCGTCGTTTGTTGGTCGACCCGCTGCCAGCCGATACCATTTTGAATGTCAACGTCCCGGATTTGCCGATGGATCAGATCAAAGGCTATGAAGTGACTCGGCTGGGGCACCGTCATCAGGCCGAGCCAGCGATTCGTACTGAAGACCCGCGCGGCCGCCCACTTTACTGGATCGGACCACCCGGTGCCGAGGACGATGATGGACCTGGCACGGACTTCCATGCCCTGCGTGCTGGCTTTGTTTCGATCACGCCGATTCATACCGACTTGACCCGATATCAGGCCCTGGAAAATGTTGCCCGTTGGGTGCAAAGCATGGGTGAGGAGGGCGATGATGGTTGATTTCAGCGCGCGGGTTCGGGGCAGTCGGGGCATTGGTATGACCTCGCAGCGCACTCGCGATCGCTTGATCGAACGTCTGCGCAGCAAGGGCATCACTGACGATCGTGTGCTATCTGCAATGCGGTCTCTACCCCGTCATTTGTTTGTAGATGAGGCGCTGGCCACGCGTGCCTACGAAGATACAGCCCTGCCGATTGGTCGCGGCCAGACCATTTCACAACCCTATGTCGTCGCTTTGATGACCCAGACGTTGATCGCAGAGCCAATGCCCAAGCGTGTGCTTGAGATCGGAACAGGCTCGGGCTATCAGGCTGCGGTATTGGGTATGTTGGTGGAAAAGGTCTACTCCATTGAGCGCATCCGTGAGTTGCAACGGTTGGCGCGGCGTCGCTTGCTGAAGCTTGGCCTGAACAACGTCCACCTCAAATACGTTGATGGACATGTTGGTTGGGCTGAGCAGGCCCCCTTTGATGCGATCATACTTACTGCGGCAGCCAACGCCGTCCCAGACGCATTGTTCGAACAGTTGGCGGACGGTGGGCGACTGATTGCGCCAGTGGGTTCGAGCATGGCGCAGCAATTGAATATTTGGCGCCGCGAAGGCGACCAGCTGGTCTGTCAGTCGATAGAGGCGGTGACTTTCGTACCCTTGCTGGGGGGTACCGAGTAAAGTGCAGTGGCCGGGCCGTGGCTTGACGAAGGCGGTTGTGTTGTTGGCTTTGCTGTCTTTAGGCGGCTGCTTCGCGGCCTATGATGCTGCGCGTAGCGATCGTGATCGGCAACCCTTGCACCACAAAGTCGCCAGCGGCGAAACACTCTACGGCATATCATTTCGCTATGGGCTGGATTATCGCGAGATGGCAAAGTGGAACGGTATCGGTGCCCCTTACACCATCTATCCTGGCCAGCATCTTCGTTTGAAGGCACCCAATCAGCCGCCCCGTCGGGCAAGCTCTGGAACAACGGCCAAGGCCGACCCGGAGGTGATCAAAGTCACGCCGTTGCCGGAGCCGCCAATGCCCAAGCCCGTAGCCACGCCGGCACCCTCAGTGACTACAAAAACTCTGCCGCCAACGTCCACATCGAAACCGGTGGCCAAGGTTAACAAGCCGGCACAGAAGCCGGCAACGGTGAAGCGAACGCCAACTACGCCGCCCAGCCAATGGCTATGGCCTGCCGATGGCAAGGTGGTCTCTTCGTTCAACGCCAATGATGTTACCCGCCACGGCATGTCGATTGCCGGCCAGCAAGGCCAGCCGATACGTGCTTCGGCTGATGGGCAAGTGGTGTACTCCGGAAACGGCTTAAAAGGTTACGGACAG
Organism: Lysobacteraceae bacterium; assembly: GCA_021604725.1. Taxonomy (GTDB): domain Bacteria; phylum Pseudomonadota; class Gammaproteobacteria; order Xanthomonadales; family BQJN01; genus BQJN01. Next base: position 12,807 of record BQJN01000100.1, on the reverse strand, counting down.
TTGATCATTATCAAACACAGCGATGAATACCTCAGTGCTTACGGCCACAACAAGAGCCGGCTGGTCGAGGAAGGCCAACAGGTCAGCGCTGGTCAGACTATCGCTGAAATGGGGTTGGACGAAGGGCAGCCGCGCCTGCATTTTGAAATACGCCGCAATGGCAAGCCGGTCGATCCGAAAAACCACCTGCCATCGAAGTAAGGGCGGCGCGGTGTCAGTCCAGAATAAGCAGTGAAGCCACTTTTCGACCTTCCGATGCCAGGACGTTGTGTGTGCGGCACCCAGCTGCTGTCGACATCACTTCACAGCCGGTGCCGGTGGACAGAATCTGGCCGAGGAAGGCAGGGCTGGGAAAGGTGTGTTGACGCCCCGTGCCGATCAACACCACTTCGGGTGCGGCGGCGATCAGTTGCTCTGCAAGGGCGGAATTGAGGTCATCTACTGACTGAATGTCTGTTTGTGGCGTGACCGTCGAGCGTGTCAGCAACAGGCTGGTGTGGTACGTCGACTCATCGATAACGATGGCATCTTCGGTGAAGGAACGAATGGTGACCGCTTCGCGCTCGTGGTGCAGGGTCAGATTTAACATGGTCCGCTCTGTTAGCTGTCTGGAATCGCCAGTTTTGGCTTTTTGGGGTGGCGGCGGTAAAAGCTGGCCACGCCGCCGATGGCATGAATCAGCTCGCAGCGATGCTCGGTGGCAATGGTCGTGATTGCTTCGGTTCGAGCCTCGCGATCTGAGCCCCTTAGCTTCACCTTGATCAATTCGTGGCGTTCAAGCGCCAGTTCAATCTCGGCTTTTACCGCGTCGCTCAATCCCGAATTGCCGATCAAGATGACGGGTTTCAAATGGTGGGTCATACCGCGCAGGTATTTTTTCTGATCTTTGCTTAATGTCATGGCGCGCATTGTAAGTTAAGGGCGCGCCGATTAGTACAGGTGGTGAAATTTCTCAACTTCAATCGACAGCAAGCAGCGGGAGCGAAGGGCTTGTTGATTCGCGCGTTCCCATCGTGTGTGCGGTTCGACACATACAAGCGATTGATAGCTGTGCAACAATGGCCAATGTTATGCGCCTGATGGCGCGCTGGTGCCGCTGTTGCCTGGATTTGGCGTACCATATCAACTATGGCACGAAGCAAAAGCAGCAAGCGTTGGCTTAAGGAGCATTTCGATGACCCTTATGTTCAGCAGGCCCAGGCAGAGGGTGTGCGTTCGCGTGCGGTGTTCAAGCTGCGCGAGTTAAATGAACGATTAAGGTTGTTGCGCCCGGGAATAACGGTTGTTGATCTCGGCGCGGCACCGGGTGGTTGGTGTGAGGAGTCGGTTCGCTTGCTGAAAGGCAAGGGACGTGTGATCGGTCTTGATATCCTGCCGATGGAGCCGATCAATGGTGTGGAGTTCATCGAGGGCGATTTTCGCGAAGATGAGGTGCTTGCCAAGCTGGAGCAGTTGGTCGAGCCACGATCCGTTCAGCTTGTATTGTCGGATATGGCACCCAATATCAGCGGTGTAAGTGCGGCAGACCAGGCCCGAGCGATGTACCTGGCTGAGCTGGCTTTGGAATTTTGTCGCAGTCATCTCGCCAGCGGCGGGTCTTTTGTGGTCAAGCTGTTCCAGGGCGAGGGGTTTGACGCTTTTGTTGCTGAGCTGCGCAACAGCTTCAAGCGTGTGACCGTTCGCAAGCCGAAGGCTTCTCGACCTCGAAGCCGAGAAGTGTATGCAGCGGCGGAACAATTTAAGATAGATGGTTGAAGGCAGGCAGGGCCGCGGTGGCCCGAATGCGCAACCTTTAATAGTGAGAGTCTAGTCTCTTGAGTGATATGGCAAAAAATCTGATTCTCTGGGTCATCATCGCGGTGGTCCTCATGACGGTATTCAACAGCTTCGCACCGCAGCAAACGCGGCCGGAGGAGTTGACGTACTCCCAGTTTCTGGAGCAGGTGAGAACCGGCGTGGTCAGCACTGTTGCCATTCAGGAGCAGCCCGGAGGGTCTCGCTTGTTGACCGGTGAGTTCAAGGATGGGCGGCGTTTCTCCACCTTTGGTCCTGAAGATCCAGATCTTGTAAATGACCTGGTGGCCAACAAGGTCCGCTTTTCAGCCGATCCGCCAGAGCGTCCATCATTGCTGATGGAGCTGTTGATCAACTCCTTCCCGTTCTTGCTGCTGATTGGCCTGTGGATCTGGTTCATGCGCCAGATGCAGGGATCCAGCGGTGGCCGTGGTGCCATGTCGTTTGGCAAATCGCGAGCACGGTTGCAGGGTGAGGATCAGGTCAAAGTGACCTTCGCCGATGTGGCTGGTGTAGAGGAAGCCAAGGAAGAAGTGACCGAACTGGTCGAGTTCCTTCGAGATCCCGGCAAGTTTCAGAAGCTCGGTGGACACATTCCGCGCGGCGTTTTGATGGTCGGTCAACCGGGTACCGGCAAGACCTTGCTGGCACGCGCGATCGCCGGTGAGGCCAAAGTGCCGTTCTTCACCATTTCCGGTTCGGACTTCGTTGAGATGTTTGTTGGTGTGGGTGCTTCGCGGGTTCGCGATATGTTCGAGCAAGCCAAGAAGCATGCGCCCTGCATTATCTTTATCGATGAGATCGATGCCGTTGGTCGACATCGTGGAGCCGGTCTGGGCGGAGGCCATGATGAGCGCGAGCAGACATTGAACCAATTGCTGGTGGAGATGGATGGCTTCGAAGGCAATGAAGGCATTATTGTCATCGCTGCGACCAACCGTCCCGATGTTCTGGATCCGGCCCTGCTGCGTCCTGGTCGATTTGACCGCCAGGTGGTTGTGCCGTTGCCGGACATTCGAGGGCGGGAACAAATCCTGCGCGTTCACATGCGCAAGGTCCCGACCGCAAGCAACGTTGACGCCTCAGTTGTAGCGCGCGGTACGCCTGGATTCTCGGGTGCAGATTTGGCCAACCTGGTCAATGAAGCGGCGTTGTTCGCGGCTCGCGAAGACTGCAAGGAAGTGGAAATGGACCACTTCGAGCGCGCCAAGGACAAGCTGATGATGGGTGCCGAGCGGCGATCCATGGTCATGAGCGAGCACGAAAAGGCATTGACGGCCTACCACGAAGCAGGCCATGCCATTGTCGGCCGCCTGGTGCCACAACATGACCCGGTTTACAAAGTCAGCATCATTCCGCGTGGTCGCGCTCTGGGCGTCACCATGTTTTTGCCGGAAGAAGATCGATATTCCTGGAATAGGCGACAGCTGATTAGCCAGTTGGCCAGTCTGTATGGTGGGCGAATCGCTGAGGAGATGGTCTTTGGTTCTGATGCAGTCACTACTGGCGCATCGAACGACATCGAGCGGGCGACCGCAATCGCTCACAACATGGTAGCCAAGTGGGGTCTGTCCGATGCACTCGGTCCAATGACCTACGCTGAGGAAGAAGACGAGGTCTTCCTCGGTCGCTCGGTGACCCAGCACAAGAGCGTGTCTGAAGAAACGGCACGCAAGATTGATCTGGAGGTGCGTCGCATCATTGACGAGACCTATGCCATGGCGACCGACCTGCTTGCCGAGAACCGCGACAAGTTGGAGCTGATGGCGCAGGCGTTGATCAAATACGAAACAATCGACTCCGGTCAGATCGACACCATCATGGAAGGCAAGGAACCCGGTCCGCCAAGCGATTGGTGGGACACCAAGCCGTCTGATGGTGGCGGCAAGGGTGGCGGTGGCTCGGCCAAGGAAGCAGAGCTTGGAGAACCCGCTGAGCAAACCTGATCAGCACGTGATTGGGCCATTTCCGGCCATCATGGGGGTGCTCAATGTCACCCCCGATTCATTTTCTGACGGCGGGCGATTTCTGGCCAGGGATCGTGCCTTGGCGCATGCCAAACGAATGGTCGCATCGGGCGCGACCATCATTGATGTTGGTGGCGAGTCCACCAGGCCCGGCGCCGCAGAAGTGGCTCTGAATGAAGAACTGAATCGAGTCATCCCGGTAGTTGAGGCTTTGGTCGGCGAGGTCGATGCGGTGGTTTCGGTAGATACCAGCAAACCTGAGGTGATGGCCGCGGCGATTGGTGCGGGTGCTGGCATGATCAACGACGTTCGCGCTCTGGCCGCTGAAGGTGCGATCGAAGCAGTACGTGATTCCTCAGCGTCGATTTGTCTTATGCATATGCAAGGGCAGCCACGGACTATGCAGGCCAACCCAACGTATGATGATATTTGCTCTGACATTCTCGCGTTTTTACGCGCACGTATGCAGGATTGCGAGGACGCCGGGATTGAGCGTGATCGCCTGATTGTTGACCCCGGCTTTGGTTTCGGCAAGTCGCTGCAACACAATCTTCAGTTGCTGGCAGGATTGGATTCGTTTCGTGCTCTGGGGGCGCCATTGCTGGTCGGGCTTTCAAGGAAGTCGATGTTCGGCCAGATACTGGGTGGCGCCAATGAGCAGCAACGGTTGCATGCCAGCGTAACAGCGGCCGTATTGGCGGTGCAGCGCGGGGCTGATATCGTTCGCGTACATGACGTTGCGGAGACGCGCGATGCACTTCGAGTGCTTTGCGCAGTCGAGCAGCACGAAAAAACACACTAAGGGGAACGGATTTGTCGAAGCGATACTTTGGTACTGATGGTATACGAGGTCGGGTCGGTGAGCTTCCAATTACAGCCGATTTTGTGCTGCGCCTGGGCCATGCTGCGGGAACCGTGCTGGCGACCACGCCTTCCAGAACAGTGGTGATCGGCAAAGACACACGAATTTCCGGGTACATGTTCGAGTCGGCGCTGGAAGCGGGCTTGTCTGCTGCCGGTTGCAACATCAAGTTATTGGGCCCGATGCCGACACCGGCTGTGGCACACCTGACTCGCAGTTTGAAGGCGAGCGCAGGGATCGTTATTAGTGCATCGCATAACCCGCACTTCGACAATGGATTCAAGTTTTTTTCCGCACGCGGCGAAAAGCTGGCTCAAGACGTACAAGATGCGCTTGAGAAGGAGCTCGATGCGCCGTTTACTACCGTTCCGTCGGAGCGGCTGGGCAAGGCAGAGCGGGTTGATGATGCGCAGGGCCGTTACATCGAGTTTTGTAAAAACACGGTCTCCAGTGACGTCCAGCTTAGCGGTCTTAAGATGGTTCTCGATTGCGCGCATGGAGCCACCTACCAGGTTGCGCCGCGTGTCTTTCGAGAAATGGGTGCGGAGGTGGTCGCCATTGGTGTTCATCCGGATGGACTGAATATCAACCAGGGCTGCGGCTCAACCCATCTCGAAACGCTGCGTAGCAAGGTCTTGGAAACCGGAGCGGATCTCGGCATCGCGCTCGATGGTGATGGCGACCGGGTCCTGATGGTGGATGATCAAGGCAATACCATAGATGGTGACCAGTTGACCTGGCTATTGGCGGTTGGTCGTAAACGTCGAGGCCTGTTAAAAGGTGGCGTAGTCGGCACAGTAATGACCAATGTGGCCATGGAAAAGGCATTGGCCAAAGAGGGGATCCCATTTTTGCGCAGCGCCGTAGGCGATCGGTTCGTACATCAGCGTTTGGTGGAACAGGATTGGCAACTCGGCGGTGAAGGGTCCGGTCACATTATCTTGCGGGACAAGGCGACCACAGGAGATGGCATTGTTAGCGCGCTGGAGGTGCTGGAAACGCTGGTGGGACTCGGCCAAAGCCTGGCTGAGGTTCTTTCGAGCTGGCAAAAGTACCCGCAACACATGATCAATGTACCTATCGTCGGTCACGTCGATATCGACGCCAACGATGAAATCAAAGCTGTGGTCTCAGCAGTGGAAGATGAGCTGGGCAGCAGTGGACGGCTCATCTTGCGCCCTTCAGGTACTGAGCCTGTGGTTCGCGTCACGGTTGAAGCCGAGGTCGGTGACCAGGCCGTTGCCCACGCCCAGCGCATTGCTGACGTCATTCAATCCCAATTTCAGTGAACACATGCCCTGTCATTTATGTGATGGGGCCAACGGCGGCCGGCAAGACTGGCTTGGCCGTGGAAATGGCGCGAGACTACCCGGTTGATCTGATTTCAGTAGACTCCGCGCTGGTTTATCGTGGCATGGATATCGGGACTGCCAAGCCTGACGCTGCCACGCTGGAGGTCGCTCCACATCGCCTGATCAACATTCGAGATCCCTGGCAGCCCTATTCGGCGGCAGATTTCGTGGCTGATGCCCGCAAGGAAATTGCGCGCTCTCACCAGCAGCATCGAGTGCCCGTCCTGGTGGGCGGCACCATGCTTTACTATCGCGCCTTGCGAAATGGGTTGTCACCGATGCCAGCTGCTGATCCCGAAGTGCGTGCCGCGCTGGAGGCCGATGCGCGCCGTTTAGGTTGGGCAGCGATGCACCAGCGACTCAAGGCAGTTGATGCAGTAAGCGCCGAACGTATTCATCCCAATGATCCGCAACGCATTCAGCGCGCTCTGGAGGTCTACGAGATCACCGGAAAGAGCTTGACCCAATGGCACGAGCAACAGCAGGCCGACCGGCCTGACTGGCCCGAGTTATCTATTATCGTCAATCCACAACCCAGGGCTGTGTTGCATGCCCGCATCGAGCAGCGTTTCCAGCAAATGATCAACGAAGGTTTCATTGAAGAGGTTGCAACACTGCGCAGCGACCCTCGCATCCATGCTGACCTGCCGTCAATGCGAGCTGTTGGTTATCGCCAGGTGTGGGATTACCTCGATGGGCAGTTTGATCGCGATGAGTTGTTGCAGCGCGGCGTGTTCGCCACCCGTCAGCTGGCCAAACGCCAACTCACCTGGTTGCGTAAAGAAACCGGTGCACTTCGAATCGAACGCGGAGAACTGGCTGAAATCCGTGATTCAGTTGACAAATGTATGACGAATGGGTCGACACACCGCGGTTGAATCAGTGTATTATTATCGGCCCTTCGTGTGTGCATGGGGTTGGCTACTGGGCCGCACTTGGGGGAATGTTAGAGCGCTGTTGTCGAACTACGGTCGGAAGACGTAGGTTACAAGCCTCGAAGAGCTGATGCATAAGAACGGAGTGCGCAAAAATGTCGAAAGGCCAATCTTTGCAGGAACCTTTCCTGAATGCTTTACGGCGGGAAAGGGTTCCAGTCTCAATTTACCTGGTGAACGGGATTAAACTGCAGGGGCAGATCGAATCATTCGATCAGTTCGTTGTTCTGCTGAAGAATACCGTGAGCCAAATGATCTACAAACACGCCATTTCTACAGTGGTGCCAGCTCGCAACGTTCGCCTGACCGATCCGGCGGATGAAGAGAGCGGCGCGGAAGAGTGAGTTAGAAATGGTTAAGGCGCCAGGTCGGAGTTGACCGATGCGGCGCTGCTGTTGACCGTCCCGGTGCCAATACGCCGGACAGAGAGCCTTGTTTGTTTGAACTGAAAACCAGGGGTGACCGGGTGTTATTATTACACCCGCACCCGCCATCCGATCCCCTGACTGATCACCTGTCTGAATTCGAGGAACTGGCCGTATCGGCAGGTCTCGACGTGCGTGGCACAGTGACAGCATCCATTGCCACGCCTCGACCGAAGTTTTATTTCGGTTCAGGCAAGGTTGAGGAAATCGCCGATGTCGTGGCCGAGTCCGATATCGACGTGTTGCTGTGCAATTGTCATTTGGCTCCGGTGCAGGAACGCAACCTGGAACAGGCGTTGGCTTGTCGCGTGTTCGACCGAACCACGCTGATCCTCGACATCTTCGCGCAGCGAGCCCGATCGCATGAAGGCAAACTGCAGGTTGAACTGGCCCAGTTGCAACATTTGTCGACGCGACTGGTGCGAGGCTGGACTCACCTGGAACGCCAGAAGGGCGGTATTGGTCTGCGCGGTCCGGGTGAAACCCAGTTGGAAACGGACCGGCGTTTGCTGGCGGACCGCGTTCGGGGCTTGAAAGCCCGTCTGCAAAAAGTTGAGCGCCAACGCGACCAGGGCCGACGAGCTCGGCAACGAAGAGAGGTGCCGACGGTGGCTTTGGTCGGCTACACCAATGCCGGCAAGTCCACACTATTTAACAAAATGACCGATTCGGCAACGCACGCTGCCGACCAGTTGTTTGCGACACTGGACACCACCATGCGCCGTATCGACGGTCTGGCCTGTGGCCCCGTGGTGTTGGCCGACACAGTTGGGTTTATTCGAGACTTGCCACACGACCTGGTCGCAGCCTTTAAGGCCACTTTGACCGAGACGCGGGATGCCGACCTTCTGTTGCTGGTGGTAGACGCCAGCGATGGTGAGCATGCGATGAAGGTCGCTGAGGTCGAAGCGGTACTTGAGGAGATTGGTGCCGATCATGTCCCGGTGCTGAAAGTGATGAACAAGATTGACCGCGTCGAGTCCGCGCCAGCTCGGCTGGATGTTGACGATTCCGGTGTGGTCACATCAGTTAGTTTGTCAGCCCTCAGCGGGGAAGGGTTGTCGCTGCTTTTCGATGCCATTGAACGCCGCTTCGTTGGTCGCTATGTACAGCACCAGCTCCGCGTTCCCACCGAATTGCCTCGATTGCGCGCATTCCTGCACCAACACGGCCAGATTTTGAATGAAAATTTTGTTGAAGGTGAGGGCTGGCTGGTCGATGCAATAATGGACAATGCATCTGATCGAAAACTCAGAGCGCTTGATGGCGCCGAAGGGCGCTGCATTCGAGATCAGCTGGTCAACCATTGAATGCGGAAGCCGGTGCCTCTAAATCTAGACTTATGGCCGTGGCCCGGCTTGTGATTTTAGGGCCTACTCCACGGAAGCAATGAACTTGCTCGCGTCGGTCGGAAACGGGGCCTGCCGCGTGTACAATATCCAGTTCCCCGACTCAAGGTAAGCAACGATATGGCTTGGAACGAGCCCGGAAAGGGTGATCGCGATCCATGGTCTGGTGGCGGAGATCAGCCGCCAGATCTCGATGAGGTGTTCAAGCGCGCAAAAGAGCGGTTGTCATCGCTGTTCGGCGGTGGAGGCTCCGGTGGTAGCAGTAGCTCAGGTGGGTCCGGCAGCATCCTGTGGATTGTCGGTGCTCTGGCGTTGGGTTGGACCATCATCGATTCTCCGTACGTGATCAAAGAAGGTCAGCGTGGCGTGGTGCTGCGGTTTGGCGAGCATGTAGATACCATGCAGCCGGGCTTCAATTTGGCATGGCCAAGGCCGATTTCTCGTGTTTATCGCGTAGACGTTTCGCAAGTTCGGTCGACCGAAGACCAGGCGCAGATGCTGACCCGCGACGAGAATATCGTCAATCTTGACTTCGCTATTCAGTTCAGAGTCAAAGATGCCTACCAATTCCTGTTTCGTGTTCGCGACCCAGAAATGACGGTGTTGCAAGCCAGCGAAAGCTCGATCAGGCAGATTGTTGGAACCAGCGATATGGATTACGTGTTGCGCGATGGTCGTGCTCAAATCGCTGCAGACTCACTGCAATTGTTGCAGGATCTGCTCGATTTTTATGAGGCTGGCGTAGAGATTGTCGGATTCAATCTCCAGGATGTTCGTCCGCCTACACAGGTGAAAGAAGCCTTTGATGATGCGATCAAGGCTCGCGAGGATGAGGAACGCTACAAGAACGAAGCGCAAGCTTACGCCAACGGCGAAATTCCAGTGGCACGTGGTCACGGCGCTCGTATTCGGCAGGAAGCAGAAGGTTATAAAGCCAGCGTAATCGCTCGTGCCGAGGGTGAAGCTCAGCGCTTCGATCTGCTGCGGGAGCAATACGCTTTGGCTCCAGACGTTACGCGTCAACGCCTTTTCCTGGAAACAATTGAATCAGTACTGGATGGCTCATCCAAGGTTTTGCTCGATGTTGATGGGTCAGGTAATTTGACTTATCTGCCTTTGGACAAAATCATGTCCAGCGAGGGCCGAACCATTCCAAGCGGGCCGCAACGTGGTGAATCGACCACCATGTCACAGTCTGGTCTCGATTCAGTGCGCGACAGTAGTCGCCGTCAGCGGGAGGGCAGAGGATGAAGCCGCTACACATCATAGGTTTGGCCGTAGTCGCCCTGATTGGCATGTTGTCGGTGTTCACCGTCAACGAAGCTGAGTATGCAGTGAAGTTCAGGCTCGGAAAGATCGTGCGAACCGACTTCGATCCGGGACTGTATTTTCAGGTACCGATTTACAACAATGTCATCAAGTTCGATCGACGCATCCTGACCCTGGATGCGCCGCCCGAGCGAGTACTGACTTCTGAGAAGAAAGACGTCATTGTTGATGCTTTCGTCAAATGGCGCATTGAAGATCCCAGTCGCTACTACGTTGCCACTTTGGGTGACGAGTTCCGAGCGGGACAACGTCTGACCCAAATCATCAAGGATGGTTTGCGCGGGGAATTTGCCCGCAGGACACTCAAGGAAGTGGTGTCTGGTGAACGAGGTGACTTGATCGAATCCATTACGTCGAACGCCAGTCAAGTGGGTGAGACTTTGGGCATCCAGATCGTTGATGTGCGCATCAAGCGAATTGACCTTCCGGAAGATGTTTCGACCTCAGTGTTCAATCGTATGCGTGCTGAACGAAGCCGAGTGGCCAATGAGTTGCGTTCTCAAGGTCTTGAGGTTTCTGAGCAGATCAAATCAGATGCAGATCGGCAGGTTCAGGTCATCCTTGCGGAGGCCGATCGTGATGCTGAGAGAATTCGTGGTGAAGGGGATGCTATGTCGGCCGCGCTTTACGCTGAAGCCTACTCCAAGGACCCCGAGTTCTATGCCTTTGTTCGCAGCATGAATGCGTATCGAAAAGCATTCCGTAGTCCGGATGATTTGATTGTGCTTGACGCTGATTCGGAGTTCTTCAAGTACTTCAAGGATCAGTCGCCTGACGCGTCTCAGTGATCATTGAGATTCTGTCTGCACTGTGTCTGGTTCTGGTGATCGAAGGGATATTGCCTTTTCTGTCACCTGACCGATATCGGCGCATGCTCAGCGAAGTCAGTGCCATGAGCGACAGCACGCTTCGCGGATTTGGGGCCGCCGCCATGATTGGCGGTGCCCTGCTTCTGTATTTTCTTAGGGGATAACGATGACTCGATCAGTCGTTGTGCTGGGCACCCAGTGGGGTGACGAAGGCAAAGGAAAAATTGTCGATCTGCTGACAGATCGCGTTGAGGCTGTGGTTCGATTTCAAGGCGGACACAATGCCGGCCACACCCTGGTCATCGGAGATGACAAAACCGTTTTGCACCTGGTGCCTTCAGGCATTTTGCGCGAACACGTCAAGTGCCTGATCGGTAACGGTGTAGTGCTGGCGCCCGACGCTTTGGAAAAAGAAGTCCTGGCGCTGGAAAAGCGGGGTGTACAAGCTCGCTCGAGGTTAACGATTAGCCCAGCCTGTCCGATTATCATGCCCTGGCATGCGGCACTTGATTGCGCGCGAGAGCAGCGCAAGGGGTCCAAGGCTATCGGCACCACCGGTCGAGGCATTGGTCCGGCCTACGAAGACAAAGTGGCTCGTCGCGGGCTAAGGGTGTCCGACCTGCTGTGCCCAGAGCGAATTGGGGCGCAAGTTGAAGAGCTGCTTGAGTATCACAACTTCATGCTCACCAACTACTACAACGCCAAAGCCTTCGATCTGCAGGAAATGATCGATACCGCTCACCATTTCGGCGAGTTTCTGCGCCCCATGGTTGGCGACGTCGTTGCCATTCTGGATGAGCTGAAGCAGCGCGATGCCAAGGTGCTTTTCGAAGGCGCGCAGGGCGTGCTTCTGGATATCGACCATGGTACATACCCCTTCGTGACCTCATCGAATACCACCGTTGGTGGAGCTTTTGCCGGGGCAGGTGTTGGGATTTCTGGCGTCGAGTACGTGTTGGGTATTACCAAAGCGTATACCACGCGAGTTGGCGGCGGACCGTTCCCAACGGAGCTTTTCGACGATGTTGGGAAGCGTTTGGCTGAACGTGGTCACGAGTTTGGTGCCACCACCGGTCGTCCGCGTCGGTGCGGCTGGATCGATGCTGTCGCGCTGCGGCGAGCGGTACGCCTTTGCGGCGTGAGTGGTTTGTGTATCACCAAGCTCGACGTTATGGATGGTCTGGAGCAGGTCAAGATAGCGACCCATTACCAACTTGACGGTCAACGGCTGGATGCCCCGCCACTTGATCCGCGTGATTGGGATCGACTGCAACCGGTCTACGAGTCGATGCCTGGTTGGTCGGAATCAACTCAGGACGTCACCGAGCTTTCCAGGTTGCCCCAGGCGGCCAGGGATTATCTTGATCGCGTGTGTGAGTTGACAGCTTGTCCTGCGCACATGATATCGACCGGTCCAGACCGTGATGCCAATATCGTTATCAAGGACCCGTTTTCCTGATTAGATGGTCGGCTCGCGGATGCTTCGGATAAAGGCCAAGCGGATTTTTGCGGCGTTATTGACCGGTCTGCTTTTTTCGTTTTCCGCGATAGGGGCTGATTTGCCAAAGCACATGCAGCTACTGGCATCGACGGCGCAGGAAGGAGACGCGGATGCCCAATTTCTCCTTGGGCAATACTACCGCGACCAGGGCAGCTCAATTTACGATCCCGAACAGGCGGTTGTCTGGCTCGAGCGTAGCGCAGAGCAGATGCACGCTTACGCCAGCGAGGCGCTTGGCGAGATGTTCTGGGCAGCCGAGGGAGTCGAGCAGGATCACGTAAAGGCTTTAGAGTTGTTAAGGCGCGCTGCGGAATTGGGGTTGATGTCCGCGATTGACTCGGTTGGCTGGATGCATTGGTATGGCCAGGGCGGCTTAACGCATGATTGTGGAACATCAATCGACTGGTTCGAGCGTGCGATGGCAGGCGGCTATGAGCCATCGCGAAATAACCTCGCCTGGGTGTTGGCGACTTGCCCAGACCCC
>BQJN01000099.1 GCA_021604725.1 Lysobacteraceae bacterium | reverse complement strand
GTTACGAGCAAAATCGTCGAAGAATATCAGCGTTCACCGGGTGATACCGGGTCTCCCGAAGTCCAGGTGGCTTTGTTGTCGGCGCGTATTCGCCATCTCACCGATCACTTCGCATCACACAAGAAGGATCATCACTCTCGTCGCGGTTTGTTGCGCATGGTTAACCATCGTCGCACCTTGCTGGCCTATCTGAAGAAGAAGGACCACGATCGTTACGCAGAGCTGATCAAGCGCCTTGGTCTGCGTCGTTAATCGGCAACATATTTAAAGCTACTGAGAAATTATCCAAGTGAATAGAATCACCAAGACATTTCGCTACGGCGACCAGGACGTAACGCTTGAGACGGGCGAAATCGCTCGCCAGGCGGGCGGCTCGGTCCTCGTCAGCATGGGCGACACCGTAGTGTTGGTCGCCGCTGTCGCTCGACGCGAAGCGCGTCCCGATCAATCGTTTTTTCCTCTGACAGTCAACTACCAGGAAAAAACCTATGCAGCCGGCAAGATCCCCGGCGGTTTCTTCAAGCGTGAAGGGCGACCGAGCGAAAAGGAGACATTGACCTCTCGCTTGATCGATCGTCCCATTCGCCCGTTGTTTCCGAAAGGGTTTCGCAACGAAGTTCAGATCATCGCTACCGTGGTTTCCTCCGACTCCGAGATCAACGCTGATATCCCGGCGATGATTGGTGCATCGGCTGCGCTGTCACTGACCGGCGCACCTTTCGCCGGGCCGATTGGTGGCGCGCGTGTTGCCTATATTGACAACAGCTATGTGTTGAACCCGTCTGTTGAGCAGCTGGCTGAATCATCACTGGACTTGATCGTCGCCGGTACCGAGAACGCGGTACTGATGGTTGAATCGGAAGCCCAACTGTTGCCGGAAGACGTGATGCTGGGCGCTGTTATGTTCGGTCACGAACAGATGCAGGTTGCGATTACCGCCATCAACGAGCTGGTCGCAGAAGTTGGTGTTGAGCGTTGGGACGTCGAGACCAAGCCAGTTGACGAGGCGCTGAAAGCCAGCGTATCGAGCTTGATTGGTGACGGTCTTGACCAGGCTTACGCCATCACCGAAAAAATCGCTCGTCGCGACGCCATTTCCGCCTTGCAGGATAAGGTTGTGGATGGGCTGTGCGGCGAAGCAGTCGAGTCGCCTGCCGACGCTGGCGAAGTCAAAGGTCTGTTTGCAGCCATCGAGAAGGACTTTGTTCGCAATCAGGTACTCAGTGGCAACCCGCGTATCGACGGACGGGCGACCACCGATGTTCGTGCAATCGAGACCCGCGTAGGCGTACTGCCTCGCACGCACGGTTCGGCGCTGTTTACCCGTGGTGAGACCCAGGCCATTGTTACCGCTACCTTGGGTACCGGGCGTGATGCGCAGATCATTGATGCGATCGAAGGCGAGTACAAAGAGCCGTTCATGCTGCATTACAACTTTCCTCCGTACTGCGTAGGCGAGACCGGCTTCATGAGCGGTCCGAAGCGTCGCGAGATCGGTCATGGCAAGCTGGCCAAGCGCGGCGTTCAAGCCGTGATGCCGACCGAAGAGGAATTTCCGTACGTCATTCGTGTCGTCTCCGAGATTACCGAATCCAACGGATCGAGCTCCATGGCTTCCGTCTGTGGCACCTCAATGGCGTTGATGGATGCCGGTGTTCCGCTCAAATCTCCGGTGGCGGGTATCGCCATGGGTCTGGTCAAGGATGAAACCCGCTATGCAGTCCTGACCGACATCCTGGGTGATGAAGATCACCTCGGCGACATGGACTTCAAAGTAGCTGGTACCGCTGATGGCATCAGTGCACTGCAGATGGACATCAAGATCGACGGCATTACCGGCGACATCATGCGCGAAGCTTTGGCCCAGGCCAAAGATGCTCGTGCCCACATCCTTGAGGAAATGGCCAAGACCATTACCGAAGGACGTGAAGAAATGAGCGAATACGCACCGCGTCTGTATCGCATGAAGATCCATCCGGACAAGATCCGCGACGTGATCGGCAAAGGCGGTACCACCATCCGTGCCATCACCGAAGAGACCGGTACCCAGATCGACATCGCCGATGACGGCATGATCACCATCGCGTCGGTCAACAAGATTGCCGCTGAGGATGCTCGTTCGCGCATTGAGCAGATCACCGCTGACGTTGAGCCGGGCAAAATCTACGAGGGCAAAGTTGCCCGCATCATGGATTTCGGCGCATTCGTCACCATCTTGCCGGGCCGCGACGGTCTGGTCCACGTTTCTCAAATCTGCGAAGAGCGGGTTGAGAACGTGTCTGACAAGTTGTCGGAAGGTGACGTGGTCAAAGTCAAAGTGCTGGAAGTCGACAAGCAAGGGCGTATTCGCCTAAGCATGAAGGCGCTCGAGCAGGAAGGCTAAGTCTTTTCCGATATCGAGAAAAACCCCGCTTCTGGCGGGGTTTTTTTTTGGCGGTTGATTTGATGTCGTCCACGATTAGCCATCCATGGCTAACGCGGATTACCAGAGCGACCGCGTTGAAGCGCATAACAGTGGACACGCGCTAACTAGAGCGCGTCCACGGTTTACGTTTTGGACCAGCTCGATCGGCCGACGGATGGGCCGGCATTTTCAAGTCATTGAAAATGAAGGGTTTCAATGACCGCGCTCCTTGAAACCCGTGTCCGCGTTAGCCATGGATGGCTAATCGTGGACGACCACTAACTGGAGCTTTCCTAAGTCCCCGGTTTTCTGGCAATGATTTCGAGCAGGGGCGGCAAGATCAGGTAGCTGCCGTCGGTCTTTTCTCGTTGCGTCCAATCCCCCCAAAAGTCTTCAACCGTGTCAGCATCGATCAAGTTGTTTGTCTCAAGGTAGGGCAGGTAACCGCGCAGAAAAACCTCCGGCCAACGCCACTTCAAACTACCGGGGCGTGCAGTATTCGACTTGTTCTCAATGGACAGGACATCGAGGCCGGCCTGCGCGCACCACTGGCCGGTGTCACCCTGAACATCGAGCGAGCCATTGCTTTGCCGCCAACTGGTCTGAATGGCTTCGACGATGCGATCCAATGCCTTTGATCGCGGTGCCAGGGAGAACGCTCGATAGTCAAAATAGTCGAACACCAGCAGTGTGCCGCCCGGCTTCAGAGCCTGCGCCAGGCGCTTGATCAGTGCTTGCCCCTGGTCCAGAAAACACAGCAACCACCGAACGTGGATGCCGTCCAATGAGTTGGGTTTCAATTTCAGGTCTTCAACGCGACACACCTTGCTCTCGATATTGGCAAAGCCTTCCTGTTCGCTCCGCCTTTGCAAGTGCTTGATGAAACGCGCCGATTCATCCACGGCCAGAACCCTGCCGCTGTTGCCAACAATATAGGCCAGGTCAAGGCTGGCAAAGCCGGGCCCGCAGCCAAGATCCAGAATTTTCTGACCTTGCGAAAATCCCGCCTGCTGCCACCCTGAAGCACACTCAGCAGCCCACACGCGATGCTGAAAGCCCAGGCGCATCAACTCTGCGTGATCGGTCCCCAACAGGTACTCCTGCTCCTCGGTCATTGCGTCAGCCATGCCTTTTGCCTCATGTGAAAAGATCGCATTCTGCGGATAATCGCTGGTGCACATGGGAACATCAAGCGGGAACAATAAACGTGAGTGATGAACTGACAGAGTCGTCGGGCGACAGCCCACCTGTTCAACCAGCAGCCGGATTGACACCGGCCATCGAAGAGTCACCAGAGGCCAGAAGGGAACGCAAGGCCAGGGCTGCCACGCGCAACCTCATCGCTTTCGGTGTTTTGGTCGCCATCATCATCCTGGTTATGTTGCTCGGCAAGCTGAAACCTGAACCACCAAAAAAGGACGCCGCACTGCGGTTGCCAGTTGTTGAGGTGGAGGAGGTTGCATTGCGGGACGTGCAGCTCAAAGTCCAGGCGCAGGGCACAGTACAATCCCATACCAGCACCACTTTGTCTGCCGAGGTGTCTGGCAAGATCGTTTCTGTCAGTCCTACGTTCGTCGAAGGCGGGTTCTTTCGCCAGGGCGACGTGCTGGTCACTATTGACCCGAGTGATTACGAAGTTGCGGTCAAACGCGCAGAGGCCAGTTTGGCTGGTGCCGAGGCCCGGTATGCCCAGGAAGTGGCTCGAGCCGAACAAGCGCGGAAAGATTGGAATAACCTGAATCGCTCGGCAATGCCTTCAGACCTCCTGTTGCGCAAGCCGCAGCTGGCTGAAACGAGCGCAGCAGTAGATTCGGCCAAAGCGGATCTTGAGAAAGCCAAGCGGGATTTGCAGCGCACCCGAGTGACCGCACCTTACGATGGTTTGATCAAGGAGCGTAGGGCTGATCTTGGCCAGTTCGTCACCATTGGCTCGCCCATGGCCGTTGTTTTGGCGGTCGACTATGCTGAGGTGCGCTTGCCGCTGAAAGACGATGACTTGCGCTTTGTCCAATTGCCCTATCCCGGTAGCGATGCCGGCGGTGCGGCGGTTGAGTTGTCTGCTGAAATCGCGGGTGAAGTTCATACCTGGTCAGCGCGTATCAGCCGCAGCCAGGGGGTGGTTGATGAAAAGACGCGAGTTGTCTATGCGGTGGCTAGAATCGAGGACCCCTATGGTCTTCAGCAGCCTGGTCGAGTCCCGTTGCAGGTCGGTACCTTCGTCAATGCCAGTATCGATGCATCAACGATCAACGACGTCTACCAGTTGCCACCTTACCTAGTGAAGCGTGATCAGGTGCATGTCGTAGATCCGCAACGCAAATTGCGCCTGCGTGATGTTGAAGTCGTTCATCGTGATCGTGAACATGCTTACGTTCGCGGCCTGGAACCCAGCGATCGACTGGCCAAGACCATCGTCGAGCTGGCCGTTGATGGCATGGACATTCGTGTGGCTGGCGAGCCGCTGCCGGAGGACGAAGACGAAGCTGACGTGGCTTCGACCGATACCGCCGATGTGGTCGCTGACGCCCAGACGGAGGGCTGATCATGCAAGAGAAACCGTGGGATTCGGGAATTATCGGCTGGTTTGCGACCAACCCGGTGGCTGCCAACCTGTTGATGATCATCTTGTTGGTTACCGGCTTGATGACTGCGCTGTTTTTTATCAAGAAGGAAATCCAGCCGCGCATTGAGACCAACGCGATCACCGTCACCGTGCCTTACCTCGGCGCCGCGCCTGAGGAAGTAGAAGAGGGTGTGGTGGTCAAGATAGAGGAAGCCATTCAGGGCATCGAAGGCATCAAGGAGATCACCTCAACGGCGGCTGAAGGGGTCGGCCGAGTGACGGTTGAGGTGCAAAGTGGTTTCTCTGTCGACAAAGTCATGGATGACATGAAAATTCGCGTGGATGCCATCGCGACGTTTCCGGATGAAACGGAAAAGTCGACCATCAGCCGCGCCGTATTTCAGCAGCAGGTGATTTTCGTCTCGATTTACGGCGATCTCGAAGAGCGTTTCATGAAAGAGTACGTTCAGCTGATCCGCGATGAGATCGTAGCCTTACCGGAAGTGTCGGTCGCCAACGTGCTTGGCAGCCGAGCCTACGAAGTCGCTATCGAAGTCTCTGAGCTGACCTTGCGCGAATACGGACTGACCCTCGATGAAGTGGCCAATGCCATTCGTCGATCTTCCCTGGACTTGCCCGGTGGCGCGATCAAGGCTGAAGGCGGGGATATCCTGCTGCGCACCAAGGGCCAGGTGTATTTTGGCGAAGACTTCGAGAAACTGGTTTTGCGCACCCAGGCCGATGGCACAAGGCTGCTTCTCGGTGACATCGCGGAGGTACGCGATGGCTTTGTTGAGCGGGAGCGCTTCGCGTTACTCGATGGTCAACAAAGCTTCACTGTGCAAGTGTTTTCGGTCGGAACGCAAAGCGAGCTGGATATTGCTCAAGCGGTCAAGAAGTATGTAGAAGAGCGCAAACAGGACCTGCCACCAGGGATGCAAATGGCGGCCTGGGTTGATATCTCAACCTACCTTTCAGAACGCCTGGCAATGATGAACAAGAATGTGTTCTTCGGTTCGATTCTGGTGTTCTGCGTGCTCAGCTTCTTCCTGCGTATCCGCCTCGCTTTTTGGGTGATGGTTGGCATACCGGTAGCCTTCCTGGGCACCATTGCCTTGATGCCAATTTTCGACGTCACCATCAATATGTTGAGTCTGTTCGGCTTCATTTTGGTGCTTGGCATTGTGGTTGATGATGCCATCGTTATCGGCGAAAGCTGTTATTCGGAAATTCGTGCCAAAGGCCACTCACTGGAAAATGTAGTTCGTGGTGCCAAGAAAGTCGCCATGCCGGCGACCTTTGGAGTCCTCACCACGGTTGCAGCGTTCATGCCGATGTTGTTCATTGGTGGTGTTGCCGCAAAGATTTGGGAATCGATTGCCTTGGTGGTGGTGCTCTGCCTATTGTTCTCGCTGGTCGAATCCAAATTGATATTGCCAGCTCACCTGGCTCATATGAAGCTGAAAAAGGCGCCGAAGAACAGTCGCAACCCCCTGTTGAAGGCACAACGTTTCGTCTCCAACGGCATGGAGTCCTTCGTTGCCAGGTACTACCAACCGGCGCTGGACTCGGCACTTCGTTATCGCTACGCCACATTCATGCTGTTTCTCGCCGCTATGGTCATGGCTATCGGTCTGTTGTGGGGGGGGCAGGTACGTTCGGTGTTCTTTCCAAACCTTACTGCCGACTTTATCCAGGCTGAACTGCGCATGGCTGAGGGCACACCAGTGAGCGAAACACGAGCGGCATTGGAGCGTATTCAATCGACGCTTGCGCGCCTGGATCGCGAGGTCAGCCAGGAGCACGGTCAGGAAGCTGGTGCCGTGGTGCAACATATTTTCGCCTGGATGCCCGACGATCTGAACGGCCGGGTTATCGTAGAGCTGGTTAAAGATCAGTATTCGGTGATTTCAGCACCGGACATCATCGAGCGTTGGCGATCGGAAGTTGGTGATATTGCCGGTGCCAATCGGATGGCGATTACCGGCGCCACCGGCACCGGTGGTGGTGCACCGATTGCCTTTCAGCTGATGGGGCGTGATTTTGACATGCTCAGCGCAGCCGCCGAAGAGGTCAAACAGAAGCTGAAGGGTTATGAGGGTTTGCATGACATCCGAAGTACCTATGATGTTGGCAAGCAGGAAATTCGATTGCAAATCAAGCCGCAAGCCGAAAACCTCGGTTTGTCATTGAACGACCTGGCGCGGCAGGTAAGACAGGGTTTCTATGGTGCCGAGGCTCAGCGCATTCAGCGCGGCCGCGATGAGGTGCGGGTTATGGTCCGTTACCCACGCGACGAGCGGGAGACGATCGGCGATCTTGAAAACATGCGAATCCGAACACCACAAGGTGATGGCGTGCCCTTCAACACAGTGGCCGAGGTGGATCAGGGCAAGGGCTACTCCACCATCACGCGTGTCGACAGACGCCGCGCGGTGACCGTTTCAGCTGATGCTGATCTGGATATCGTCGAACCAGGTCCGGTGGTGCAAGAGATGTTTATGGCGATGCCGGGCATCCTGGCCAAATACCCAGGGGTCACCTCGGAGATCACGGGTGCGGCTCGAGAGCAACAGGAACTGGTAGGCAATCTGCTTCTTGGTGCGGCACTGGTGTTGTTTGCGATCTACGCGCTGATGGCGATTCCGCTCAAATCCTATTCGCAGCCAGCCATCATCATGGCGGTGATCCCGTTCGGCATTATTGGGGCCATCTTTGGACACTGGCTGGTCGGTCTGCCGATGAGCTTTTTCAGCTACTTTGGCATCATTGCGCTATCTGGTGTGGTGGTTAATGACAGCTTGATTATGGTCGATTTTGTCAACAAGGCTCGAGCTGAGGGCAACTCCTTGCGCATCGCAGCTCGATTGGCGGGAGGCAAGCGTTTCCGGGCCATCATACTGACCTCACTGACCACATTCTTCGGCCTGTTGCCAATGCTGTTGGAGAAGAGCCTGCAAGCGCAGATCATGATTCCGATGGCGGTGTCATTGGCGTTCGGGATTTTGTTCGCGACGGTGATCACCTTGTTTTTCATCCCGTCGCTGTATCTGATACTTGACGACATCAAAGCCTTCTTCCGTGGCGAGGACATGGCACTGCGAGCGCAGATGCAGGAGATTGAGGACCGGATCGACCAGTGGGGAAGTACCGACAATCGGCACCCGCGACTGGCTCAGGAAAAAGGGTGAAGCGGACTAAGAGCGAGTGCCCAAAGGCACTCGATCCCGCTGAACGACTCGACATGGATGTCGAGGCTGGGGTTCCCTACAAAGCCCCTAAGCTTCGCCAGGGACGGCTACTCCATCGGTCCATCTGGTCCCGCGACTCTACCAATCCGGTTTTGCGTAGCAAAGGAGGGTCGGTTTTTGGGGGTTCACAAGAATACCAAACACTTCGCCATGGAAGGCAGCTTCAAGGCTTGCAAACTGGCGGCTGGGCTTGGGGCAAGTGAGCATGTTTTCGAAGGAAAACCTCGAATGCGACCTGCTCTGTAGGCCTAAAGCCGTATAGTTGATCAAAGCTTCGCTAGCGAACAGTCTCGGAGCAACGAAAGCGGGCGACACGGGACAATCTTTGTCTATAATCGCCCGCTATGAGTCAATTTGCTGAACTGAAAGAATTCTCTGATCGCGTCGGCACCGTTTTTGGCACCGAAGATTTCGCTCTGATGCTGTATTCGCTGGTGCGCATGCAGCGACCGGAGGTGATGGTTGAACTGGGCGCAGGCTGTCTAGTGACTTCGCTTTGGATGGCCTTGGCCGCTCGCGAGAACGGGCAGGGCAAGGTCTATGCAGTCGATGATGGCAGTCATTGGCCGCAGGTGATTGGCAATGCCTCCTATCCATTCAACAGCGATGAACGTATCGCCGATTACGTGGCCTATGTGGAACACTTGAAAAATCGGTTTGACGTCACCGAACGTCTGCAATTGATCTCGCAGCGAATGCCACCGTATCCGGCCATCGATAAACCGGTCGACTTGCTGTTTTCTGACTTTTCGCACGGGCCACAGGCGATCATTTCGCTGTTCGCTCACTATTTCAGCCGGCTTAGCCCCAGCGCCAACGTGTTCATCGATTCGGCTTCGACTTTCTATCCATCGTACGCTTATCTGGAAATGTTGGTGCCAATTCTGAACAAGGGCACGATTCCTGCGTCACTACTGCAGTGCATAGGCGAAGCTGATCGCGACGCGGCCAAAGCCTATGTAGGCAGTAGTCGTTTTACTTTGGTTCATTTGACCGAAGTGAAGAATCGAGCTCAAAACAGCACGGCCTGGTTGAAGATCGAACCGCTGGACACGCAACCCTATCCGATGACCAGTTTCCACCAGTGATCAGGCGCTGGGCCGGCACTGCGCTGCTTGGCCTGTTTGCGATGCTGCTGTCGTTGGCACTATTGGAGGGCGGACTGCGCTGGCTGGCCCCACAGTACATTCCTGACGGTCGCTTGCAGGTCACCCGTGATACGCAGGGCGTGCCGCGTTTGCCAGCCAGGCAGCGCATCGTTCACCGTGACAACAGTGGCGAGTTTCAGGTGACCGTTCAAACTAACGGGGCCGGATTTCGCGAATCGATTGAGCCGGCAGCGATTGATCGCGGTGACCTGGTCATCATCGGTGATTCGTTTCCATTCGGTTGGGGAGTGAACCGACTGCAACGGGTGGGAGGTCAGCTTGCCAATTTGCTAGATCGACGCGTGGTAACGCTGGCTTTGCCTGGTTTGGGGCCGCTCGATTACCGCGCCTTGATCGAGTATGTGGAACAGAACAGCAGGTTGCCGAGCGCATTCCTGGTGTTCATTACGGTCGAGAATGATCTTGCACCCACGCCTGCCGCAGCCACGGCACCAGTTCAGGATCGGTGGTGTGTCTGGCCGTGTCTGCGTCATTGGCTTTCCACGCACACAGCTACCTGGCAGGTATTGGCGGCCACGCTGAAACAGTCCGAGGCCAGGCCGTGGCTGGAGCAAGTCGGGGTCATCCGTGAGCTAGAAACCGGGGTTCAGAAAAGCCTGCGGCATGCGCCGGACTTTTCACAACTTGTTGACCAGCTTTCAGCCGTTGATGCGAACCGGATAATTTTGGTCATCGTTCCATCGCGGGGCTTGTGGATCAGCGAATATCGGCAGGCCTCTGAAGGTCTACATCAGAATCTCGTCGCTCAGTTGCAGCAAACGGGTATGCCGGTAGTCGATCTGGCCCCCGCGTTTTTGGGCAGCGGTGCACCGGCTAAACTGCATTTTGAGCATGACCCGCACTGGAATATCGAGGGGCATCGAGTCGCCGCCAAGGCGATTGCAGATCACCTTCAACGACTGAGGCCAGCAAGCAACCCTTAAACGGCGAAACACGTTATTATGTTCGGCTCACGAATTGATGGAGTTATCGATGGCCACAGCGGCGAGCGAAGTCACCGGAGAAAGCGACTTTCCGAACACCGAGATCGATTGGCGGCGCGTTGCCTACCTGCTGCACCTTTCCCGTGCGCTGGACGACACTGAAGTAAACGAATTATTGCCAGCGCGCAAACTGTTCTACCAGTTTTCTGCGCGCGGCCACGACATGGCTCAGATCATTCTGGGCACCTTGCTTGATCACCAACACGATGCCGCCAACGGCTACTACCGTTCGCGACCTTTGATGCTGTCCATCGGTCTGGATCCGGAGGAAGCTTTGGCCTGTCCGATGATGCGCGCGGGAGGTTTTTCTGACGGCCGCGATATCGGTGTGGTTTTCAATTACCCGAATAAAAATGGAACCAGCGTGCTGCCGATGTGCGGTGGCGTCGGTGCGCAATACACGCCGACTGTCGGTTGGGCACAAGCGGTGGATTATCGCTCAAGGGTGTTGGGTGAAGACGAATGGAACGGCGCACTGGGCGTTGCCCTGGGCGGCGATGCATCTTGCGCGACCAATGGGTTTTGGTCGGCACTGACCATTGCTACCACCCTCAAGCTGCCGATGTTGTTCTACATTGAGGACAATGGCTACGGCATTTCGGTCACCTCGGACAAGCAAACACCAGGGCGCAACATCGCTGCCAATCTGGCTTCGTTCAAGAACCTGAAGATTCACGATGGCGATGGCACAGAGCCTGAGCAAGCGGCCGCCTTGCTTGGTGATGCGGTTGCGCATATTCGCAGCGGTGAGGGCCCGGCGCTGGTGCGGCTGACCGTGCCGCGATTGAGTGGTCATTCGGCGCAAGACACACAGGCCTATAAAGACGAGGAACTGGTCAAGGCTGAGTGGGCGCGTGATCCCTTGCCCAAGCTCAAGGCCTTTATGGTGCCCAACGTTGTCTCCGAGCAAGAGTGGGCGGAGATCGAGCAGCGAGCAGCAAACGATGTTGTGAAGGCCAAAGAGCGCGCACTTGAGCAACCGTTGCCGAACCCAGACAACATCTGCCGTTACGTGTTTGAAGAAACCGACGATCAGGGACAGGCTGAATTACCACTGATGGGTGGCATGGCCGTTGACGGTTATCAGGCTCCGCGCGGCAGCAGCGTCGCTGAAACCGGTGGCGAGCGGATGAACATGCTAACTGCCATACGACGCACCCTGGACTTCGAGCTGGCCAACAACAAAAAAGTGCTGGTATTTGGCGAGGACGTCGGGCCAAAAGGCGGCGTGCATGCGGCGACCATGGGCCTGCAAGACAAGCACGGCGATGAGCAGGTGTTTGATACCAGCCTGTCCGAAGAAGGCATTATCGGCCGCTGTGTCGGTCTGGCCGCCGCCGGTTTGATGCCGGTACCGGAAATTCAGTTCCGCAAATACGCCGATCCGGCGGAAGAGCAACTGAACGATATTGGCACCATGCGTTGGCGTACCAACAATCGCTTTGCCTGCCCGACCGTGGTTCGCATTCCCGGTGGCTTTTTCAAGTGCGGTGACCCCTGGCACAGTCAGACCAACGAGGTGAAGTGGGTGCATGCCATCGGTTGGCAGCTGGCGATGCCGTCGAATGCCGAAGATGCCGTCGGGCTGCTACGCACTGCCATGCGCAGCAACAACCCAACGATTTTCTTCGAACACCGCGCTATGCTCGATGATGTCTGGGCGCGGCGTCCATATCCTGGTGACGACTACGTTGTCGAATTCGGCAAGGGCAGGAAGGTCAGCGAGGGTGACGACTTGACCATTGTTTGTTGGGGCGCGATGGTGCCTCGCTGTCAGCAAGCGGCCAAGCAATGTGGCATCAACGCCGACGTCATCGACCTGCGCACCCTGGTGCCCTGGGACCGCGACATGGTGCTGGAGTCGATGGCGCGAACGCACCGTTGCTTGATCGTCCATGAAGACAATTTGAGCGCAGGATTCGGCGCGGAAATTGCGGCGGTGCTCAGTGATGAAGCGTTTTGGAACCTTGATGCGCCGATCAAGCGATTGGCCATGCCGGATGTAGCCAGTCCCCACAGCCCGTTGCTGCTCGACGCCGTCGTCCCCAACGTCGACAGGATTGCCGCCACCATTGTTGACCTGATGGAAATTTAATATGTTGGATATTGTTTTTTCTTCCGATCAGGAAGGCACCAAAGCTGTATTTGCTCGCTGGCTGGTCGCGGTGGGCGATTTGGTCAGCACCAATGATCCGGTGGCCGAAGTCGAAACTGACAAGGTGATGGTGGAGATCGCCGCACCTGGAGACGGCCGCGTGGTTTCCCTGGATTTGAGTGAGGGTGATGCGGTTGAGCCTGGCATGGTCGTTGGCCAGTTGGATGAAACCGATACCTCGGGCGCGTCTACCATTGAGTCGTCCAGCGAAAACGTCAACGAGGTCGCTCGCATTGCGACGACAGCCGCTTCCGGTAGTACTGAAATGGCCAGGCGCCTGAGTCCTGCGGTGCGTCGCCTGGTCACTGAAAATGATCTGGAGGCCAGTCAAATTCCTGGCACTGGCCGCGGCGGGCGCATCACCGTCGGCGACGTCAAACGTTACCTAGCCTCACCGCCGGAACCGATTGCCAAGGCCGAAGCCAAAGCGCCAGTGGCCGATATGCAAGCCTTCGCCTCCCACGATGTGCCGCATGACCAAATGCGCAAACGCATCGCCGAGCACATGGTCACCAGTCTGTTGCACACCGCGCCACATGTCACCAGCGTATTCGAAGTGGACTTAAGCGGTGTTCTGGCCCATCGCAAAGCACACAAGGCTGACTATGCTGACAAAGGCGTCAGTTTGACCATTACCGCCTACATTGTTGATGCTTGCATCAAGGCATTGCAGGCGGTGCCTGAGGTCAACAGCCGCTTCCATGAAGACCACTTGCAGGTGTTTGATGACATCAACATTGGGGTCGGTACCGCGCTGGGCGACAAGGGTTTGGTGGTGCCGGTATTGCATCAGGCGCAAGGCAAGGACCTGTTTGACATTGCATCGATGCTGACAGACTTAACTTCGCGCGCACGCGGTGGTCAGCTGCAACCAGCGGATGTGCGGCACGGCACCTTCACCATTTCCAACCATGGTGTTAGTGGCAGCCTGTTTGCGACTCCAATCATCATCAACCAGCCACAGTCGGCCATATTGGGTGTCGGCAAGCTGGAGAAACGGGTCAAGGTGGTGTCAGTCGACGGCGAGGACGTGATCAAAATCCTGCCGATGTGCTACATCAGCCTGACCATCGATCATCGCGCCCTGGATGCGCATCAGACCAACGAATTTTTGTCGGTGGTGGTCACCGAACTAGAAAACTGGCAAACCCGGTAAGGATTGAACATGACTAACACGCTGCAAAGCTACGCGATGGGGCAGTGGCATGCCGGAACCTCCGGTACCGCGCCAATCTACAACGCTGTCACCGGGGCGACGCTCGGTCAGGTTTCCAGCGATGGGCTGGACTTCAAGGCGATGCTCGACTACGCCAGGAATGTCGGTGGTCCAGCGCTACGTCGGGAAACGTTTCATCAGCGCGCTATTCGCCTCAAGGAAATGGCCAAATACCTGATGGCCAGAAAGGATGAGTTTTACGCACTGTCGGCGGCGACCGGTGCCACCAAGATGGACTCATGGATCGATATCGAAGGCGGCATCTCTACCTTGTTCGTGTATTCATCGAAAGGG
This sequence comes from Lysobacteraceae bacterium, assembly GCA_021604725.1. Taxonomy (GTDB): domain Bacteria; phylum Pseudomonadota; class Gammaproteobacteria; order Xanthomonadales; family BQJN01; genus BQJN01. The sequence goes on along the minus strand of BQJN01000099.1, from coordinate 2,433 downwards.
CGCCGAGAAATGCCCAACGACCAGGTTTACCTGGACGGCAATCCGGAACAGATCTCGCGACACGGTACCTTTACCGGCCAGCATATTTGCGTGCCTTTGGAAGGTGCAGCTGTGCATATCAACGCGTTCAATTTTCCGTGCTGGGGCATGTTGGAGAAGCTGGCGCCAACGCTGTTGGCGGGGGTTCCTGCCATCGTAAAGCCTGCAACATCAACGTCTTACCTCACAGAGTTGATGTTCCGACGCATGATCGAGTCGGGCTGTTTCCCGGAAGGGGCACTGCAGTTGATCTGTGGCCGCACCGGTGACCTGTTTGAGCACTTTACCTGTCAGGACGCGGTCGCCTTCACCGGCTCCGCCGCTACTGGAAAGATGCTGGCGCAGCAGCCGGCGGTAGTAGAGAACTCGACACGCTTCACCATGGAAGCCGATTCCCTTAATTGTTCTATTTTGGGCGTGGATGTTGAGCCCGGTTCGCCCGAATTTGACCTTTATATCAAGGAAGTGGTGCGGGAAATGACGGTCAAGGCCGGGCAGAAGTGCACCGCGATTCGTCGTGCCATCGTGCCAGCAGACCGAATCGATGCGGTGGCTGAGGCGCTGCGTGCACGCTTGAACAAGGTGGTCGTCGGCGATCCGTCGGTTGAAGGTGTCACTATGGGGTCTTTGGCCAGTCTGGGTCAGCGCGAGGAGGTGCGTGAGCGCGTTCGTGAGCTCAGTGCCGCAGCCGAAATGGTTTATGGCACCCTGGATAGCTTTGATGTGATGGGCGCGGATGGCGAGAAAGGGGCGTTCATTTCACCGGTGGTGATGCATTGCTCGGACCCATTTGGTCGACGCGAAGTCCACGATATCGAAGCGTTCGGTCCGGTTAGCACCTTGATGGGCTATAACGGCACCGAAGAGGCGATTGAACTGGCCAAGATGGGGCAGGGCAGCCTGGTTGGTTCCATATTTACTCATGATGACAAGGTGGCTCGTGAACTGGTGCTGGGAACCGCTGCATGGCATGGCCGCCTGGTATTGATCAACCGTGACTGCGCCAAAGAATCCACCGGTCACGGCTCACCACTGCCGCATATGATTCACGGCGGTCCAGGTCGCGCCGGTGGTGGCGAGGAAATGGGCGGCATCCGCGGCGTATTGCACTATATGCAACGTACCGCGATTCAGGGCTCACCGAGTATGCTCGGTCATGTCGGCGGTCGCTGGATTCGCGGTGGCAAACAGACCGTGCAAGCCGAACATGTGTTTAAGAAGTACTTCGAAGACGTCCAGCTCGGTGACACCATTGATGCGCCCGAACGCACCGTGACTCTTGAAGATGTCGAGCACTTTGCCGAGTTTTCGGGAGACAAGTTCTATGCCCACATGAATGAAGAGGCGGCCGCTGCGAACGAATTTTTCGAAGGTCGTGTCGCGCATGGTTATTTTATTGTCTCGGCAGCTGCCGGTTTGTTTGTGCACCCCGATCCGGGTCCAGTGTTGGCGAACTATGGTCTGGAGAACTTGAGATTCCTCACCCCGTTTTATCCGGGTGACACCATGAAAGTGTCGTTTGTCTGCAAACAGAAGATCAACCGGGAAACCGATAATTACGGCGAGATCCGCTGGGATACCGAGATCACCAATCAAAACGACGAGGTGGTCGCGCAGTATGACGTCTTGACCTTGGTGGCGAACAAACCGTCGTGAGCTACGAGACCATACAGTTTGAGCTTGTCGATGGCGTTGCACGACTAACGCTCAACCGTCCGGACAAGCTCAACGCCTTCACCGAGCAAATGCACCTTGAGGTCCGTGCGGCAATTGACGCTGCCGAGCAGCAGGGTGCGCGCTGTTTGTTGCTGACCGGCGCCGGGCGCGGCTTTTGTGCAGGGCAGGATTTGTCGGCACGCAAGAGTGGACCGGGTCAGCCCCGACCGGACCTTGGTGAGACTCTAGGAAAGTTTTATAACCCGCTGATAAAAAAGATAAATTCTCTGGAGTTTCCGGTGATCTGTGCGGTCAATGGCGTGGCAGCAGGTGCCGGCGCCAACCTGGCTTTGGCCTGCGACATCGTGATTGCAGCCAAGTCGGCCAAGTTCATTCAAGCGTTCAGCAAAATCGGCCTGATTCCCGATTCTGGCGGCACCTGGGTGTTGCCACGACTTGTTGGGCAAGCACGAGCGATGGCACTAACCCTGTTGGCAGAGCCTGTAGTCGCCGAGCGAGCGGTCGAGATGGGCATGATCTATCAGGCGGTGGATGACGATGAGCTGCAGCCGACGGCCAATGCAATGGCCGAAAAACTGGCCACGGCACCCACGCTTGGTTTGGCACTCAGTAAACAGGCCATCTACGCGGCAAGTGAGAACAACCTGGCTGATCAACTAGAGCTGGAACGACAGCTGCAACGACGAGCTGGACACAGCGATGATTATCGCGAGGGCG
>BQJN01000098.1 GCA_021604725.1 Lysobacteraceae bacterium | reverse complement strand
GCAAGCTGGTGTTGCATGAACGCTCGTTCACCGCCGATGCGTTGCAGGTCAACCAACTGGCGATTGCGACCCACCGCGATCAAGAAGGCGCTCTGGATATCGTCGACCTGCTCAAGTTCGCCGAGGAATCTGAGGCACGCGCGCTGGCATCTGAGCAGCCCTGGCAATGGTCTTTGGCAGAATTGTCAATCACCGACAGTCGCAGTCGCCTGGAAGACCGTACTTTCGAACCGACTCTGGTCAATGAAACCGCAGACCTGAACCTGCGCCTGACTGATCTCAATGGTCAGCAAGGCAGTCAGTTTGGTCTTGAGCTCAGCGCTCTGATTAACGGTCGAGGGCAGCTGACCACCAACGGCACCGTCTCGATCCTGCCGTTGTCCGTTACGACCGAGCTGGATCTGCAGGATCTGCCAATTCAGCCGATGCAGCCGGCGATCAATCGGTTCTTGAATGCAGACATCAATGAAGAAGCGGGGCTGGGCATTCAAGGCTCGCTCAAAGCTGGCGACCAACTGGCGCGCCCCTTCAGTTTCGAAGGTCAGGTGAGCGTTTCGCAGCTAAGTATCGCTGACCGCGCATTGGGCGAGACCGTACTTGGCCTGACTGGCGCTGAGGCACTGGGACTGAAACTCGCACTCGCTCCCTTTGAGGCGCAGATTGATCAGCTGGCCTTGAATGGTCTGTCATCCACTTTGGCCATTGCTGCTGACGGCACCACCAATCTCAGTGAACTGATGGTGGCGTCGGCGACAGAAGACACGCCTTCAACAGGCAGTGAGTCCAGTTTTCAACTGGATACTCTGATCCTGACGGACAGTTCGCTGTCGATGTCCGATCAACGCATGGAGCCGACATTCTCTTTGGGATTGACTGAGTTGAGCGGCCAGATCAAGGGCCTGTCCAGTGACAACCTGGCGCGCGCCGATGTGGATTTGAGCGCAAAACTGGACCAGTACGCACCGATCTCCATCGCCGGTCAGATCAACCCACTGGCCGATGACGTCTATTCGGACATTGTGTTCTCGCTGGAAGGCTTTGGCATGAGTCGCCTGTCGCCCTACTCGGGACGCTATGCCGGGCGCAAGATTGACAAGGGCAAGGCCAATATCAAGATGGAGTACCGCCTGTCAAAGCGCGAGTTGATTGGTCAGAACGAGATGCTGTTTGACCAGTTGGAGCTGGGCGAAAACGTGCAAAGCGAGGATGACCTCGGTCTACCCATTGGGCTGGCCGTGGCCTTGCTCAAAGATGCCAAAGGACAACTACAAATGGACGTCCCGGTACGCGGCAATCTTGACGATCCGGAGTTCCACGTCGGCCATCTGGTGATGCGTGCCTTCGTCAACCTTATTGGCAGCATCGCCACCTCGCCGTTCAAGTTGCTGGGCAAGATCGTTGCCGCCGGTGATCAGGCGCTCGATCATGTTTACTTTGCTGCGGGGCAAAGCACCTTGTCTGAAAATGCGAGCGACAAGATCGCCAAACTCAGCGCTGCCCTGGCTGACCGGCCGCAGTTGCAGTTGGAGATCCGCGGGGCCTATGCACCGGATGCCGACGCCCTCGCCATGGCTCGGCAGTCGCTGACAACACAAATCGGTGTCGAGGCCATGGATGCACCGGCCGACCATATCGACGCAATCCAGGCCTTTGCCGCCACCCAATTACCGCCCGAGACCATCGCGCAACTGCAGTCCGAAGCCACCACCCTTGCTGAAACCGAGGATCAGGAAGCGGTAATTGACACCCCTGCGTTCGCCAACGCGCTGATCGAGACGATGATCGCCCAGTTCTCCAGCGGTTTTGGCGAAACCGAACTCAGGGCCCTGGCCTCGACGCGTGCCGAATCAGTGCGGGCAGCGGTTCTGGCGGCCGGCGGCGAGGCCTTCAGCTCCGACCGCATCTTTATGCTGGACGTTCAGCCGGCTGCTGTGGATGTGGATGGCGTGCGGATGGACTTTGGCCTGACCACGCAATAGCTCAGTCGACTGGATCATTGGCTCGCGCCGCCTTCAAGGCGCGGGCATACCACTCAAACTCATTGAGAAACCGACCGATACGCTCCCCATAGGCGGTATCCAACGCCTTGCCATCATTATCAAACGAGGCCTGCACTCGCGAGATGGGAAACGCGCTGGGAATGGCCGATGCGCCCAACTCAGCCAGCACCGCGCGTAGATTGGCCAGGCCGCGTACGCCACCAAACGGTCCGGCAGAATAGGTGACAATGCCACTCGGTTTATACAAATACTCTTTCTGAAAGTGATCCAGCATATTCTTCAGGGCCGGTGGAATGCTGTGATTGTACTCACCGCTGACCACAACCAAGCCATCCGCCTCCCGCAAGATCTTGGCCACCGACTCCATCACGTCGGGGGCCTCGCCGTCTGCATATTCCTTGTACATGCGATCAAGCATCGGCAAGGGATATGCTTCAGAGTCAAGCAAACTCACCTTGTGACCTCGCGCCTCAAGCTGGTGACAAACAAAACGCGCTGCCTTGATGCCCTGCCTTGCTTTGCGCGCGCTGCCGTACAGTACCGCAACGTTCAGGCGCTCACTCATTGAGCCGTTCCTGTCATCGGCCGAGGAATCAAGTGAAACCTTCTTTGGCGCCCGTCGATATACCAGGTGCTGTCGCCATCAAAGTAAGCATCTTCTTCGAGCATGATGCGCACCTCTTTGCCCCATTCCTCGACTTGAGTCCGAGCATTCAACTCGATCGAATGGGCGGTGTTGGCATACAGCGGGTAATCGCCTCGTCCTGGCACGCCACCTTGCTGATCCCACAGACCAATGGTCGGTCCGGCAGCATGGCCGTGGAAGCCGATCGGATGGGTATAGACATGCGCATCAATGCCCTCCAGCTCAGCCTGGTTGAGCGTGGCAGACAGTATTTCATTGCCCGTTCTGCCAGCGACGAAATGCTTGGTGAGGATGTCCTGCAGTCGGTTGCTGTTGACCAGCGCCTGCTTCAGTCCCTCTGGGGCGTCAGTCTCTCCCGGTCGAAGCACGTAGGCATGCTGTTGCGTATCGGTGTTGAGGCGCAGGTAGGTGATGCCGAAGTCGACGTGCAGCAAGTCGCCCGGCTGAATCACATTCTGGTCATCGTCCTTGCTGAATGCAGAAATGAAGTCTTGTTCCTCAACACCGGCGCGCTGGATGCTCACCGACGGATGGAACCAGGTGGTCAAGCCCCGTTGACGAATTCGATCTCTATACCACCAGGACACATCGTCGGTAGTGGTGACACCGGGCTGAACAACCGCTTCAGAAAGGCCTTCGGCAATGATCTCGTGTGCCAAACGCACGATCTGTGGATACACCTTCATCTCAGAGGGGGTGCGGGTCTCCAGCCAGCCGATAGCCAACATCTCTGCCGATTTGACCCGATCGTGATACTTCTCAGGCAAACGCTCCATCAAAATGCGGTGCTCGGTTTCTGTCATGCCATCGGCCAAGGCGAACGTTTCCGAGACGTTGATGCCAATGGCCTGAGGGTCTCGTTCCTCGATGACTTCAATCAGACGCGCCCACTGATCGGGTTGCTGTTCTTTGTCCCAGGCTTTGGCAAAAGACTTGCCAACCGCGTAACGCGCGATCGCCAGCGTTTCCAGTGGTTGACCATCACCGGGGTCATGTATGGCCAAAATGGTGCGGCGGCGCGCCGATTGCCAGGTCGACGGCAAAAAGGTCCTGATCACCGGGTCCTCGTTGTATTCGCGGGAAATGATCAACCAGAAATCAATCCCTGTGCGCTGCATCAACGGCGGCAGTACCGTGGCGATTCGTTCATCCATCCATTGGTCGATAAGGGCCGCTCGGTCGCGCATCGGTAGCACCACCGTTTCGCCGGCAAATACGTTGGGCGCAGCAAGGAGTGCTGACATGATCAGCCATTTTATGTACTTCATGGGGTTTCCTTTTTCAGTGTCTGTTGCGGTGCGGAGATCAGTAGCGACTCGAGTTTCACGTTCGGGTGCAATAAGGAGATGTCGGCGTTTTTCTCGACTCCAGGCACGGTTCGGTCAGCAGCGTGTTGCCACAGCAGCCAGTTATCCCAGCCAAATGGCACCTTTGGCATTTTTACGCCGTATTCGGCCATCCACAGCGGGTAGTCTGAAAACTCAGGCCGATAGTGCTCATCCCAAAACCGCGAGGTGGTGTAAATCACCGGCTTGACACCCAACTCAGCTTCCAGAGCTTGCAGGAATGTCAGCAGTGTGTCGGTCATGTCACCGTGGGTGTTAGCTCCCAACACCTCGACATCCACTGCCGGGGGCAAGGTGCCGACGTCTTGCGCCAGCTGTTTGGCAAACAAGCTGGCTTGGGCGTGCGGATCATCTTCAGTGACATAGAAATGATAGGCCCCGTAGGCCAGGCCCGCTTCGCGTGCGCCCGCAAAGTTGGTGGCGAACATGGCATCGGGGTTGTCAACACCTTCACTGGCCTTGATGTAGGCAAAAGTGTACGACTGCTGTTTGATCTTGTTCCAGTCCACCGCCCCGGAGTGGTGAGACACATCGATACCCAGCCCTGTGATTTCACCGGGTGTATAGTGCGTATCAACGCGGCTCAACTCAACCGTGAACGCCGGCGACGCTGAACCCTTGTCGAAAAACTGAGCGCTTACCGCGTCAGGCACACCGTCCGTTTGCCAGTGTGCCTCGATACGGCTGCCACGGGTCTGTTCGGTCAGTACGACTTGCTTGCGGTCTTTCGCAATCTGGCCGCTGAATGTGTCGAAATGTTCAGCATTGCGTCCAAGAGCGGCAGCCCCTTGCGCCGTCTCCCCGTCCTCGTTGAGGACATTCCAGCGATTGTGCCCGCGAATCGACCAGCCATCCTTGCTCAGTTGCCAGGACACCAGCATCCACATCTCGGCAGCGGTGGGCTGGCCGTCGATGCTGGTAGTGTACTGGCCGTACCAAACCCCCAATAGCTGAGGTGGTTGTGTATTTTCTTCAGCCGTCGTTTGCGCCGCCACCGCAAACAACAACCATGTAAATGCGACAAATAGGGTTTTGATCATGCCTCAATTGTAGACAGAAGATCAGGGTGGGTCACCAAACAAGCATGACGCCGAGGTTTTGCCGCACTGGACCCCGCTCAAAGCAGGCCGTATGGTGATCAGATACCGGCTCGACCGTCAGAACCTTCAGATGCGCCTACTGTTGATTTTGTTGCTGTGCCTGCCAATGGCCAGCAACGCAAAAAAGATCTATCAATACGTCGACGAAGACGGCATTACCCACTTCACCGACGTCGCTCCCGACACCGAGCAGACAGTCAGTTCCAGAACAGTTCGGGTCGACAACCCAAAAATGATCACGCTGCGGACAGCTGATCTTGCCGATGGATCCCGCGACGTGTTCGTCTTCAATCACTGGTGGGGACCGGCCGAACTCAAGGTTCGGTTCCCGCAGCGCACCGATATCCAACTCGACGGCCCGGCCCAGCGCGGACAGGCGGTGTTGCCCGCATACCTCGAAACCAGAATATTGAACATTTCAGCCACCGGTCCACGGGCCGCGTTCGAAATGTCGATGTCGGCAACGCCGGGGGATCCCGACGCTGTTGTTGACGAAGAATTTGTTTACGCCGCTCCGTTCGCCGGAAACCGATTTGTCATTACCCAGGCTTTCAACGGCGAGTTCACTCATGCCGGCCGTCAGAATCGCTACGCCATTGACATCGCATTGCCAGAAGGCACGCCAGTTGTCGCTGCCAGAGCCGGTGTAGTGATGTCGGTCGAAGACGACTACTTCAACGAAGGAACGCGGCCAGAGTACGCGGCCAGGGCAAACAATGTCCGAGTAATACACGGCGATGGTGGCATGGCCGTTTACGCACACCTGTTGTCGGAGAGCGTAGTCGTGCGCCCGGGACAACGGGTCCGATTAGGCCAAAAGCTCGGCTTGTCCGGCAATACGGGATTTTCGTCTGGTCCGCATCTGCATTTCGTCGTTCAACGCAACCAGGGTGGCGAACTGACCTCAGTTCCTTTTACCCTGGCCGATGGTTTTCCTCAGCTTGGCCAGTTAATCTGGGGGCAATGATGCAGGCTACTGGGCGCTGATCAGGTCTTGCCTGGCCAGGCACAGGTAGCCGAGGTTCGTCGCATCAAATGCTCGCGGAGCACGCCGCAACAATCGGGTCAACGGTTCGGGACCAACAACGTTGCCCTGCTCCAGCATTGTCAACTGGTCGACTGTAACCGGAAATGCCGGAAGCCAGTCAAGCGCATGCGCTGCGATCTTCATCAACCCCGTCGGCATGGGAACCATAATCTTGCGCCTGTCCACCGTTTCAGCGATTCGTCCCAGCATTTGACGCCAGGACAAGGACTCAGGCCCACCCAGCGGTATTGTCTGTCCGATAGTTTCCTCGTTGCCCAAGGCAGCAACAAAGGCATCAGCGACATCCTGGACATGGACCGGCGACATCATCACCGGCCGCGAAGGGTTCCAGCCAGCGAAGAAACTGATCGCCGGAAGCGGTGGGCGGATCATGTCGAAGTACAACTGACTGGCAAACTCCATACGCTCATGCGGGTCACCAAACATCACAGATGGGCGAAAAATCGTTACATCCATCGGGCTATCCAGCGCTGCCTGTTCTGCTCGCCACTTGGTCTGCTGGTAGTCGGTTCCATCGCTGCCGACGCCGTAGGCACTCATCAATAGAAATCGACTGACGCCAGCTTCGTAGGCTGCTTGTTGCGTGGCCACGGCCCCCTGATATTGGGTCTGCTCAAAGGTGACGTTGCGTTTTCTGTCCTCTCTCAGGATGCCAACGCAGTAAATAATCGCATGACAATCCTGACACAAGCGCTCCAATGCACCGCGGTCGGTTACGTCACCGCTGATGATCGAGCATCGTTCCGGACAAACCACCTTGTCCTCGCTGCCCGGTCGTACCAGCAGCGTTGGCTGATAGCCGGCCGCGACCAGCGAGCGCACCAAGTAGTGTCCGAAAAAACCTGTTCCGCCAACAATGCCAACACGCATTTGGGTACTCTCTTTGTCCAACGACCGCGCAGGCTACGATGCCAGTCGTCAACGCGGCGTGAATGCTCAACAGTACGGGACTTGGATTCACAGTGTGTTCACGACGTACATCAGACTATTGGACCACCCAAGTCAAGAAGTTATCCCATGAACACCGACGCAGCGATTGTCTTCGGCGCGACCGGCGGCATTGGAGCGGCCCTCATCAACCGGCTGTTGCAGCATGCCAGCTACCGAACTGTTATCGGATTCTCTCGTCGTCCATGCAGCAGCTTGTGCGACCGATTGGGCTACTACACATTCGACCCGCAACAGCCCGACCAGGCAGCGCTGCGAGCAAGCATTGATCGTCACGGCGTCACCCCGCGCACGGTTATTGTCGCGACCGGCGGACTGGACGGTGACGGCATGTTCCCGGAAAAGAACCTTGGCCGAGTGACCGCGCAAAGCCTGCTTGCATCGTTCAATCTCAACGCAATATTGCCCCTGATGCTGGTCAAAGCCTGTTTGCCGGTACTGAAGCCAGACGCCAATATTCTTGTACTCTCGGCCAAAGTCGGCAGCATTGATGACAACAGGTACGGAGGCTGGTATGGCTATCGGATGTCCAAATCAGCCCTGAATATGGGCATGAAGACACTGGCAATAGAACTGGCGCGACGCAAGCACCACCCAAACCTGCTGCTCGTTCATCCAGGCACCACTCGTACCGAAATGTCTAGCCCCTACTTGCATTCCGACACCTACTTTGCCGAGCCGGATAAAACCGCAGATCGCCTGCTGGAGCTAGCCAACAGCGAGCTCGCCCAAAAGCATGGCCAATTTGTGCATTGGGATGGGTCAACGATTCGGTGGTAGCAACAAGACGGGGCATGGCTGTGTCGATCAAGCTTGAACATGCAACAATGCGAGCATGAATACACCCCCTCCGATGCGCACGCCACTGCTGGCTGTTGTTGTCCTGATCTGCGGCTGCCGGGCAGCCAACGACCCATGGACGCAGCTACCGAGCTTGCCGCAGCCGATGAGCAACAACGCAGTCGCTCTTGTTGCGGCAGATTCCGGCCCTATTCTGCTTTCCATGACTGGCCTGAAAGCGGGAAAAACATGGCGCGATGTCAGTAAGCAAGGGTTCATCCTGGACTTGAGCCTGAATCCTCGGCAATGGCGTTCGCTTGACGTGCCTGGCCCACCTCGGCTGGCGGCCAGCGCCGTTGCAATTGGTACAACGGTGTACCTGGTAGGTGGCTACACCGTTGCCGAGGACCACACGGAAGTATCAACGCCAGAAATATGGTCACTCGACACCACCACGGGAGATTGGTCAGAACGCACCACCATGCCGGTGCCCGTCGACGACTCGGTGGTTATGGTTTACGCCGACAGATACCTGATTCTGGTCAGTGGCTGGTCCAATTCGACAAACGTAGACAACACCCAGGTCTACGATACCGAAACGGACCAGTGGTGGCAGTCAACCCCGTTTCCTGGCTGGCCCGTTTTCGGTCACGCCGGCGCGCTTAGCGACGACTGGATGGTGATCTGCGACGGCGTCAAGATTGAACCATTGGTCGAGGGTCGGCGTTTTGTTCCAGCCGTACAATGCCATGAAGGCCTGATTGCCGACGACCGGGCGACAACAATTGAATGGCAGCAGATCGATCACCACGGCGGTCCAGGTCTTTATCGAATGGCTGCCGGAGCCTCTGACCAACGCGTGATCTTTGCTGGCGGCTCGCCCAACCCCTATAACTACAATGGTGTTGGCTATGATGGCCGCTTGTCATTGGCATCGAGGCGGGTGTTCGCCCGATCGCGATTATCATCGCAATGGCAATTGCTGGACCCGTTGCCTGCCGGCAGCATGGATCACCGTGGCTTGCTGATCTCCGAAGGGAGCATGTACGTGATTGGCGGCATGCATGACCCGCAACAGGTGTCGGCTGGTGTGATATCCGGTAAAGTACCGGCTGCAAATTAAACCCAGGATAACAAGCCATGTCTCCTACTCGATCCATTGTGCTGAGCATTTCACTGGCAGCCACCGTTGGTTTGGCCGGATGTGCCGGCACCAGCAGCAAGCCGCAGGTCGAAGGCTGCGGACCGCAAGACCAGATCGCACCGGAAGAGCGACTAACCAATACTCCAAAATGGGCTACGGCGAGCGAAGAGTCGAATTTTGGCTTCGACGTCTATCGTGGCGAGTCGGAAGATGGACCTTTTATCAAGCTGACTGAAGATCCAATCATCGGCGCCGGCACCACCGATGAGCCTAGCTATTATCAGTTCGCTGACGACACCATCGACCCATGCAAGGCCTACTGGTATTACGTTGAGAGTATTTCCAACTCAGGCGTGCGGGAGAAGTTCACGCCGACATTCCGGGCACGGCCGAAGCGAGGACCAGGGTCCAAGCAAGCTGAAGAGCAGGCAGAAAGTAAATAGAGATGAAATGAATAGGACCCGATTATCCACCAAGTGATTTTCGGGTCCTTTCGAGCGAACCGGAAGTTGCGCCCATGCGCTCGGCCTTCTGGACTCCGCTACACTCCGTCAACCAGGACGGCGGGCGGCCAGTCCCTTTGGCCTCCTAAGCTGACTTGCGACCGTCCTTGCTGGAACCGGCCACTTCACGCCAACGCTCAAGTTCCTGGGTCAGTTGCAGGCTGTCAAGATAGGTGTTGATTGCCTCATTCGTCACCTCATACAGCGGGCGACCCATAACGGCTGCCGCAGCTTTAAGGCTATCGCGCAAGCGCTTGGAGACTCGAAGACTGGCGTCGCGCGGTTCTGGTCCGTCGTTTGCTTGTACTGACATCGTAATTTACCTCGATTGAAATGGTACGCCTGTACGGCTTAGGGCAATAGTATACCTTTTTGGATACTTGCGTACAGGTAGCGAAGCGCAGAACTTGAAACAAATGGTTTCGAAAAGCCGCGGAAACTGCAACAACGGGGGGAGTATTCGGCGATTCGTTCAGAACCAGCGCCGTATCCTGAACATCAACAGAATGCCAGCAGCCAGACACGCCATCACGCTCAACAACACGAAATAGCCATTCGGCATTCCCAGCTCTGGCATATTTTCAAAGTTCATGCCATAGATTCCGGCCAAAAAACCCAATGGCACGAACACCGCTGTGATCATGGTCAGCACCTTCATGATCTGATTCATACGATGTGACGACAAAGAGATGTAGCCGTCGATCAGGTCACCGCACATATCATGAAACGTCAGGCTTAGATTCATGATTCGATCCAGGGTGTCGCGCACCGCGTGCAATGCTCTGGGCTTTTTGTTTGGCAGGCCCTCCGCCAATACCGAGAACACCTGAAGGTGGTACGTCGTGTTGCGCCGAATTTTTCGCAAGCGGGTCTTGTACTCGGTCAGCTCGATCAGAAGTTTGTCGTTTGAGGTGGCCAATAGCTCATCTTCAATTACATCGAGGCGTGCTTCCAGGCGTCGAACGATCGGAACATAGCGATCGAACACGGTTTGACATACCACCAAACCCACTTCCAATGCCGATGCCGGAACCTTGCCCTGACCTTCCATCAAAGCGGTCCAACGCAGATCTATACTCGGCGAAAAAACCTGGTGGCGAGTAAAAAGGATATTGCCAAACCACAGAAAGGCCAGCTGGATCACCCCAAAATCAATCGTTTCGGTACGCGCATCCAGGCCACGAACAGACCAAACTGCCGTATCTTCGCCATGCATTTCGATGCGCGGATTGATCTCGTGATCCAGAAAGTGGTCGCTAACGGTGACACCCAGACCCGATACCCCATCCAGTACAGTTCGGATCTCCGCGCTGGAGGCTTCATTGAAGTCGACCCAAATCCATTTGGCTTGTAACTGCTGCAGACTTGAAAAGTCCGCAGCCGACAAAGTCTTGACTCGCTCACCCTGCCAATAGCAAACACGAATCATTGTTTGTCACCACTGCGCTTGTTTTTCCCGTCCGAGCTCTGCAGCTGGACCTGAATTGGCCTGGAACTGTCCAGATGCGCATCCAGTTGCGGAAAGGCGATAACAATGCCCTCTTGCTCGAATCGGCGGACAATCTCAAAGCGCAAATCACTTCGAACCAGGCGCAGTTCGCGCTCGCCACTGACTTGCACCCAGAAAAACAGCTCAAATACCAGGGCGCTGTCACCGAAATCTTCAAACACAGCGACTGGCGGCGGCACTTCCTTGGTCAGAGGGTGCGCATTGGCGGCTTCTTCGAGCACCTCGCGCACCCGATTGACGTCAGAGCCATAAGCCACACCAACGGTCAGCTTTGTGCGAATGTCGCGATCTACCAGGGTCCAGTTTGTTAGTGTGTTTTCGAGCATTTGGGAGTTCGGAACCAAGACATGGGCACCATCGACTCGACGAATCAAGGTGGACCTGTTCTCGATGCGCTCAATGGTCCCGGTAACGTCACCTAGCTCGATAAAATCACCAATCCGCACTGGCCGAGCTGTCATCAGCAGCCAGCCACTGATCAAGTTACTGATCACATTCTGGGCAGCAAAACCAAAGCCGATGGCCACCGCCCCCGACAGGAATGCAAAGGCCGTCACCGGTATGTGCAGCAGACTAAGCACACCAATGACCACCATCATGATGAACAAATAGAACGCCAAACGCTGAATGACCTGTGACGCATCTGCGCTGATGCGTGAACTTCGAATCAGTCGCCGCCCAATCAGTTTTGAGAAATAGAAGCTGAAACCCAGTCCAAATACGCCAGCCAGACCAGTCAGCACCAGGCGCCCAACCGTCAGGTCGACGCCGCTATCGAGCGTCAGTACTACAAAATTCCAAAAATCAGTCATATTGACCTAGGGGAAGACTCATGGCCCTTCATCCGCCAATGCCGGTTCGGGGACGAAAAACCTTGAAAATATGAGGCCAACTTCAAACAACAGCCACATTGGCAACGCCAACAATGTCTGCGAGATCACATCCGGCGGCGTCAACAACATACCAAGGGCAAAGGCACCGACAATGACGTACGGTCGCTTTGCAGCGAGGGAAGCCCGGTCGACGATACCAGCGGCGATCAACAAAATCGTTGCGATTGGCACCTCGAATGCCAAGCCGAAGGCGACAAACAAGACCAGAACAAAGTCCAGATACCGCGAAATGTCGGTCATCACCTCAACGCCTTCCGGTGCCACCGAGGTCAAGAACCCGAATACCAGCGGGAACACGACAAAGTAGGCGAAGGCGCAACCGACGTAGAATAGAATGGTACTGGAGACCAAAAGCGGCATGGCGAAACGCTTTTCGTTTTGATACAGACCCGGCGCTACAAACGCCCAGACCTGATGCAAAACATACGGCAACGCCACCACAAAGGCCAGAACCATGACCAGTTTGAACGGAGTCAAAAACGGCGATGCTACTTCGATGGCAATCATCGACGAGTTTTCCGGCATGTGCCGCATCAAAGGCCCTGCCAGATAACCGTACAAGGTATTGGCGAACGGCAGCAGCGCAACGGCCACAACCGCAACGGCTACTACCGCGCGCAGCAACCTTGAGCGCAACTCAACCAAATGCGAGATGAACGGCAGCTCATCATTCGGATCGGTCGGATTTGCGTTCTCTTTGCTCATCTGAAACCTGTTTTAGTTCGTCACCGAACTGTTTAGCGCCGTCACTAATGCCTTTGCCAATTTCGTTGACCTGCTCGCGAGATTGGTCGAGGGCCTCTCGAATCTCTTTGGACTCAAGCTCGCGCTCAATTTCCGCGTGAATGCGAGACCAGGACTGGCGCGCCTTGCGAGTGTAGGCGCCAATGGTCCGCGCCGCTTTCGGCAGGCGTTCAGGACCAAGGATCAACAAACCCAGAACACCCAGAATCGCCAATTCCCAAAAGCCTACATCAAACATGCCGGCGCGCCGGAGCGGGTAAATGGCTGGCGAAGCTCGAACTAATCAGAGACTGCTCAGTCACTCTGGCCAGCTTTGGATTTTTCAGCAGCATTCGGCAGCGGCTCCGGATCGGCCTCCAGCCGTGGCTCTTCATCGTCCTTGTCGCTCATTCCTTTGCGGAAACCGCGAATGGCCTTGCCGAGGTCCGAGCCAATATTGCCCAGACGTTTGGTGCCGAACAACAGCACAACAATCACCAGGACGATCAACAGTTGCCAAATACTAATTCCACCGAGTCCCATGGGGATTCTCCAAACGAATTGCTTTCAGATAATAACGTGATTGTAGCAGCTAGACCCGCACTTTCGGTCCGAACCAGTTGGCAGACTGTTACGGCCAATGGCGTCCGAATGTCGCGCGCAAAGCTTGCGCTTCCGGGGGAGGCTCACCAGCGCGGTCAGCGAATATGCGACGAGCCGAGTCGTCGTCATAGATCGAGCGGTTGCGATCGCTCAACAATCGTAGAACCGCGCCTTCGAGATCAAGTCCGGACCATTTTTCACGGACCCGGAGATAAACACCAACCTCGGCTCGCGAAAATGATAGCTTGTTGTCGACGTCTCCCGCATCGGCCACCAGTCCTGGTGCGCTGGAAACATCAAAGCCGACTACCACTGGACCATCGATGATTGAAAGCGCACTGCGCTCAGTGCGAAATATCAACACAACAGCGGCCTCTTGCGGCCCTGCTACCACGTCAACCGGTATGTTTTCCAATTGCACAAACAGTGGATTGCTCCAACTGCCGTCGACCAGCCGAACACTCAATGTGCCGACGCCTTGACGCGAACTAGCGACGAACCCGGCTTTGACTACATTGGTGATCAGAACCACGCCCTCAGCCTGTTCAATCACCGAGTGTGGAATGGCGTCGCGCGCATGGATGGACTCAAGCATCTCATTGACATGCTCCAGCTTGGCCAAGTCGCGAGGCGTGGCCGAGATGATACCTGCAGGAGCAAATGCTGCCAGCATGGCAGCCAAAAGGAGGAGCCGGAGCAAGGGCGGCTAGCTGCTTGGTGTGGGCCGTCGGAACCCGAGCCAGATCAAGCCCAGTGCCATCAACAGCAGGCCGAAAGAAGAGACGCTAGGCACTGGAACGGCTTCAGGGGGCGGCCCTTGCGGTTCACACCCGGTATTGGCAACAATTGCCAGACTCTCAAAGCCTTCCAATGTCGTCGCAGTTTGTGTCACTGACAAGGCATCAAGGTCAATTCGCAGAATGATGCTGGGCTCGTCCCGGAAAGGTAGAAAACTCTTGTCCAACAAGGCCCAGAGAATCCCTTTTTCATCGAAGGCAATTCCGCCATCGGTGAACGAGTAGCCCGGCAAGCCCATCACTTGTGTGGTCTGCCCGCTATCAGTATCAACGCGATAAATGCCCTCACCACCTTCGGATCCAATGCCATAAACGTCATCGCCCCAAGCTGCCAGGCCAGTGATACGCACGCCGAGACTGCCAGCGGACCCCA
Source organism: Lysobacteraceae bacterium (assembly GCA_021604725.1). Classification (GTDB taxonomy): domain Bacteria; phylum Pseudomonadota; class Gammaproteobacteria; order Xanthomonadales; family BQJN01; genus BQJN01. The sequence continues at coordinate 2,114 of BQJN01000098.1, read as the reverse complement.
CCAGGGTCGGCTGACTGGACTGAAGGTTGGTTCGGTACAAGGAGCGCTCGTTGTCCGAGGCGATGAACATTTCGCCGTCACATATGAATGTCAGACCGTAGTCTTGAACCCCAGACAAGCCAAGATTGCCCAAACCGCTGCCGATTGGCGATGCCGCCCCGGTTGTCATATCAAATCGAACGACTGAGTCGGAAGCATCATCGACGCCGAACAGCTGGCCGGAGGTACTGAACGCCAGGCCTTCGATATCCTCGAAGCCACTATCGCCCACCTCGATGACCTCGCCCGTGGCCAGATCCAGTTCGTACAAGCGGTCGGCGTTTACTTCAGCGTCAGAGTTGACCGAGTATGCAAATGGTGCAGCAGACAACATGGACGAAGCCAGCGCCAAGGCCAGCCCGACGATCACGCAATGCGCTCGTTGGAATAATCCGTCTGTCATCGTTGTCACTCTGATGGCCCGTCTCGACTAATTGTCACCGCAGGCCGTATTATAAGTATTCGGTGGTCCGACATCCGGCGGACCGACACGCTCCTCCATGCTATCAGATTTGAGGGCTGGAGCAAATTCCCCGCAATGTAATCGAATTGGGTGCCTCGGCTAATATCAAGGCTATACTTGCGTGCCTCGACCCCAGTATCCAATTTAAATGTCCAATTCCTCAGATTTGTCGCAGCGCGCACACGCATTGCCCAGCCGAATAGCGGTGCTGTTAACCAACCTCGGTACACCGCAGGCTGCCACAGCATCTGCTTTGCGTCCTTACCTTCGGCAGTTTCTGTCCGACCCGCGTGTCATCGAGGTGCCGCGTTTGATCTGGCAGATCATATTGAACGGTGTCATCCTGGTTATTCGCCCACGCCGCTCGGCACAAGCCTATCGTGAGATCTGGACCGAACAGGGGTCGCCGTTGGCTGTCGATACCGAGGCGTTGGCTCACGCCGTGGACAAACACTTACCTGAGGTCAAGGTGGACTGGGCCATGCGTTACGGCCAGCCGTCTATCAAAAAGACAATGCAGTCGTTGCTGGAAGACGGTTATCGACGTGTTTTTGTGCTGCCCTTGTACCCACAGTATTCAGCCACAACCACAGCCAGTACATTTGACGCGATAGCAGATTGTTTGAAGGAAACGCGATGGATACCAGACCTTCGTTTCAACACTGCATACCATGATCAACCCGAATACCTGCAGGCCATCGCTGATTCAATCAAGGCGTACTGGACCGAACATGGGGAGCCGGACAAGTTGCTTTTTTCCTTCCACGGCATTCCGCAAAGCTATTTCGACAAGGGTGACCCCTATTTTTGCCAATGTCAGCGGACGGTGCGCGAGGTGGTCGAACGCCTGGACCTGGATCATTCCAAATACGCCATCGCCTTTCAGTCTCGCGTTGGCAAACAGGTTTGGCTGCGACCCTACACCGAAGATTTGCTTGAGCAGTGGGGTAAGGAGGGCATCGAGAACGTGCATGTGATCTGCCCGGGTTTCTCCATCGATTGCCTGGAGACCTTAGAGGAGATCGCGATTCGAGGGCGAGAAGACTTCATCGAGGCCGGCGGCAAGACCTTGAGTCTAATTCCGTGCCTGAATGCCAGCGATCAACACGCCAACGCCATTGCGACAATTGTTCAGCGACAGATCAAGGACTGGCCCGTTGCTGAGAATCAACAGGTGTTAGATGCTCGCATCAGGCGCGCCGACGCCTTGCAGGAGACGCTGGGTAAGCCCTAGATTTAGCTAGAGGTCGTCCACGATTAGCCATCCATGGCCAACGCGGACACGAACTTTCAGAAGCGTGGTTATGAAAGTTCTTCATTTTCAATAACTTGAAAATGCCGGCCTATCCGTAGGCCGGTCGAGCTGGTCCAGAAACGTAAACTGTGGACGCGCTCTAGCTAGCGATCCAGCGCGGGACTTGGCGTGGTGGAGCACAGTTCACGGCTGAACTGATCGAGTACACCGGCGGCTTGATGGCTCATTTCCTGTGCCTTCGAACGCTGACCGGTGCGTGCTATCTCGCCGCTGGTCAATGCGATTACCGCCATATTGCCCTCCAGGGCCACCGCTCCGACACGCTCCAATTCGTCAAGAATGGCGCGCACTGGCTGG
>BQJN01000097.1 GCA_021604725.1 Lysobacteraceae bacterium | reverse complement strand
CTTAGCAACGATGGTCGCCAACAACCGTCCCTGGACCGCAGCCAGCCCGCACATCCATGTGCTGTCGTTCGCCGCCTGCAGCGTGCCTTTGGGCACCCTGCACTGACAGCGGCTCACCCCTCATCCGTCTGCACCTGACGTGCAGCCACCTTCTCCCACGCAGGGAGAAGGGATTTGTCCGAGCCTGCGTTGGAGTTCACTGCCTGATTCCTGGTCAAGCGCACGAACAAATTCCTTCTCCCTTTGTGGGAGAAGGTGGCTGCGACGAAAGTTGCAGACGGATGAGGGGCTCAATCTTGTCGTAGTGCTCGCGGACCAAAAACAAGTACTTCTACGGGGCCGCAGTTGTCCTGTTCTTCCTCGGCATGGTCGGTTTCCTGAGCAGCCTGGTTGAGGTGGGCATCTTCAGTATCCCGCTTAGTGGGTTAGCTACCTATCGCTAGACAGCGACCAAGTAGCCTATTGGTCTGCTCTACCAGCAAATACGACAGTCCGCTTTTCAGAAGCTGCGAATGCAGCCCTCATTGATCTCCCTTTCTCATTGTTCACTAGCTTAGGGCGCAACGCGCCAAACATGGACAACGTCCGCCTAAAACAATTAAGCACAATGAGAGCATGAGTTTGATGAGGCGGGCGTTGCCCGATATTCACATAAAACAGGGTGCCGAGTAGATAGCTAGAGATCGTCCACGATTAGCCGTCCATGGCTAACGCGGACACGAACTTTCAGAAGCGCGGTTATGAAAGTTCTTCATTTTCAGTAACTTGAAAATGGCTGGCACTTCCGTGTGCCAGGGCGAGCGCGTCAAAACACCTATCTGTAGACGCGCTCTAGCTAGTCCGAATAAATCCCCACATAAATCTCGCCGTTGACATCAATCCCACCGCGGTACATACCGGCTGTATTGAACGAGTAGGCAATGTTGCCTTCGGGGTCCATTGCCACAACGCCGCCCGTGCCGCCCATGCGCTTTAGCGTCCCCTGAACAACACTATCGCTCGCCTCTTCGATGGTCATATCTCTGTAACGGACTTGAGCACAGATTTCGTGCGCTACAGCGGTTCGAATAAAAAATTCGCCATGGCCTGTGGCGCTGACTGCACAACCAGCATTGTCGGCCCAGGTGCCAGCACCAATGATCGGGCTATCGCCAACACGGCCAAACCGCTTGTTGGTCATACCCCCAGTTGAGGTACCCGCCGCTAGGTTGCCCTGTTGGTCCAATGCGACAGCACCTACCGTGCTAAACAGTTGGTCATTTGGCAATACCGTGAACTGTCCCGCCTGCTTTTGCGCGTCTTGCAGTTGCTGCCAGCGCCGCTCAGTGTAAAAGTAGTCACTTTCGACCGTGTTGAAGCCCTGCGCGCGCGCGAACTCTAGCGCTCCCTCGCCCATCAGCATGACATGCGGAGAATGGTCCATCACCGCGCGGGCCAGGTGAATCGGATTGGCAATGCCACGTACACCGGCAACTGCCCCGGCTTGTCGGTCACTGCCATTCATGATCGAGGCGTCCAGCTCGTTGACACCCTCGGCATTGAAAACAGCCCCTTTGCCGGCGTTGAACAAAGGCGAGTTTTCCATCACTTCGATAGTGGCAGCGACCGCGTCGAGGCTGCTGCCTCCGTCTCGCAAAATCGCATGCCCGGCTCGTAATGCTTCGGTAAGCTTGGCCTCAAACTGCGCCTCCAAGTCTGCCGTCATGTTGTCCCGTACAATGGTTCCGGCGCCGCCATGGATGGCGATGGCGACCGGCGCGACCGGTTCAGCGCTCATGGCATTACCAGCCAGCAGGTGTGCCAGCAGGCACAGTGACAACAGCAGGCGTTTCGGTCCATTATGGTCCACCATTTTCTCGACACTCCGTGATTTCGACTTGCAACAATATACCGATCAGTTGGTTGAATCCATTCGTCAAAGGCTCGCCGTTGGCGACAAGCGCGCGAGGGAGGACTGCGCAACGTTAATCAAAGCCGCGCCCGACGTTGGCGTCATGCTGCTGGCGGTGGTCGAAGAGCGTCTTGGTGACTTCGATGCGGCACGCCAGGCTGCGCAAAAGGTCGAGGAGCATCAGTTGCAAACCGCCATGGAGTTGTACTCTTCGGCGCGATGTTTCCAGGCCATGCACGCCTTGATGGAAGTAGGCGCGCGCCGACAAAAAATACCTCTGGCGTGGGCACAAAGTCTCTGGGGAGTAGGTCGTTACGAACAAAGCTACGCTGCATTCGAAGCGGAGGCGACGCGCTCGTCCAGTTCAGCCGAGGCAGTCGCACGGTTTGCCCAATCGGCGATTATGCTCGGTCGAGGTGAGCTTGCCTTGCCAGTGATTGACCAACGGGTTGAGCAACATTCCGGATGCGCGCTGCAGGGCGGACTAATTTGGTATGACCAGGATCAGGAGCGGTCAGCTTATTGTTTCCGACGCGCCAGAGCCTTGGAACCCGGCATTTGGCAAGCTCTAATCGGTGAGGCTGCCTGCCAGCCGAAGGAGCAGCGCCTGGATCGTTTGCAAGCGCTTGCGGGGCAGCTTCCTGAAGGTGACAGAGCTGCGGCGATGCTCGCCGGGCACATGTACGCCGCAGAGCATCAGGCACCGTTTATCGGACAGTCACCGCTGGTACTCAAGGCCGGGCTGGACAGCGCGAGTACAGACGGTCTGGTCCTTGAGTGTGGCGTCTACTTCGGCCGCACGCTGAATTTGATGGCGCAGTGGGGTGTTGAAGCGGCACATGGCTTCGATTGTTTTGAGGGATTGCCCGCCGACTGGAATGGACAGGAGGCATCGGGTGCATATAGCACCGGGGGCTATCTGCCGGTGGTCTCCGAATCGGTTCAACTGCATCGAGGCTTGTTTGAGCATACGCTGCAGGGCTTTGCCGACGAGCATCAGCAGAGCCAGATCCGCCTGCTGCACGTCGATTGCGACTTGTACACGTCGGCAACCGAGGTGTTAAAGGCATTTGGGCCCATGTTGCAGTCCGGTTCGATCGTCGTTCACGATGACTACTGCGGTTACCCGGGATGGCAAGGGGATGAGTTCAGGGCGTGGCAGGAATTCACCGGTGATGCAGGCGTTGCGTACGACTACTTGGGGTTTGGCTTGCTTGGCCGAGAAGCTGCGGTCAGGGTTCGGTCGGTTCAGTCGTAGATTCGGTCTGTTGCGCCGGTGTCGCTATCGACACTGATTCGCAGCGCTCGAAGTCCAGTAGGCGGCGATCGTAGCCGGCATCGACAATGCTGGCGACCCAGGCTCCATTTCGGAATACCAGGTCACAACCGCCCTGATGCGCAATCAGACGCATGCGATCACCGTCATTGACGTCATCACCTGGAAGCCGCGTTAAAGCAGGCCACTTCGCAGGTGTTTGCTCGGCGCGCTTGTGCAGCAGGAACGTGTCAGGCGCAAGCCACTGTCCCGATGTCTGGTCAAAAAACTGCAGCTGTCCTGGTGCGTTCAAGTTGGGCACCGGCCGGGCGGCACCGTCGCTCACTGTTTCCTGGGCCAGCATTGCGCTGGAAAGGATGATTAGTTGCCACATAACGTCATTATTGTCGCGATGCCTTCAGTCGAGCAAGGATTTCCGCTCGGGCTGTTCGCAATATCGAATCGCGGTCGACCGAATCAAGGATCTCCTCGGCCACCCGTTTCGGTCCATGCTCTCCCCACGATTTGCCCGACGCGAAGTAGCGACTGGCAATAGAGCCAACTAACCAGGTGGCATAGTAGGCTAGAGCGCCTTGCGCGCCAGCGGTGACGGCGACTGACAGCCCTGCCGTAGCCCCTTTTAGTGCTGAGGAGACTAGATGGACCCCCCAAACTGCCGTCATCAGCGCAGCCAACTGGGCAACAATGGTGCCGCCAAGCTTGACGGCTTCTTGTTTACCTATCGGCGTACCGTAAATCTTGCCTAGATGGACCAACATGCTGGCGTCAATGGCCGCGGCCGCAGCAAGGTCAGCCAATGGGATTGGGTTGAGCGCAACGGCCACGCCTTGACCGAGGCAATAGGTATGTATGACACGTTCGGCCAGCTGTTTGCGCACCTCGGTGATGCGTTCACCTACGGCGTCGCTCAATCTGCCGGCGAACAAGGCGGCATTTAGCGCCGATAGGGTTCGGCCCTCGGCCTCAATGACCTGCCAGAGGGTCTCGGTTAGCTCAACTACATCGCCGCGATCTGCACTGGCGGTGACGATATGCTCGGCATTGACGAAGGCCGAACTTCGTTCAGCCAACCGTTGCAACAGCAGCTGGAGTTCCGGTGCGGTATAGCGATCAGCCTTGTTTAGCACCATGATAATCGGGCGCTGCTGAGCGGCCAATGTGCTCAATGCCTCGCGCTCAGACTGAGTCATGTCGCCATCGAGCACAAACAGGACCAGATCCGATCGTTCGGTCACCTCAAAAGCCAGCTTTTCTCGCGCCTCGCCATCCAGCTCATCGATACCTGGCGTATCAATCAGGTGCACGCCGCCGACTTCGCTCTCTCGCCAACGGGCCGTTCTGGCGTGCTTGGTTTCTCCATGCAGCGGGCTAACCGCGAATTGCTCGCGGCCGAGCAAGGTATTGGCCAGGCTGGATTTGCCGACGCCAACGCGACCAAAAACCGCTAAATGAATGTCGCCTTGCTCCAGCTTGCGGGACATAAGCTGGACCTGCTCAAAGTCCGCTTTCAGCGATTCGCGCACCGCCGCCGGTACGGAACTGTCGGACAACAGCTCCTGCAGGGAATGGCGCGCGCGATCAAGCGGTTGCTGGTCAGCTTTTTTCGCGCTTTTCGCGGGTGACTTCCAGGGCGAGGCGAGCCAGTCGGCCACTGCGCGTACGTAACGTTTCAATCAATTCATCCTCAAAGGCTTGCGCCGTGGGTTTGGGTTCAAGCTGTCCTCGTTCATGCAGTATTTTAGACACGGCCCGCCCCATGCTGTCGAATATCATTCCATAGCAGACTGCATGGACCAGTCCACCGGCGACGGTTCCGATGCCGGGAAATGCCTTGAGGGCGTTGCCGGCAACAGCGAGGGTGATGGTAGTGCTTCGACCCAACTTGGCGGTGGCGAGACTGACGAATCGATCAAGGTCTATCGACTTGTAAGGCACTTCATAAAGTTCGCACAATGATTTGACCAGGGAGGCAGCCAGCGCACCCTGAATGACCAGGTCAGAACCCGGTGAAACCGCGGCCAAGGCACCGAGCACAGCACGGCGCGAGTATCGATCCACCAATTGTCCCGATTGTGATTGACGAAATGCATCGGTGGTGGTGTCCAGTTGGTGTCGAAGATGCAGCAAAATTGATCGATCGCGCATGGCGTTGATCGCCTTGGAGTCGGTTTCCGCCGCTTGCTGCAGGACAGCGAGTAGTTGGTCCAGTGAGTGTTGACCATCTTCGCTGCGATCAACTGAAGCGCGAACGACTGAAAATGCCCCCAACTTCTCGGCACGCTGCGCTAGCTGTGACAACAGTTGTTCTTGTTGTTGCTGCGAAAGCTGGTCGGACTTGGTCAACACCAGGACCATGGGTTTGCCGAGTGTTGTCAGCGCCTGTGCCTGCTCGTAATCGGAGCGTGTCAGATCAGAGTCAGTGGCATAGACCAGAACATGGCAGCGAACCGCCTGGTCTCGTACATTCTCATCCATTTCGTCGCCGAACCCGGGCAGGTCGATTAGCTCAATGACATCACCAGAGACCGCCGCGTAACGATGTACCGATGCTGTTGTGGTCGAGCCACCCCTGACATCCACAGTGACGTTAGCTGTTGGTATTAGCGCATTGATCAAACTGCTTTTTCCTGCAGAGATTCGACCGCAGAACCCAATCGACAGTCGCCCGGCATGTTCATTCTTCCAGTGCTCAAGCTGGTTCTTGATTGCCGCGGTGTCTACTCCTTGCTCCGTCCTTTGGTTGAGAAGAGCCTCGAAGGCGACCGGATCTTCCGGTGCGGTATTGGCGGCTTTGCGCGTCGCGCTGGATTTTTTTCCACCCTTTAGCAGTGACCAGGTTAGCCAGCCCCCGGCCAAACCTACAGCCAACAAGGTCACAGTGAACACGCCGATAGCGATGGGTGACCATTGCTGTAATCGCTCACCAACCTCCAGCACCAGATTGGTTACCACCAGCGCAACGATCAGGGCTACAACGGTGACCGCAATGACGCCAAAAGCGAACAGCTTTTTAATAGGTTGACCTTTCATTGTTGGCTAGCTCTTGCCTAGCACTCGCGCCAGTATTTCAGCCATGGCACCGCGCCTGAAAGGTTTTGCCAAAAACTGACTGGCACCGGCAGCCATGGCGTGGTCGATGGTCTGTTGGTCGGCATGGGCGCTCATGGCCATGACAGGCAACTTTGGATGCTTGTCGCGCAGTTGTTCGATCACTTGATCACCATCCATGTCTGGAAGGCGCAAGTCCACCATCACAGCCGCGTAGGGTTGGTGGCCGGCCGCTTCCAGCCCGTCTGATCCGGTTTCGGTGATATCGGCATCGAAACCGAGCTTGTCCAGCATCTCATGGATGACCAATTGATTCATTGGGTCATCTTCAATCACCAAAATTAGATGGCGCAAGCGATCGCCAGGCAGTGTAGCGGCAGTGGTGTGCGGATCCTGTTTTGGTGGTGATGGCACTTGCTGGCGCGGGCCTTGCATCAAGGCCAGGATCAATTCTGATTCAAGAAGTGGTAAGCCAGTGATGCTAACCCCGTCGCGCTCGAGGGCACCGAGGTCATTGATCAGCGAGATCGGCACCGACAGGACTACTCGAGTTTGCTTCGAATGCAACAGCGTATCGAGGCTGGACTTAAGCTGCTGAGCGCTGCCGTGAATATCGACACCAACGATACAAACGGCGGGGCCAGTGATGCGCTTGGCAGCCTGTTCAGGTGTAGCCGCTTCGGTAATTTGCAAATTATGGTAGTCGAGGAGTGCGGCAATGGACTCCAATGCGTCTTCGCCCAGGTCAACCGCAAATAGCTGCAGCGACTTTATCTGGTCCATACCTGGAAGTTGCAGCGGAGTACTGCTTTGATCGCTGCCCAACTGTAGCTCGAACCAGAAACAACTGCCGACGCCAGGATCTGAGTCGACACCTATTCGCCCGCCCATTTGCTCGACCAATTGACGGCAAATCGACAGTCCAAGGCCAGAGCCACCATATTTTCGGGTGGTTGAGGAGTCGGCCTGGCCGAAGGCGTCGAACACGCGTTCAGCGGCGTCTTCGTCGATGCCAATGCCGGTGTCTGTGACCTCAAACCGGGTCGTCTCGCCGCGTTGGTCGATGCGCAGAGCAACGCCGCCCTCGGCGGTGAACTTGCAAGCGTTGCCAAGCAGGTTGGACAAGATCTGCCGCAGTCGGATAGCGTCGCCGACCAGTTGTCGCGGCACATCGGCTCGTAACAAGTACGAAAAGGACAGCCCTTTACGTGCGGCGATGGGGCGGAACATACGCACCACGCTTTCGATGGTGCTAGCCAGGTCGAACGGCTCGTTCTCCAGAATCAGGCAATTGGCCTCCAGTTTGGACAAATCGAGCACATCGTTGATGACCGCCAGCAGTTGTTGGCCGGAATCTTCGATCGCCTGGGTGTAAAGACGCTGTTCTTCAGTTAGTTGGCTGTCCAGCAGTAACTCTGACATGCCAAGTACGCCATTCATAGGCGTACGAATCTCATGGCTCATGCGGGCCAGGAACTCGCTTTTTGCACGGTTGGCCAGTTCTGCATGCCTGAACAACCAGGCGTTATCCAGGGCCGCCCCTGTCTGTCGAGCGTAGGTTTCGGTGGTCAATCGCTCGCCGGCACTGGGCGGGTTGTCATCATCCCACTGCACCTCAAATATGCCGTGGCGCTGATCATGACCGTCGATCGGTAGTCGCAAACGATGGCGCGCCGTCGATCCACCGTCATCTTTCTCCAGGTCAGGGAAGGGCGTGTCGTCACCGTCTGTGCCGTTGTGCAGGGACAGTCGCACAACCTCACCGGCAGGGTCGGTCACAGCAGCAAATGCCCGGTCGCAGCGCAGGGCCTGGTGCAAACCATCAAGAAAGCGACGCAGGATCAGCTCAATTTCCAGAGTTGAGTTTAAAGATTCAGTCAGTTCCCGTTGCGCTTCGGCCCACTGATGCTCAGCTCGTGCTGACTGCAGTGCATGCATTCTACGCAGCCGCTCGCGATAGGCAGCCAGGCCGAAATAGGCACCCAGCAACAACAGCACCAGGTATGAGGCATAGGCCCAACCGGTGCGCCAGGGTGGCGGTTCCACTACCAACGGGAATGTTGCGGGTTGCGGGCTCCAAATGCCTGAATTGTTGGCAGCGACCACCTGAAACTGGTAATTGCCTGGTGGCAGGTTGTTATAGCTACGTTCACGTCGGGCTCCGGCATCGACCCAATCTTCGTCCCAGCCAAGCAAACGGTAGCGATAGCGGTTTCTTTCTGGCGCAGCGAACGATAGTGCAGAGTAACTGAAGGTAATGTCTGACTCAGTGTAATCGAGGCGCAGCGTGGTCTCTCCGACCGGTTCGGTAACGGGTACTGGCTGGTTTAGAATTCGAACGCCGGTAATCGCCACCGGGGGCTCGGCGGTGTTGTCGCTCAATGCCCCGGGATGAAAAGCCACGACGCCGCGGTCGGTACCGGCAAAAATACGCCCGTCGCGCGCCACAAACGGTTGCAATCGGTTGAAGCTGACGCTGGGCAATCCGTCCGTGGCCGTGAAGTGCCTGATCGAACCGTCACTTGGGCGGTAACGATACAAACCTCGAGTCGAGGTGAGCCAGAGAGAGTGCTCATCGTCGACCACCAAACCGCCGAAAGGCAAGCCATTGAGTTCACTTTGGCCGGGTTGTTCTGGCGCGGGCGTGAGCGTCCCATCTGCGATGGCGTAAGCCTGTATTCCAGTGTTGCTTCCGACCCAGATCCCTGGTGGTGCGAACGCCATGGTGGCTATTTGCCCTGCTTCTGGCCCCAATACCGACACAAATGCATCAGTTTCCGGCTCATAGCGATCAATGCCCTGATCATGAGCGACCCACAAACGATTGTCTGGGCCATACCCCATGGCTTCTATCTGGGCACCACGCACGCCACCCGGGATACTGGGCAAGTAACGGCGAAAGCGATCAGTTTCAGGGTTGAAGTGATGCATGCCATGTCCGTAACTGGCGACCCAAAAGCCCGCGCCCTGATCTGGTGTGATGATGTCGATGTAACCACCGGCCAGACTTTCCGGGTCGTCTGGCTCGACCGGGTAGTGCGTGAAAAGGCCGGTCCCCTGGTCGAAGCGGCTCATCCCTTCATGGGTTCCAATCCACACGCGCCCCAGTTTGCCTTCCTGAATCGCCCAGACTCGATCCGTCGGCAAGGTATCGGGGTTATCAGCGTCGTGCTGGAATCGCACGGCTTTATTGCTGTGCAGGTCAATTCGGTTCAGGCCCTGGGTCATAGTGGCCACCCAAAGGTAGCCCTGCGAGTCCAGATGCAAGCCGGAAATGCGGTCGGCACTGATACTGTCGTGGTCCAGAGGGTCGTGTTGCCAGCTGACGAAATTACGCCACCCTGGTGGTACACGTGCTGCACCACCACCGAGCGTGCTTAGCCATACCTGGCCCTCATTGTCCTCAAAGGTTGACCACACTCGATAGGTGCTGCCGGAAGTAACCGGTCGACCGGCTTGCGGGTCCAGTAGTTCATAACGAGTCAAGTCGGCATTGAATCGATACAGCCCGTTGTCAGCCGCGACCCAATACTCGCCAATATCATCCTGATAAACCGAATTGACTCGGACCTTGGTTTCGATTTCGGGCGCGTTGTAGAGGAAACGCCGGAATTCTTGCTCAAACTCGTTTAGTCGTGCGAATCCATTGGCAGTACCCACAAACAGGCGACCGCGCCGATCTTCATCGATCGAGCGGATCATGCTGTGTGGCAGGCTGTTTGGGTTTCCAGGGTCGTGAGCGAAACGAATGAAGCGTTGACGCTCAGGGTCAAAGCGTGAAAGACCGGCATCGAAGGTGCCGACCCAAAGTCGATCGTGGCGATCGATGTGCAGCGCTGGAACGATATCGGACGGCAGCGACTCGGCATCGGTCGGGTCGTGATGATAAGACACAATCTCACCAGTACGGGGGTCGTAGTGATCCAAGCCGCCGCGATAGCTGCCGATCCATAACTTGCCTTCACGGTCTTCAACCACCGCCCAAACATCGTTGGCTGACAGTTGCGTCGGTGATGAAGGTTGATCGGTGAGGGTAATGATCGACTGACGATCCGGTGACAGGCGCGATAGGCCCCCGCTGACCGTCGAGAACCAGATGGAGTTGTCGCTACCGACCATCAACGACTGCATGGTCGAACCAGGCGGCGAGTTTGGGTCTCCTGGCTGATGCCTGTAGATTGTGAACTCATAGCCATCAAAGCGGGCCAGTCCGTCGGCAGTCGCGATCCACAGGTAACCACCGTGGTCTTGGTCGATGTAGTAAACATCATTCGAGGGCAAGCCGTTGTCGGCGGATATGGACTGAATGGGCAATACCTGTGCGCTCGCCATCGACGCGGCGGCGCAGGGGCCAAGTGCAAATGCGATTATGCGCAACAGGCGAGTTAAAGCGGCCATGTGGTTTGGTTCTTCGATCCCTTGATAGCCGCATTGTAGCTGACAGTGAGCAGTGAGGGCGCTTTGGCCGGACATTGTGCTGATTTACCCCTCATGATGTAGGAGGGTGTTGCAATAGTCCGTCCTGGACTAGCAACAACGCGGAACCCGTGAAGCGCGGTTATCAGGTTCCGTACATTTCAATGGCTTAGGAGCCATCGAAATGGCGATACGTCCATGTATCGCGGGAGGCTGTAGTTTCGCGACAGCCTCTGATGTAGCGGCGAGGAGGGTCAATCGGCAAGGAAGCCTTGGGTCAGCCTGGGTTGGCAATCCGGATCGCTTGCCAAGGACCAGGGATGGAGGTCTGCAAGCTTGAATTATTGGGGCAGAACAAGACAAGGCCTTGTTTTCTGTTACACTTCGTCACAGTCTGCTCCAATAAGAGCTAATAACAACGGCAGGGCCTAAACGTGACGGAAGTCCCATTTTTGCTGTGTGATATCGGTAGAATGCCGAGCTAGGGGTAGGCTATCCGTCAGAAATGTGGCGACAACGCAAGAGATGAACATGAGTGCAGGCGCTAAACTGACCAGACACCGCGAAAGCGGAGAGTGTGAATAATGCGGATTGAGCAAGTACAGATCGATGTGCAGAACCTGAAGAAGGGGATGTACGTGTGCGGTCTCGATCGGCCGTGGATCACCACGCCATTCCCATTTCAGGGCTTTGTAGTCCGCGGGCCTCGCGACATCGAAGAGTTAAAGGCACACTGCCAATTCGTTTACGTCGATGTAAACCGCGGTGTCGCCCCATCGACCGAAGACTTTGGACCGAAGGTTAACTGGGGTGGTCGCAAAAAGGTCACTCAGGCTGCACCTGAGCCGGTTCGCGCCAAGCGTATCGAAGTTCGGCACGACTATTACAAAGCGCCGAAAGCATTCAATCGAGAAATCCGTCGCGCTCACGTCGTTCATCAAGAGCTGACCCGAGCGGTCGCTGCTGTGATCGACGATCTCCGCGTCGGCAGAGCGCTGGACGTGATGGCGGCCCGAACGGCCGCGTCTAAAATGATTCAGAGCGTAATTCGCAACCCCAACGCTTTTGTTTGGTTGCTGAAGTTGCGTGACAAAGACAAGTATTCATACGCTCACTCTGTCCGCTCAACAGTGTTGGCAATCGTTCTGGGTCGACACATTGGCTTGAACGAGAAGTCGCTTGAAGATCTGGCTCTGGGCACCATGCTTTGCGATATCGGCAAAGCCAAGCTGACCAAAGGCTTGTTGGAAAAGCGTGACCCTCTCACCGAGGAAGAGCGCGCCAAGGTGGAGTCCCACGTCGCAATCGCAGTTCGTATGCTGGAGGGCCAAAAAGCCATTCCAGAGCGTGTACGCCGCATCGTCGAAACGCATCATGAGCGTTACGACGGATCCGGGTATCCGCGAGGCCTGCAGGGCGACCAGATCCCATTGCTGGGTCGCATTGCCGGACTGGTCGATGCCTATGACGCAATGATCAGCGTCAAGCCTTACACCGACAAGCTGATGACACCGACCGAAGCCACTGAATATCTGTACGAGCGCAGAGATGTGCTATTCCAGGGGCAACTGGTTCAAGAATTTATACGCGCGGTGGGTATCTATCCAGCCGGAACATTGGTGCGATTGAGCAATGGCGAGATGGCCATGGTGCTTTCCAATACCGAGCATCGACTGTACCCGAAGGCGTTGGTTTTGGTCGCTTCTGATGGTGAAGCGCTGGCGGAACCTCGCCCGGTTGACTTGTGCACGACGGACCGCAAGGGCAATGTGAACACTTACGCCAGCATTGAGGCGGCGCTGGTTCCCGAAGACTACGGGCTGGATGTGCGCAAGATCATGGAACAGTACGAAGAGCAGCAATGGAGCCTGGACAAGATCAAGCGACTGTTGCGCGGTGCTGCTTAGTACGCGAGCTGTCTTCGAAACGTAAGATAAGGCGGTACCAGAGGTGCCGCCTTTTTTTTGCCTGGTATCTGAGGCCTAGCCTGGGTTATTCATGAAGGCGTTGCCACCGCTGGCGCGATGCACTTCATCGATCACTGCGCCAAGCCGTTCTGGCTCAACGTTGGGATGGATGCCGTGTCCGAGGTTGAATACATGCCCAGGGCCGTCACCGAAGTCCGCCAGCGTGTCGCGAACAGCCTGTCGAATCACCGCCTCATCAGCGTGCAAAATACATGGGTCAAGGTTGCCCTGCAGAGCGACCTTATCTTTGGTCCATCGCCTGGCGTCAGACAAACTCACGGTCCAGTCGACACCGACCGCGTCGCAGCCCGCGTTGGCCAGCGTCGCCAACTTCGGACCTACGCCTTTGCTGAACATCACCACGGGCACCTTTCGCCCATCTCGGTTACGGATCAAACCGTCGGCGATTTTTGCCATGTAGTTGACTGAGAAATCCTGGTACTGCTGCGGTGATAGCGTGCCGCCCCAAGTGTCAAAGATCATAGCCACTTGCGCACCGGCTTCAATTTGCGCATTGAGGTAAACAATCACTGACTGCGCCAGCAGATCGAGCAATTGATGCATGGCTTTGGGATCGCTGTAGGCCAGCCCCTTGACGATCGAGAAGTTTTTGCTGGAGCCTCCTTCGACCATATAGGTGGCCAGCGTCCACGGACTGCCGCTGAATCCGATCAATGGGATCTTGCCGTCCAGCTCCCGCCGAATCAGACTGACCGCATCGGTGACGTAGCGCAGTTTGCTGTCGATGTCGGGCACACTGAGTTTGGCGATCGACGCAGCGTCGCGAACTGGATGGTGAAACCGCGGCCCTTCGCCGGGCGTGAAATAGAGCCCGAGGCCCATGGCATCTGGTATGGTCAAAATGTCAGAAAACAAAATGGCAGCATCCAGATCAAACCGTCGCAGCGGTTGCATGGTCACTTCGCAGGCCAGCTCCGGATTGGTGCACAGCGCCATGAAGTCGCCAGCTTTTGCACGTACTTCACGGTATTCTGGCAGGTAGCGGCCAGCCTGACGCATAATCCATACGGGCGTATGGTCGACCGGTTCGCGGCACAAGGCTCGAAGCAAGTTATCGTTCTTTAGAGGGCTGGTCACAATGATGGGTCTGCCATTGACAAGGACGAAGCCGGCCATTGTATTGGATGGGCCCAACAAATCCAAAGCAAAGCCATTATTATTGGCATCAAAAGTGCCCGCAGGTGGCGCCAATCTGAGAAGGAGTGTGAATGACACAGCAAGGTGGCGGTCAGGCCAATGTAGGTCGCGGCATGATTTGGGCGGCATTCATCGGGGCGCTGGCGCTGTTGACGTGGCTTTCGCAGGGCTACCTTGATCAGCGCCTGAATCCGAATCGGTCACCGGAGTCAAGAGTGACTGGTGGTGTGGCTGAGGTCGAATTGAAAAGAAACCGCAGTGGCCATTATTTTGTTACCGGTTTCATCAATGGCCAGGAAGTGGATTTCCTTTTGGATACCGGCGCAACCAATGTCGCAGTTCCCGGAGACCTTGCTGACCGGCTTGGTTTGGTGGCGATGGCGACCCATACTGTTTCTACAGCCAATGGCAATGTAACGGCCTACGCTACCATGCTCGATTCGGTGCAAGTAGGGGATATCAGACAGCGGGCCGTATCGGCATCCATCACGCCCACCATGGGCGGTGATGAGGTGCTGCTGGGCATGAGTTTTCTTAAAGATCTGGAATTGATTCAACGCGGTGACACACTGACGCTGCGCCAACTGAACACAGGGTTCTCGCAATGAGCAAAATCGTAACTGCAACCGTTCCTGACATCGGCGATTTTTCGGGCATTCCGATCATCGAGATCCTGGTCGAAGTCGGTGACGAGGTCACGGCGGAGCAGTCGCTGGTGACGCTGGAAAGCGACAAGGCGACCATGGAAGTACCGGCTCCGGTCGATGGGGTGATCAAGTCAGTCAAGGTCAAGTTGGGTGAAAACGTCTCCGAGGGCGATCAGATCGCGGAAATCGAGGTCACTGAATCGTCTGAACAGACGGACGCCATTGACGTTAAGTCGGCAGCGGATACCGATGCCAGTGCCAACCAGGCGGCCGTCGACGAGGCTGAGAAGGCGGCACCAACGCAGACGCCGCAGGCTGACGAAACAGGCGGTGATTACGACTATGAGCTTGTTGTTCTTGGTTCTGGTCCGGGCGGTTATACCGCGGCATTCCGCGCGGCGGACCTGGGAACCAAGGTTGCATTGGTTGAACGCTACTCGGTGCTTGGTGGCGTGTGCCTTAATGTGGGCTGTATCCCTTCGAAGGCATTACTGCATACCGCTGACGTGATTGACCAGGCGGCATCGATGGCCGCGCATGGCGTTAGCTTTGGTGCACCGAAGATTGAGCTGGACAAGCTGCGTGGCTTCAAGGACAAAGTGGTCGGCAAATTGACCGGCGGTCTGGGCGCTATGGCCAAGCAGCGCAAGGTCGATGTTGTTCAGGGCACCGGCGCATTCGCCGATGCCCATACCTTGCGGATCGAAGGCGAAGATGGCGAGCGCAATATTACGTTCAAGTACGCCATCATTGCCGCCGGCTCGCAGGCAGTGAAGTTGCCGGGCTTTCCGTGGGACGACCCGCGCATGATGGATTCGACTGATGCGCTTCAGTTGCAGGATATTCCCGAACGCTTGCTGGTCGTAGGTGGCGGCATTATTGGTCTGGAAATGGCTTGCGTCTATGAGGGTCTTGGCAGCAAGGTCACCGTCGTCGAACTGATGGATCAACTGATGCCCGGTTGCGACCCAGATCTGGTCAAACCACTTCATCGACGCGTTGCCAAACGCTATGAAGCGATATATCTGAAGACCAAAGTGACTGGCGTTGAGGCCAAGAAGTCGGGCTTGATCGCGCACTTCGAAGGAGGCAAGGCGCCAGAGAGTGCCGAATATGACCGCATTCTGGTTGCCGTCGGGCGCTCGCCGAACGGTGCGAACATCGATGCCGAACATGCGGGCGTGGAGGTGACAGAGCGCGGCTTTATCAATGTCGATCAACAAATGCGCACCAATGTCAGCCACATCTTCGCCATTGGCGACATCGTTGGTCAGCCGATGCTGGCGCACAAGGCCACGCACGAAGCGAAGGTTGCGGCAGAGGTGGCCAGCGGGCACAAAGCAGGCTTCGATGCCCGCGTTATTCCCTCGGTGGCCTATACCGACCCTGAAGTGGCTTGGGTAGGTCTGACTGAACATCAGGCCAAGGAGCAAGGTGTGGACTACGAGGTGGGCAAGTTTCCATGGGCTGCCAGCGGTCGTGCCATTGGGCTTGATCGCACCGAAGGGTTCAGCAAACTGTTGTTCGACAAGTCGACCAACCGAGTCTTGGGTGCCGGCATTGTCGGGCCTCATGCCGGCGATTTGATTGCCGAATGTGCTCTGGCGATCGAAATGGGCTGTGACGCGGCGGATATCGGGCTGACCATCCATCCGCACCCGACCTTGTCGGAGACGGTGGCAATGGCAGCAGAGGCCTTCGAGGGCACCATTACCGACCTGTATATGCCGAAGAAAAAATAGCGCCAATGGCTGGTACAATAGGCGGCTTCGTCTGGCGAAACATGGGCGGCTTTAATGTCTGAACGCGAATTCATGGAATACGACGTGGTGATTGTGGGTGCAGGCCCTGCTGGTCTGGCCTGCGCCATTCGTCTAAAACAACAGTCGCCGGACACCTCAGTGTGCATCATCGAGAAGGGGTCTGAAGTCGGCGCGCACATTCTTTCGGGCGCCGTGATTGAGCCCGGCCCGCTGGATGAATTGCTACCATCATGGCGTGACAATCCGCCGCCAGTGTGTGTGCCGGCGGGCAAGGACGAGTTTGTCCTGCTAACCAAGACCGGTCGGGTGCCGATGCCGACGCCGCCGCAAGTCAAGAATCATGGCAACTTCATCGTCTCCTTGGGCGCCATGTGTGCCTGGCTTGCACCGCAAGCCGAGGCGCTGGGTGTTGAAATCTACCCTGGTTTCGCGGCGAGCGAACCACTACTTGAGGGTGATCAAGTGGTGGGTGTGCGTATTGGTGACATGGGTGTTGCCGCCGATGGCAGCGAGAAGGCCACGTACACGCAAGGCATCGATATCCGTGCCCCGTTGACGGTCCTGGCCGAAGGTTGTCGCGGCCATTTGAGCAAGCAACTGATTGCTCACTACAAGTTGGACGCGGACAGCGACCCACAAACCTATGGTATCGGCATCAAGGAGTTGTGGCAGTTGGCGCCGGGCAAAGGCGAACCGGGAAAAATCGTTCACAGCATTGGCTGGCCACTGGACAGCGGCACCTACGGTGGCTCTTTCATGTATCACCTGGAAAACGATCAGTTGGCGATTGGGTTTGTGTGCGGGCTGGACTATAGCGATCCCAATTTTGCGCCGTATG
>BQJN01000096.1 GCA_021604725.1 Lysobacteraceae bacterium | reverse complement strand
TAACCCATTAACGCTGCAGTCCATGGGTACACGGCACCTGCCAACAACCGCCCAGTCCATCGCCCACTACACGTCCGAGAGTTACTGGATGCTGGCACCAAATGGCTCAGTACCGGTAGCGGTTCCGATGAATGGTGCAGTTTGGTTGATGGGGTTCATTTTGCTGTTGGCGGTGCTGGCCTGGATGCATTTGCGGCCTGTGATCGACGAAGGTCGGGTGTAGGTCGCGGAGCGGTTGGACAGTAGTTGCACAGTTAAAATAGAATAAGCAGTGTTTAACAATGTTTACGGGTGTTTAAATGCTTGGTGTCAGGCTGGACAAAGAGATGGAAGAGCGACTCGCTGCATTGGCTGCACGAACCCGACGTAGCAAGAGTTTCCTGGCAAAGGATGCGTTGGCCAGGTACCTCGATGAGGAGGAGCTCAAGGAGCGCGAAAAAGCATTGGCGCTGGCGCGTTGGGAGCACTACAAGTCAACTGGCGAGCAGGTCAGTAATGAAGACGTCATGGATTGGATGGAGTCGTGGGGGACGGACCAGGAGGTTCCGTGCCCTGTCAAATAGTCTGGCAGTCTGATGCGGTTCGAGATCTGGCCCGACTAAGACGTTTCATTTATTCGGAGAATCAAACAGCTGCAGAAAGGGCAATTCGCCGAATCAAGAAGGGTATCGCCTTGCTCGCTGAAAACCCAGAGGCGGGGAAGCCGGCGCTTGAGGTATTCCCGTTCAGAGACCTTGTCTTACCCCATGGGGCTGGCAGTTACATTTTGCGGTATCGCCTCGACGGTGAAGTCGTAGTCATTGTTCGAATTCGACACAGCAAGGAAGGCAACTATTCAAGGCATCACGACTGAGATTAGGAGGGGACAAGGATTGGCCGCTGGCATCGTGGCCGCCCGGCGGCCCGCAGGAGTCGGATCCAAACTGAGTAATATGCTCTGTTGTCGTCGAGTACCGGAACAGACATAGCGATTGTTAACCCATTAACGCTGCAGTCCATGGGTACACGGCACCTGCCAACAACCGCCCAGTCCATCGCCCACTACACGTCCGAGAGTTACTGGATGCTGGCACCGAATGGCTCAGTACCGGTAGCGGTTTCGGTGAATGGGATGGTTTGGTTGACGGGGTTCATTTTGCTGTTGGCGGTGCTGGCCTGGATGCATTTGCGACCTGCGGTCAATGCCCAAGCTTCCAACAGTTCCAATTGATCGAAGCAGCCGTCGTGGCCTAGAAGGACAATCAACATCCATACACTCTACGGTGGTACCAAGTAACCATGAAGGGTTTGACGAATGGCCAGTTCAGTGAAGCTTGATGAGGGCTTGAATTCGATCTGATTGAGACGGCTCATTTTCTCGAAGACAAACCGCGAGGAATGCTATGACTCTTGTCCCAGAAGATGGATTCCGGATCGGAGTCCGGAATGACGGGGAACGGGGTTGTCACACTCGGGTGTGGGACACCGGTGTAGAGGCCTTCACCACCTATGCTTGACACCCCTTGCGTCGCCGATCCCGTGGACTGTCCGTATGCGGCAGTTTGCAGTTGAAGATGGATTCCGGATCGAAGTCCGGAATGACGCAAAAGGGCACCGGGTCAACATCCTGAAATGACGCAGATGGTTCCCGGATCGGAGTCCGGAATGACGAGAGGGACTTCGGATCAACGTCCGCAGTGACGCTCAAAAGGGGCCAAACCGATGATGCCCACCAATTCATGCTAAGTTTTTAGGCTGCTGCCCAGGAGGTGAAACGGTTAACCCTCGGGCGGCTGCGGTTTGGGACCGTTGATGACAAGCTTTGCATAGAGGGGACAACCAGCCATGAACCTAACAACGGTGACCATCGCCGCGGCCGGATTTCTGCTCTATTCACTGGTTTCGGGTCGCTTGAATGGCACCATGATTACGGCGCCGATGGTATTCGTTGCATTCGGTTTCGCCATCGAATCCGGCGGCTTTGGTATTACCCACATTGATGTCGGCCATTCGGCGATTCATACCATTGCGGAGTTGACGCTGATTCTGGTGTTGTTTATTGACGCGGCCAGGCTGGACGTCAAGCAGATCCGCCACGATCACACCTTGCCCGTGCGCATGTTGTCCATAGCTTTGCCGCTGACCATCGCTGCCGGTGCTTTGGTCGCGTCCTGGTTTTTTCCGCAGTTCTCGAATTGGGAACTGTTATTGCTGGCCGCCTTGCTCGCACCGACCGATGCGGCGCTGGGCCAGGCCGTAGTCTCGGCCAAGGAGGTGCCGGTTCGCGTTCGCCAGGCCATTAATGTCGAAAGCGGACTCAACGACGGTTTTGCCTTGCCGGCAGTACTATTGTTTGCTGCTCTGGCCAGCTCAGGTCAGGGCGGCGGAACCGCGGCAGATTGGCTGCAGTTCGCTCTTTTGCAGATCACTTTGGGGCCGGTTGTCGGTATCGTGTTCGGGTTCGTTGGCGCCAGACTACTTGACGAGGCGATGGAGCGAAGTTGGGCCACCGAATCATTTGGCGGGCTGGGCGTGTTGGCGTTGGCGCTGTTGTGCTTCACCGCTGCCGAGCTGATCGGTGGCAATGGCTTCATATCTGCCTTCGTCGGCGGCATGGTGTTTGGGGCCTCGGTACGCCATTCCTGCACCTTCCTATACGAATTCATGGAGACCGAAGGTCAGCTTTTGATGCTGATCACCTTCCTGGTGTTTGGCGCATTGCTGCTACCCGAGGGTCTGGCTCACTTGAGTTGGGCGACCGTTGGTTTTGCCTTGTTGAGTCTTACCGTGATTCGCATGGTGCCAGTCGCGTTGTCGTTGATCGGTACCAAGGTTCGTCTGCCCACGCAGCTTTTTTTGGGATGGTTCGGGCCTCGTGGGCTGGCGTCAATCCTGTTCGTGTTGCTAATTCTTGAACAGTCGGACGTGCCGCATCGCGACACTATCTTGTCGATTACCGTGGTCACCGTGGTCTTGAGCGTGTTGTTGCACGGCATCACAGCGGCACCGTTTGCGCGTTGGTATGGGCGACTGGCCGACCAGATGGGTGAGTGCGAAGAGCACAAGCCTGTCGCTGAATTACCGCTGCGTTCCGGGCAACCCGAGCATCTGAAAACCAGGAAGATTGAGCAATGAACAAAACCTCGATTGGCCTTTGGGCCGAGATTGAAGACCGCGCCCCGGTGGCCGCACAGGTGGCTGGCGTCGACTTGGTGATGGTGCGCTTTGACGACCAGGTCAGTGTTCTCTATGGGCGCTGTGCTCATCGAGGTGCATTGATGGCCGATGGCCATGTTGATGGCGACAATCTGATTTGCGGCCTGCATGGATGGGACTACCGCATGGATACGGGCGTTAGTGAGTACAACAACAGCGAGACGCTACCGAAGTTCGAAGCATGGATCGAAGACGGTCAGGTGATGGTCGATCATGATGAAATTCAGGCCTGGGCCAAAGCGCACCCGCAGCCGTACAAGCCGGACAGTTATCAGGGCCTGTATCAGGACCCCACCGGCACACCCGATGAGCCGCACGTCAAATTGATCCGCAAGTTGGCTGGCGATGGCTTAAGCAAAGTTGGCCAACATGGGCCGTCTGCGGCCATGGGTGTTCCGCGTGACAGCTTGCCGAAGTGGGATGACCTGCAGTTTGTGGTTGGTCAGTTGCACAAGTTGCCGTTGCTGGATGATGAGCCAGTCGCCACCGATCTGGTGATCGGCCCGAACGCAGCAAAACCGCTTCGCCTGGCGATTCCATTGTTCGTCTCTGACATGAGTTTTGGCGCGTTGTCGGAGGAAGCGAAGGTGGCCTTGGCTAAAGGAGCCGAGTTGGCTGACACCGGGATATGCTCAGGTGAAGGCGGCATGTTGCCTGAGGAGCAGCAAGCCAATTCCCGTTATTTCTATGAACTTGCGTCGGCGCGCTTTGGGTTTTCCTGGGACAAGGTTCAGCGAACCCAAGCCTTTCATTTCAAGGGCGGTCAGGGCGCGAAGACCGGCACCGGTGGACATCTGCCTGGCAACAAGGTGATCGGCAAGATCGCGGAAGTTCGCGATTTGGCGGAAGGCGAGGCAGCGATCTCACCAGCGCGTTTTCCTGATTGGACCAACTTGTCGCAGTATCGCGACTTTGCCGCGGAGGTTCGCGACAGGACAGGTGGCATTCCCGTGGGGTTCAAACTGTCGGCGCAGCATATAGAAAAAGACATCGATGCCGCTCTGGAAATCGGCGTGGACTACATCATTTTGGATGGAAGAGGTGGCGGCACTGGCGCGGCACCGCTGATTTTTCGGGACAACATTTCAGTGCCGACCATCCCGGCATTGGCACGCGCACGCCGCCACCTTGATCGTTGCCAAGCCGATAGCGTCACCTTGATCGCCACGGGTGGTTTGCGCCATGCCGCAGATTTCGCCAAGGCGATGGCACTCGGCGCTGACGGCGTTGCAGTATCTAACTCAGCGCTGCAGGCGATTGGTTGTCTTGGCATGCGTGCCTGCCATACCAACAATTGCCCGGTCGGCATTGCCACGCAGAAACAACACTTGCGAGACCGCTTGCCGGTGGATATTGCGGCCGAACGCCTGGCCCGGTTTTTCTCTGCAAGTGTTGAGTTGATGACGGTGCTGGCTCGCGCTGCCGGCCATGACCACTTGAACCAATTTGGCATTGAGGATCTGACGACATTCAAGGCAGACATGGCACAGCTCACTGGTGTGCCATACGGAGGCGTGTCGTGAAGCAGGCGCTGGCCTATCCAACGCTGGATTCAGACCAGCTCGTCGAGACCCGCCTGGCATTGCACGCCACATCGAAGATACTCGGGGGCTGGTTGAAAGTCTGCCGAACCAAACGCAAGCACTGGTGGCACGCCAGCCTGCGACCCTCATTGCAAGGGCTCACCACCGGTGTCATTCATGCTCAAATAGATTTCGAAATGAGCTTGAACCTAAGGGAAAGCGAGCTGGACGTTCGCACGGCTGAGGGTGCGCAGTATGGCCAATCCTTGGACGGCGCGTCATCGGCGAGCCTGTCGGCTGGTGTTCGGGCGTTCCTGCTGGACCAGGGCGTGAATGAAAAAATGGCCCCTGAGGTGGACGATGACGACTCGGCGTTCAACTACAGTCCCGAAGTTGCCGATGACATGGGCGTCGCGCTGAGCAAAGTAACAGCGGCGATGGTCGAGCTGCGAGCGGGCATCCGCGAAGAAACCAGTCCGATCCAACTGTGGCCGCATCACTTCGACTTGTCCATGTTGTGGTTGCCCGGTGACAAGGTCAACGGACAAGACCCGACCGATGAGGAATACGCCGACAAGCAGATGAACTTCGGCTTCAGTTTTGGCGACGATGACCATCCCAATCCGTATTTCTACATCACTGCCTACCCCGTCCCGGACGGCATGGCGGACGTCGAATTACCACCAGGAGCGCAATGGCAAACCGGAGGATTTACTGGTGTGAACCTGTCGTACGACACGCTGATCAAGCAAAGTGATCCCAACGCCTACTTGATAGATGTATGGGTGCGGGTATTGACGTCGGGTCGCAGGCTAATGCGACTTTGAGTGGGTTCGAATGAAGCGGGCTTGGAGTTTCCACAACGGATTGGGTCTAAAGAGTGGCGCTTCGCGAACGGTTGCTATGGTTGCTGTTTCAGCGGTCATACTGATAGTTGTTGGCTTGCTCACTGACCGCAAGGATGCAAATGGAGTCTTGGTGGGTGAGGAGATTGTGTTCTTGTACCAGCAAGTTGACTGCGACGAGTGGCCATCCTGGCAAGACCCGCCCATGCTTGGACGTTACTGTATCGATACCGATGCGACTGTGCGTCTACCCGGGAAACAACACATCTACGCTAGTTTTCAAAGCCGCCTCAATCCGGCTTTGACGATCGTCGCCAATGAGCAAAGCGTGTCAGTGCTCACCGAGTGGTCCAAGGCGCGGCAGGGTCAAACTATCCTTTTGCAGTTGGGCGAACTGGACCCTCTCGCAATGACTCTCATCGAACCCGTTAAGGACGCATTCTCGGTATCCGGTAGTGCGTCAGTCGCGGCCGTTGTTGATGCGTTGCAAGCGCGTGATTAGTAACGGTAGCCTTTGGGTTAGGGTCTGCGATCGGGTCGGTCACTCTCATCCATCGGCGCGCCGGCGATTTTCATCGCGCGCATCGGGTACAAGTCGATCAAAGTGAGCAAAATGATCAGCACGATGATCAATTTGGCTGGCAACAGGAACAGCGTCATCAACATGGCGATGATGCGTGTCAGCATCAGTGCGTATTCCCAATTGAAATACTTGATGCGGGCTTTTTCGGGCATACGTGGCAAGCCGGCAGACAAGGCCGCGAAGAGATTGCTCACCAACAGCACCACAGCGGCGGGCACTACCGAAGGGTCACTCAATAGGGAACTCCAGGTGACTGTGGAGGAAGGTTCGATATAGGCATGCATGGCACCGAGCACGAACCAAAATGGGATGCCGACGATGAAAAAGCCAAACAGGGTGAGGAAAAACGTTGCTATCCACCCGGTTTCTCCATCCTTGTCCTCGGCGTTGAACTCCTGGCGAATTTTTGGCATGGCCATGAACATGATTGCTGCCAACCAACTGAGGCCATCGAACCAGTAATCGAGAAAGATCAGATGTGATGACCAGCCATACCAGTAAATGCCAATGACGGGCACTGCATTGCGGGCAATGATGGCAGCGATCTGTCCCGGTGGCCGTGGCGACTTGGGCAGACCCATCATACGGCGATGTTCTCCACGCGGTCTCGCGCCGATACTGGTGCTCCCAGCAAGGTCATGGCGCGAAGCGGGTACAGTTCGATCAGTACGAAGGCCAGTAGTGGCACGAACACCCAGTTCAAGGGTAAGAACAGGCCGGCTGCCAGCATGACGATAATCCGGGTCATTGCCAGACCGTATTCCCAATTGATCATGCTTTTGCGCGCGAGGCTCGATAGTTCTGACAGCTGAGCATGTTTGACGGCGGCGATGGCACAGAGCACTGATGCCGCAGCAGCGAAGTAAACTGTGGGCTGATTGATCAGGTCAACCCAACGGCTGTCAGCCGATTCAATCAACTGGTTCACCAAGCCCAAGTAAAGCCACATTGGTGCGCCTATGAGCAAGTAGATAAACACGTAGGTGATGACGAAGAAGCGGGTGCTGACGGGCTGGTCGAGGTCGCGTCGGGTTCCCGGCATGGTGCAAACCAAAATGGCGGCCAGCCAGACCACCGAATCAAAC
The DNA here is from genome assembly GCA_021604725.1 of Lysobacteraceae bacterium. Taxonomy (GTDB): domain Bacteria; phylum Pseudomonadota; class Gammaproteobacteria; order Xanthomonadales; family BQJN01; genus BQJN01. The sequence continues at coordinate 10,207 of BQJN01000096.1, read as the reverse complement.
CAATACCCCAGCATTAGTAGAAGTGGCGGCCATCCGAGCAGATAAACACCCAGCAGCGGTATGCTGTAGCGCACCAGCACGGCGGCCCATTGCCGTGGCTGTCGTTTCGGCGCGATGTTGACCATATATCCATTATACTCCCGCGCCGAATCTGGGCCTGTGTATGATTTCGGTGGTTTGGGCGTTCCTTTCATTGACTATAACGAGGTGCATGATGACCAACTCAACGAATGAACGCGCTATCTTGGCCGGCGGATGCTTCTGGGGCATGCAGGAGTTGATTCGTCGGATTCCTGGCGTGGTTTCGACCCGTGTCGGCTATAGCGGCGGTGATGTGCCGAACGCGACTTACCGCAACCATGGCACGCACGCCGAAGCGATCGAGATCGTTTTCGACCCCAATGAGCTGAGCTATCGCCGCTTGCTGGAGTTCTTTTTCCAGATTCACGACCCCAGCACGCTCAACCGGCAGGGCAATGATCGTGGTATGTCTTATCGCTCGGGCATCTATTTCACCAGCGACGAACAACGGCGAATTGCTGAAGATACCATTGCCGATGTCGATGCATCTGGGTTGTGGCCGGGCAAGGTAGTGACGGAGCTGGCGCCGGCGGGACCGTTTTGGGAAGCCGAGCCTGAGCATCAGGACTATCTGGAACGGTACCCGAATGGTTACACCTGTCACTACATCAGACCAGACTGGCGACTGCCGGTGCGTGATAAGGAAAAGGCTGAGCAATAGCTCGGCCGTATTTAATGCTGCGATTGATTGCCTGGAGTTTGGCCCTTGGCCTGCCTGCCTTTGGTGCGCAGGCTGGGCTGCTGGTCGATTGCCCGCAACCCATCGAGCCCGAAACCAGGGCTAGCTTGCGCGTTGCCTCGTTGAATGTGGCTCACGGCCGGGATCAGAACTGGAACCAGCTGTTCGTCACCAAAAAGCGCATTGGTCACAACCTGCAAGACATCGCGCGATTGCTGAACGAACAAGGCGTCGATGTGGCCGCGTTGCAAGAAGCGGACGGCCCTTCACGCTGGAGCGGTCGCATTGATCACGTCAGACGAATTGCCGAGCACAGCGCGCTGTCATATTCGGTGCACGGTCTGCATGCAGTGAGTCGAATGTCGCAGTACGGCACGGCATTGCTGGCGAATCAGGCCTTGTCGTCGGCGTTGTCGCATCGTTTCGAACCATCGCCGCCGACCAAAACCAAGGGGTTCGTGCAGGCCGTGGTCACGATCGGCGAGGGTGAGCGGCAGACCGAGGTGACGGTTGTGTCAGTGCACATGGATTTTTCTCGCGAGTCGGTCCGGACCTCACAAGCCAGGGAGATGATCACTCGGCTTTCGTCATTGTCGACACCCTTGATCGTAGCCGGCGATTTCAACGCCACCTGGGACGACGATACCTCGGCGGTTCGAATGCTGGCCGAGGGCCTCGAGCTGTCGGCTTTCCAACCGGCTGATCCCGGCATGGGTACCTACAAATCGATTGAGGGTGAACGCCTGGACTGGATTCTGATTTCCCCTCAGTTGCAGTTCCTCGACTACCGTGTGTTGAATGTTGAGGTATCCGATCATTTGCCGGTGGTGGCCGACATCGGCCTACGGCAGGTTGATTAGTCAGAGCTCGCGCAGCGGCCGCATTGCTCATGACGAACGTCACTAGCCTCGTTTGCCAATTTATCGCACGATATTGAACACTTTTACCAACGAGCAGGCATTGACGTCGCGCAACGTCCTTGTCACTACTGCTCGGCACTTAAGTTCAATGCACGGGAAATTTCAAATGAAAAAGTTATTGCTCACTACCGCACTGTTGGCTGCCGCTGGTTCCACCTTTGCCAAAGACCTTGATGAGGTTCTGTCCTGCAACTACGAGACCCTCGGTGGTTACGACAACTTGAAGGCAGTCGAATCTGCCCGGTACAAGGGCACCATGACCATGGGGCCGATGCAGGCACCATTTACTATTGAGTTTCTCCGTCCGAACCAGGTACGTATGGAGTTTGAAGTTCAGGGCATGACCGGTATTCAGGCTTATGACGGCGAGACCGGCTGGGCTGTGATGCCGTTTCTCGGCAAAACAACCGCAGAAGAGATGGCCGACGATCAGCTGAAGTCGATCCAGGAGATGGCCGAAATGGACGGTCCTCTGGTCGACTGGAAAGAGAAGGGCCACACCGTCGAGCTCAAAGGCGTAGAAGAAGTTGAGGGCACTGAGGCCTATGCTGTTGAGGTGACTCGCGCTGGCGGCGATGCCACCACCATGTACCTCGATACCGAGTATTGCCTGCCGTTCCTGAGCAAAGGTGTGCGTGAGATGCAGGGCAATGAGACCTCGTTCACATCCACTATCGGTGACTACAAGGAAGTTGGCGATATTGTTGTCGCTCACTCAATGATCCAGACGTTTGGTGAAGGCCCGACCGCACCGACCCAGGCGATCACCATTGAATCTGCCGAGATCAATACGGGCGACATCACCGCAGATCGCTTCGCCATGCCGGAGGCACCTGCCGCCGCCGAGCAAGAAGCGGCCGAATAAGACGCCATCCCAATAGCAAAGGCTCACCAGCAGGTGAGCCTTTCGCCCAGTCGTCGGCGTGTTCAACGTGACGCGCCGGCTTCCATAAAAGGAGAATCACGGTGCGGACACCCACAATTTTTCTGCCCCTGTTCCTGCTCGCTGGCAGCGCCGGCGCGGCAATTGAAATCGAATCCTCAACCTTTGGCGGCCTGAACGCCCGCAATATCGGACCGGCGGTCATGAGTGGCCGCATTTCAGCAATTGATGGCCATGCTGTCGAAGGCCAACCCAACACGCTCTATATCGGGTCAGCCAGTGGCGGCGTCTGGAAATCAAAAGATGGCGGCATTGTCTATTTGCCGATCTTTGATGACCACACCCAATCAATCGGTGCGGTCAAACTTGACCCTTCCAACCCTGACACCGTTTGGGTCGGGACCGGCGAGAGCTGGGTGCGCAACACGGTGTCGGTCGGTGACGGTGTGTATAGATCCGACAACGGCGGTGACAGCTGGACCCATCTGGGTCTCGAAGACAGCGACCATATCCCTGCAATCGTCGTAGATCCCAACGACAGTCAGACCGTGTTCGTTTGCGCCATGGGGCATCTGTGGGCCGCGGGCGGTCAGCGCGGTGTGTTTCGCACCACTGATGGCGGCCAGAATTGGGAAAACGTATTACACATCGACGACGATACCAGTTGCTCCGACCTGGAACTGACCCCAGCCGGTGACGTTTTGTACGCTGGCATGTGGCATGTGCGTCGCTCTCCGGACTTTTTTGTCTCCGGTGGTCCGACCAGCGGTCTGTATCGCAGCACCGATGGTGGCACGACCTGGACTGAGTTGACGGAAGGCCTGCCTGAAGGTGACAAAGGCCGAATTGCGCTCAGTGTTGCTCCGTCAAAGCCGGAATGGGTTTACGCCACGGTCGAGAGCGAAAGCACAGCTTTGTACCGATCAGAAGACGGTGGTGACACCTGGGCGCGCAAGGACGATTCATTGAACGTGCAAATGCGACCGTTCTACTTTGGTGAGCTGAAAGTCGACCCGTCCGACCATCTTCGAGTCTACAAGCCAGGCTTCAGCACTACGGTCAGCACCGATGGTGGCGAGACGTTCTCAGGCATGTTTGGCGCCGGGTTCAGCATTAGCGTGCATCCTGATCACCACGCGCTGTGGATCAGCCCGCTCAACCCGCAGCATTTGGTGCTGGGGACCGATGGCGGCGTCTATATTTCCGAAGACAAGGGCTTCCACTGGCGGCATATCGCCAACTTGCCAGTAAGCCAGTTCTACCACATCGCGGTGGACTCGCGTATTCCGTACAACGTCTATGGTGGTTTGCAGGACAACGGTTCCTGGACCGGCCCGTCACAGGCACCGGGTGGCATTCAGAACAAGCACTGGCAGAACATTGGCTTTGGTGACGGCTTCTGGTCTTTTCCTGACCCGAATGACGACAACACCCTGTACACCGAATATCAGGGCGGTCAGCTGATGCGAGTTAATCGCACGACTCTGGAGATCAAGCGAATTCAGCCCGCGCCAGAGGCAGGGCAGGGCAAGCTTCGCTTCAATTGGAACACGCCTATTCATCTCAGCCCGAATCGCTCGGGCCGAATCTACTACGGCTCGCAGTACCTGCATGTCAGTGATGACCAGGGCGAGTCGTGGAAATCCATTTCGCCGGACCTGACCACCAACGACCCGCAAGGACAAAGGCAGGAAGACTCTGGCGGTTTGACCATCGACAACTCGACGGCTGAGAACTACACCACCATCTACACCATCAGCGAGTCACCGCTGGATCGCAAGGTGATCTGGGTGGGGACTGACGACGGCAACCTGCAGTTAACCCGCAATGGCGGGCGCGACTGGAGCAATGTGGTCGCCAATGTACCCGACCTGCCAAAAGGTACTTGGGTGTCCAGGGTCGAGGCCAGTCCGCACGATAAAGCCACAGCCTATGTCACCTTTGATGGCCATCGCCGCGGCGACATGGCCACCTATGTCTACAAAACTGAAGATTTCGGTCAGAGCTGGCGTGCATTGATGAGCGATACGCTCGATGGCTACGCCTGGGTGATTCGCCAGGACACAGTCAATCCTCAGTTGTTGTTCCTTGGCACCGAACAGGGTCTGTTTTTGAGCCTGGACGACGGCAGCAATTGGGCACGCTTCAGCGAGGGCCTGCCGAAAGTCGCGGTGCATGATGTGGTGATTCATCCTACCGAGCATGATCTGGTGATTGGCACCCACGGTCGCGGCGTATTCATCATCGACGACATCACGCCGCTGCGTAACATCACCCAAGAGACGATAGACAGCAAGGTGGCTCTATTGCCAACACGGCCTGCGAGCATGCAGCTCAACGCCCAATTGCAAGAGTTTGGTGCGCACGATTCCTATGTCGCGGCCAACCCGCCGCAATCGGCCACCATCGTTTACTACCTGCAAAAGCGTCACTTGTTCGGTGATCTCAAGGTCGAGGTTTTCGGCGACGATGGCCGCTTGATCGCGACTTTGCCCGGAGGCAAGCGCAAGGGTTTGAATCGGGTTGAATGGCCGATGCGGTTCAAGGCTCCGAAGTTTCCGCCATCCACCAGCCTGGTCCCCGGTTTCCTCGGGCCGCGAGTCCCTGAAGGCGATTATCGAATCGTCCTGACCAAGGGCAAGGAGCAACTGGAATCGACCGTCACATTGGCACCTGATCCACGTACCCCGCATTCGGCCCGTGATCGCAAGTTGCAGCAAACGCTGGCACTTGAGTTGTACGACATGATCAATGATTTGACCTACCAGACCGACAATATCATTGCCGTTCGCGACGCTGCGCGCAGCCATGCTGAAACTGCATCAGATGAGTTGGCCAGTGAACTCAAGGCCTACGCAGATGCCCTGGAAGCGTTTCGTGTTTCCCTGTCGGCTTCACGTGAAGGCGCGGCCATTACCGGCGAAGAGAAACTGCGTGAACGCCTCGGAAATCTGTATGGAAATGTGACCGCCTACGACGGTCGCCCCAGCCGTACCCAACTGCAGCGCCGCGACACCTTGCGTGAGGAGCTGGATGCTGCCGACGAAGTGGCCAGTGAACTGTTGGGAGACCGCCTTGCCGCGGTGAATGCCCAATTGGCGGAAGCTGACTTGGCACCTATCGAGATCATGGGTCGCGATCAGTGGAACGACAAGGAAGGCATGTTTGGCATGACCGGCGCGGTCGGCAAACACTTCTTCAAGATGGTGTTTCCGCGCTACGTCGAAGGTGCTTTGACGACGTTTTGATTGATCAACTCCCTTCTCCCATTGGGAGAAGGTGGGTGAGCTGCCATTGGTGCGGGGTGCCTCAAGGCACGCCGCAGGCGGTGAACGACTGCACAAGGATGTGCAGGCTGGGTGCGGTCCAGGGATGGTTGTTGCCATCAACTATTCCTAGTTCACCACCGTTCCAGTCTAACTCTCGTGGATTCGCACAGTGCAGACGGATGAGGGCTGCAATCTTGCCGTAGACTCCAACGAAGCTAGCGGCAAACTAATCCCGGAAATTCTTGAACTGCAAAGGTAAGCCCAGTTCCGCATCCTTCAATAGCTTCATGGTCGCCTGCAGGTCGTCGCGTTTCTTGCCAGTGACACGCAACTGCTCGCCCTGAATCGCCGCCTGCACTTTAATCTTGCTGCCCTTGACGGTCTTGACCATCTGTTTGGCAATGGCGGTGTCGATGCCTTGACGAACCGTGATCGGTTGCGTTGCGGTTTTCGCCATGATGGTCGGCTCGCCTTCTTCGAGACAGCTGACATCGATGCCGCGCTTGACCAATTTCCCATAGAGGATGTCGCGCATTTGTTGTAGCTGAAAATCAACTTGTGCGTGCAAGGTGATGACCGGCTCGGCCAGTTCGAAATGGGCGTCGCTACCTTTGAAGTCGAAGCGTGTTCCGACCTCTCGGTTGGCCTGGTCTACCGCGTTGCTGAGCTCGTGCGAGTCAACTTCTGAAACAACATCAAACGATGGCATGGCGCTACCTCGTGCTTGGATCTGGTTGAAGCGGCCAAACATTGCCCGTGCAAGCCAGCCAAGTCAATCTATTCCGGTGATCGACCGCCATCGTCGCCGGTCCGTTCTTGCTCACTCCACATGGGATCGACGCCAGTTTGTTCGCGATCATCCTCGATCAAGGCATGCAGTTGCTGGTTCATGGCACGGGCGCGACTGCGGTAGGCGGCTCGGTCTTGCCACAACTTGTACAACTCGTCGATATCGTCCAGATCTCGCGATCGAAAACGGTGCATGGCATTCAGTGCCTCGCGATGACGATAGCCCAGCGCTCGTAGCGCGTCTTTGCCTAGCTCCAGCGCGCTGCCAAATGTTTCGCGATACGTTTCGTAGACGCCGATGTCACGCAATTCGTAAACATGGCGCCGATCTATGGCGCGTACCAGTAACTTGAGCTCAGGAAACTGTCGGCGGGCCAGCGTCACCAATTTAGTGATTTTGTCGCGATCATCGATGGCGATGACCAGCAGCTCGGCATCATCAGCACCGGCTGCATGCAGCAGGTCCAGCCGGGTGGCATCGCCGTAAAACACGTTGAAACCGAAGCCATTTAGCATATCGATGTGATCGGGATCCTGGTCGAGCAAGTTTACCGCGATGCCGTTTGAAATCAGCATGCGGCCGACGATCTGCCCGAACCGGCCAAAACCGGCGATGATCACCGGCTTTTGCGGCATCTCTTCGGCCAGCTGTTCGGCTGAGGCTTTCGACTGTTGCGATGACGATGTTTCGGCCCTTTGCATTATCCACTCAGCAAGCAGCCAGACCAATGGTGTCAAAAACATCGAGATGGCGACGGTTGCCACCACCATGTCGCGAATTGCGGCGTCGACCAGGCTTAGGCCCGCTGCAAAGCCCAGCAGTACGAAGGCGAACTCACTGCCTTGCGCCAGTGACACGGCGAAGCGCACACATTGCCGGGTCGTCATGCGGGTGATCTTGCCCAGTGCGAACAGAATCACACCCTTGAGCACCATCAAGCCAATCACTGCCAACGTGAGGTTGCCAACGTTGTCTGCCAACAGGTTGAAATCAACACTGGCGCCCACCGACATAAAGAAAACGCCGAGCAGCAGGCCTTTGAAAGGCTCCAGGTCGGACTCCAGTTCATGCCGATATTCGCTGTCAGCCAGAACGACGCCAGCGAGGAAGGCACCCAACGCGGGTGAAATGCCTACCCACTGCATGGCCAGCGCAGCTCCAATCACCAATAGCAGCGCAAGGCCGGTAAAGAGCTCGCGCAATCGTGTTCGCGCGATGATGCGCAATAGTGGTTTCAGCAGGGTGCGACCGCCGACCACGATCACTGCCACCATGCCTGCCAGTTTGGTGATGGCAAGCCAGGTCGGCTCGCCGTCACTGGCCAGAGAACTGGTGCTGGCCAGTAGCGGAAAAATGGCCAGAATCGGAATCACCGCAATATCTTGAAACAGCAAAACCGAGAAGCTTGAGCGACCGGCAGGTGACTGCAGCTCGCCTCGTTCTTCGAGGGTTTGGATGCCAACGGCGGTGGATGAAAGGGCCAGGCTCAAGGACACAACCACCGAAAGGGTGGCCGACCAGCCGATCAACCAATGACACAAGGCGAACAATACCGCAGCAGTGATCAGTGTTTGGCTAAGGCCAACGCCAAAAATCTGTTGGCGCAATGCCCAAAGACGCTTGGGTGCCATCTCAAGGCCGATCAGAAACAGCATCAAAACCACGCCGAACTCGGCAAAATGCATGATGTCGCTGACCGGCACTCCGAGTAACCTAAGTCCGAACGGCCCAATAACGGCACCGGCTAGAAGGTAGCCAACCACCGACCCCAATCCCAGGCGTTTGGCCAGGGGCACCGAAATAATGGCCGCGCCAAGAAAGGTAAAGACTTGCAGTAACAGGCCATCAACCATGGGACTGTACCTCCTCGGCGGTCAAGTCCTCGATCTTGGCCAGTCGCTCCCAATCGCCGTCGCATTCCCGCAAGGCGAGTAACAACCTGGCGTAGTCTTCGGCTATGGGCTCAACATCCTCGCGGTTTTCATAGCTGGAGGCACCGTAGACGATTTGAGGTGACAGATAGTGCAACTGGCAGAAGCGGGCGGTCTGGCGCATCGCGGCCAGGTAGTCGTTAACTGGCGCGCCATGCAGGGCCGGCTTTTTGTAGTCGTGCCTGGAACCCCCTGTTGTGGTGCTGACCAGCAACGCCTTGCCGCTAAGTTGGTTGTTTTTGCCATACGCAAACTTGCATTGCAACACATCGTCCTGCCACTGACGCATCAGCGGCGGCACGCTGTACCACATGGTCGGAAACTGCCAGACAATCAGGTCCGCCTCAAGAAGCAGTTTCTGTTCTCGTTCGACATCGATGGCAAAGTCCGGATAGTGTTCGTAAAGGTCATTTATCTCCACGCCATTGAGATTGCTTGCGGCAGCGACCAGGGCTCTGTTGACTGTGGAACGCTCAAAGGCCGGGTGCGCGAACTGGATCAAGATTCGGTTCAAATGCGAACACTCCTGCGAGAATGGATGCAAACGTTACCTACACTGCTGCCGTTCGAATCTCGATATCGCCGGTCAGCGTTTTGTGAACCGGGCAGCGGTCAGCAATTTCCATTAGTCTATCGTGTTGAGCCTGATCGAGGTCGCCTTCGATGTGGATTTCCCTGTTAATTATCGCCAGGCGACAGTCGTCGGCCCGGCAGTTGTCGGCGTCTTCGCGGTGACTGCGTTCATGGCTCAAGGTGACCTGAATATCGGTGACCTTCCATTTCTTGTGGTTGGCGTACATGCGCATGGTCATTGACGTGCAGGCCCCAACCGAGGCCAGCAGATGTTGGTAGGGGTCGGGGCCCAAGGCATCACCGCCGACTGAGCCGGGTTCATCGGCCAGCCAGTGATGCTGATCGGTGTAAACGCCACGGGTGAAGCGCTGGTTGTGTTCGGTTATCAGGACCTGACCTTCATCGACTTTCGGACGATTTGCTTTGGTTTCGGCTTCACCGGGAAGGTAGCGCTCAACCCATGCTGCGATGGTTTGGGCAACATAGTGGGCATCGCTCGATCGCGTTAGCAGGTGGTCGGCCTTGTCCAAAGAAACGAAGCTTTTTGGATGTTTGGCTGCGGTGAAGATGGCGCCGGCCTCGTCAATGGAGACTTGGCGATCCAGCGGGGCGTGAAATACCAACAAGGCCTTGCGTAGATTGGCAATCTTGTTCTCTAGCCGCTGCGCGTTCAAGTCTTCGAGAAACTGCTTCTTGATGGTGAACGAGCGACCACCCAATGACACTTCACTGCTGCCTTTGTCATTGATCTCATCGATCTTCGCACCGAAGTTTTCAATCACGTGATCGGGGCTTGATGGTGCGCCTATGGTCACCACGGCAACTGCTTCCGGCACATGTTCAGCGGCTGACAATACGGCCGCGCCGCCGAGGCTGTGGCCAATCAGAATAGCGGGCGCTTGTTCAGTGCTGCGTAAATGGTCGACCGCTGCCAGCAGATCCCCAACATTGGACGAAAAATTGGTGTTGGCAAATTCGCCGTCGCTGTTGCCCAGGCCAGTGAAGTCGAAGCGCAATGTTGCGATACCGGCCTCAGCCAGCGCACGAGAAATGTGAGCCGCAGCAGCGATGTTCTTGCTAC
>BQJN01000095.1 GCA_021604725.1 Lysobacteraceae bacterium | reverse complement strand
CAAATCGCTCACCGGCATGCGGTACAGATTGGGCTGGCGACCGAACCAGACCTGGTCACCGATGCGCCTGATAAATGCAGTGTGTCCACTATCGAGATGACCCAATAGCTTGCGACGCCACAACACTTCGCCGCCGTCGACTTGCCCGAGCCAAAGCGGCGCCGTTCCATCGATGACCGCCATCACCAGATCAGGTTCTATCGAGAACAAACTGTAAATCTCCGGCCGCTCCCCGATATCGGACTGATAAAGCGAGGTGATGGGCTGCAATCGATCCTGGGCATCGAGACCGTAGCCGCCTTCAGTAGTCGCAAACACCAGTTGATCGCCGAGCTTGAACAGGTGCGCGTTACCTTCGGGCACACCCTGTTCTGGCCCCAGCACCTGCCGCACATTCAGGCTGTCTCCGCTCCAGGCCAGTCGATAAAACTGCCCTTTGCCAGACCCGACCCAAACATCACCTGCGTGTTCAACAACCGTCGATGGCCGCCCGTCGATACCCGCCACCATGGGCGAGGCGACCCAACGACCGTCGCGAAGCTGCAACACGCCGAGGCCAGATTCACCCTCCACGTAGACTGCCGATCGCGTCTGCGATGGAATCAACTGGTAGGCATAGCTGTCTTCAAGCACCCGCTCAGCGTCGGTGATGCCGGCGTCGTCGAACTTCAGGCGATGTACACCATCGGATCCGGCCACTAATAGCCCCTGATCAGTGCTCAACAAACCGAACGCTTCCAGCACCGGTGAGTTCAGGGCAATGGCACTTGCGCCGGCCGGACCGGCGGCCCGTAGCTCAGAGACTCCGTTGATGTTGGCGATGAATAGTCGGCCCTGATGCAGCTCGACATCGTTGGCACCCGGCACGTCAAAGGTGTGGTCGTACATGCGCAGGCCATCAAGCAAAGCCACCCGAGCAATCGCGCCCTGCTGCGCCAGCCACAACCCACCTTGTTGGTCCAAGGCCATGGCGATGGTCGCATTGACGCGCAAGCCATTGGCGGTGTTGATGTGCTCGAGCACTTCGCCATCGGCAGTCAGTCGAAAAATGCCGTTGCGTATGGTGGCCACGGCAATAGTCTGATCTGGCAACCTCAGCACCTTATAGGGCCAGGACTGAGCCAGGACATCTGAGCTGGAAAAGGGCTCGACACCTGCCTCGCTCAGCACATACAAACCTGAGGCGGTGGTCCCCAACAGAAACTGCCCCTCACCCCAGGGCTCGATAAAGGTCGACCGCATGCTGGCAGGCCATTGGAACTTTGTCGGTAGCAACTTGGGCGTATCACCTTGGGCCAGGGTGCTGGCATCGAGCAGACGATTACCCGCGTTCGCATAGATTCTGTCACCGTCGGTCGCTGTCAGTCGCAGGATGTCCTCATCGCGAGGCAAAGTGCGCAGCACCACGCCATCCCAGAAGAACAGGTTGTCATAGGTATGAAACAAGGTGCCGCCGGCCACCAGGCGTACGCTGCGAACTTCACTGATATTGCCGATGGACTCGGGTACATGTTCACGCAGTGAGGTGTATTGCAATGCGCCAGATTGGCCCGCTTCGAAGTAACCGAACTCATCACTGGAGGCGACCCAGATACGACCGTTATCATCAACGATCAGATCACGAATCCGCTCGTTATGTCGGGTCTTGTGACTTCGCCACTGCGAGCCATCGAACACCAAAAGGCTGGCGTTGCCGCCCACCACCATGGTGCCGTCATTGGCCATTGCAATCGACCAGTTGAGCGAGTGACCCTGGTATTCATTTGCCGTGTAATTGCGAATCAGCGGTTTGCCTGGCGGCGGCGCATTGGCACTGCATACCGCGCAAAAGAACAACAGGGTCGCTGTCAGAGGAATGAGCAATCTCTGCGCTGAGATACTATTATTCTGTTGCCGCGACCGCACGCAAATTCCAAATCAAAACGCCGCCCATTAGCCTACCACCGATCGACTTTCTCCACGCCAAGAGGGTGTTGCAATAGTCTGTCGGCTGTGGGAAACATGCCATAGTAATGGCCCCGAAGGCCTAAAAGGTGTGTTTATGACCACTGCAGGTTGGTTTGTGCTGATTGGTGGCTTGATGCTTGTCATCGGAATGGCCAACAACAAACTGTCGAACTGGCCCATCACAGCGGCCATGGTCTATTTGTGTGCAGGCTTGATCATTGGCCCGACCGGGCTTGCGCTGTTCCATTTCAACCCACTTCAGCAATCTTCCTTGCTGGAAATCGTCACCGAAGTGGTGGTGCTGATATCCCTGTTCTCGGCGGGCGTCAAAATGCCTACGCCGTTTTCCGGGCTGCGTTGGCGCACGCCAATCCTGCTGGCGACGGTGTCGATGAGCATCACCGTTGGCCTGGTCGCTGCACTGGCCTGGGGCGTGTTCGGGTTCTCGATCGGAGCGGCTGTACTGCTCGGCGCGATCGTTGCGCCAACCGACCCGGTGCTGGCAACGGATGTTCAGACCCGCCATGCCGAAGACCGCGATCGTCTGCGCTTCAATCTCACCTGCGAGGCCGGCATGAACGACGGCAGCGCATTCCCGTTCGTCATGTTGGGCCTAGGCTTGTTGGGCTTGCATGAACTGGGCGACCACGGCCTGCGTTGGGTGTTGGTAGATGTGGTCTGGGCCACTTGCGCCGGTGTCGCAATCGGCGTCATCTGCGGCATCATGCTTGGCAAGGCCAGCGTTCACTTGCAAAGACGCTTTGACTCCCCCTCATTGCTGGTAGATTTCCTGGCTCTGGGCTTGATCGGCGTGGTTTACGGCCTGTCGTTGTGGGCGCACGCATGGGGCTTTTTGGCCGTGTTTTTTGCCGCCGTGGCATTGCGTCAAACAGAACTGAAACTAGCTGACGGCGACAGTGACCAGCAGACCATTCCGGCAAAGCAACGAATCAGTGAAGCTTCATTGATCTTCAAGGAACACTTGGAGCGCCTTTCCGTCTTGGTGCTTGTTTTGCTGGTCGGCGGCATGTTGTTCATCAACTCCTGGAGCTGGCGCGCTACCTTGCTTGCGCTGTTCACCTTCGCCATTGCCCGGCCTGTAAGTGTTGCTATCGGCCTGATGGCTTCTAGATCGACGTGGCGAATCAAGGGGTTGATCAGCTGGTTTGGAGTCCGCGGAATTGGCTCGCTGTTCTACTTGATGTACGCCATTGAGCATGGGCTCGATGAAGCCTTGGCCGTTGAGTTGATTCACTTCACGCTGGTCATCGTCACCTTGTCGATCGTGGTACACGGCACCAGTGTCAAACCTCTACTTGATCGTCTTTGGCGCAGGTAAGGGTCGATCGCAATCGGCGCGCACCTTGAGGTGGCATTGACGATTGGCCATCGGTGGCCCACTGGCAAGGCGCTCAAGTTTTCTCGGAATGGTCCAGTGCTGTGGCCAAAAGGCGGGCCAATACCTTTTCCTTGAAGGTACGCGGGCTAGCCAGGCTCATTCGTTGCAAGGCTTGCTGGTGCGCAGCAGGTGCTCGCAAAGCCGCTTTTAGCAATTGCCAACGGCCTGCGATGGTCGATATATGTCCTTTCAGCCATTTCAATGCGTCAATCAGTTGCAACTCCGTGGCGTCGAAGTCGCTACCAAATGGGTAATCCACCATGTGGCCTGATTGACGCAATGCGGCCATTCGTTCCGCAAGGTTCTCCGGCGTATTGTGTTGGTATCTCGACTCGATGACGTGGTCTGCCGGCAATTTGCCCGCGGCCACCGCCTGCGCCATCAATTCAGTTTGGAATCGGCTATCGGTAATGGCAAGCATGCGCTTGATACACTCGGCATCGGACTGACCACGCAGATCGGCAATGCCGTATTCGGTGACGACAATGTCACGCAAATGGCGCGGGATGGTGGTGTGTCCGTAGTTGTAACGTATGTTGGACTGTACGCGCCCAGCACCATCTTTGCGTGTGCTCCGCAACATCAGAATTGAGCGACCGTCTGCCAGTGCGTGTGCCATCGCTACGAAATTGTATTGGCCACCGACACCGGATACGACGCGGCCATCCTCAAGCTGATCCGATACGGCGGCACCAGTCAAGGTCATCATCATCGCCGTGTTAATAAACCGTGCATCGTTACGCTGCAGACGGTCAAGTATTTCCCGACCGCCGTAGAGCTGATTGATGTTGCTCACTGCAGTCATCTGAAAGGCGGCCCGCTCCTGCTCGCCCAGGTCTCGAAGTGCTTGATAAAACGCTGAAGAGCCAAGAAAAAAGGCTGCATGCAACAACACTCCGTGTTGCAAGCGTTCACCCAATGCATCCTTGGCGATGGCATGCAGACACGACTCGTCTTCAAGATCGTTGCTGATCGTTTGACCATTGGGCAGACGCAGTTGTCGATCAACCACCTCAACACCAGGTCGGAAAAAGCCGAAATGCTGTAGCCAGCGTACATGCTGCGGTTCGAGCTCAGCGGGTAACTCCCGGTAGGCAACTAACGCTTTCAGGCTATCAATGGTGACCTGTTCCTGTACCACGCCTTCGTTCAACAGTCGCTGCAGTGGAATGTCATCATAGACGCGGCGACCCAAAACGCCGGCGCGGTAAAGATGAATAAAGCCTTCGGTAAACATCTCACTGGCAGCGTAGAGCCCCCGCTCAAAAACACCACGCCCGCCGACCCTGTCGATGAGCCCACCGCTGGCGGCTTCCGATTGAGCGTCAATGATGACCTGCCGATACAACGGGTTGTGTTGATGACGCAAGCTCAGAGCCCAGGTCAAAGCATCGCCCAGGGCGCCGATACCAATTTGCAGTGTTCCGCCGTCCGCCAACAAGGTGCTGGCGTGCAGGCCAATGGCATATTCGGTCAGCCCAACTTGCTGTCGCGGCACACCAAACAAGGTATGCGTTAGCGCGTCTTCCTCAATCACCAGATCAAAAAAGTCGTCAGCGACACCGGCATCGCCACCCATATAGGGCAGTTCGGTGTTGACCTGCGCCACTTTCATCAAGGGCTGATCACGACGCTTCATCTCGGTGTCCAGATCCAGTGTTACGTCCGGATTGCAGCTAAGGCTCAAGCGCTTGCCATCGACCTGATCGGGATTGCTCGCGACCAGCTGCACTAGCAAATTAACTCCTCGGTCCGCCATGTCGCGCGCTACAAAGGTGTAGTTGGTGCTGATGTACTGCTGTTGCGCCACAGCATTGTTGAGCCAGGCACCAGACTGGAGATAGAACTCCGAAACAGAGATGTTCGGCGGCAAAGTACCGCGCCGCTGAGCTTCGACATACTTCAGTCGCGGGTAGTGACCGCCGAAGTGCCGTTCAACAAAAGGCTGCAAGAACCGTCGCTCGAGGTCGCTGGACGCGGTTGGAATATCCAGTGAAAGCGCAGTGAAAATCTCCAGTTCGACATCGGGCCGATCTGAAACCGCTTCATACAGCGCGTTGAGTAGCTGGTTCGGTTTGCCCAGCCCCAGTGGAACGCCGCAAACGATACGAGGCGCGCACCGCTCTATGATCGCCGCTGCAGCATCAGCAAGTGCTTTGGAAGCCGCCATTTACCACCCATTGCAGTTTCAGACCCGAAAAGAGTACCGCATTTGTGTGCCTTGCTTGCGCATTTCCTGGTCGGCTTGTCGACTCGCGAAATGGACGGGGTGACCATCGACCGTGCCAATCCGGGCCTACACCTGCAAATTTGCGTGACGGAGACGACGCTAGCGAAGCGCGTCCACGGACAGGTGTTTCGACACACCCACCCTGGCACATGGAGCGGCGGTGGCGGAATTGCGAAATGCCGGATCGCTACTGTTCTGTCGGCATCGGCAGCTCTTGCCAAAAGGCCTGCCGACCCAGCATGGCGTGTTCGCGAAGCGGTGCAAGCAAGGGGTCATTTTGGTAGCACGGAGCGCATTGGAAGCCCCGCTCCCAGGCCGCTACAACCGATTGCATCGCCGCTTCAAGATCACCAGCTGCAGCCAGCAATTGCGCCACCTTGAAATCCACTTCGCCGTCAATAGCATCTGCTGCCTGGCGCTTGATCTGCAATGCCTTGAGCAAAGTCACCGCGGGTTCAGTTTGATCGTCGAGAATCCGCAACAAGGCGTCGCAGAAACCGGCAAATCGATCGCCTTGTGTGGTTGACGCACATTGCGCCAATTGAGCTCTGGCACCGATCTGATCACCCGACTGCCACTGCGCATAAGCTCGATAGTATTGCTCGACCGGGCCATCACCCGCCGGGGCCAGGCTTTGATACTTCTGCCATTGCCCCAAGTGCAATAGAACAGTCGGCGTCGACCCTGTCTCAATGGTCAACACCAGGGGGTCAGACCGCACTGCTCGCTCGACCAGCTCCGCCGCTTCGTGCAACTCACCTCGATAGGTCAGTGCATAGGACAGAGCGACCATCGCCATGCTGTCATTCTCATCGTTCGCCAACTGCCGACGGGCCACCGTAACCGCTTCATCAGCTCGTCCCAGCTCGGAGAGTACCACCGCTTCAAGGTAGGTCACTGCCCCGGAATGCGGTTCCAGCGCACGTGCATGGTCAAGAGCCGCCAGGACATCCAAGGCCCGCGACCTTCCA
Source organism: Lysobacteraceae bacterium (assembly GCA_021604725.1). Classification (GTDB taxonomy): domain Bacteria; phylum Pseudomonadota; class Gammaproteobacteria; order Xanthomonadales; family BQJN01; genus BQJN01. The sequence continues at coordinate 12,375 of BQJN01000095.1, read as the reverse complement.
GCACCGCAAGCCCAGACTGCGTTGTAGTGCGCTGAGCCCAGTATGATCCAGCCCAGGAAAAAGTTTGGATCGATTTCTACGACACGCTCCAGCAGGCGTCGCGGCCCATCGCTGTTGCAACTTAGACTGGCGATGTCCTCACGAGCCAACAAATATAGTCGCCACGCCTCTGCACTGCTGGGCGCACCCTCCAGACCATCGCCCGTCACCAACATGCCGATCTCTTCGGCTACCCGCTGCACCAGGGCGTCGCGAGCACTCAAAAATTCGCTCAAGTCGCCATCATCACCCAGCAACGGAAGCTCAAACTCACGCAGCGGTGTGCGCAAAACGATCTGATCGCCATCGACCTGGATCAGTTCTGAATCAACAGTGACCTGGTTGGCGCTGGAAGATGGCCCCGCACTCAGGCTCAACACATAATCCACCTGACTGTCACGAGCGAAGGCACCAACGCTGGTGGCATATTGTGAAAGCACGCTGGAGAAAAAGGGAGATCGCACTTCGACGCCCGGGGTCAGGGCCAGGCGATTCCAGAGTAGATCACCGACCGTGACCAGGACCATTTGACTGTTCTGGTCAGCCCCGGCACCGATGCCGCTAAGCAGCCCGATTCTGACCGGCCCTGGTGTATTCTCCGACCCATCTGGCACGAAGTTCCAGGGCTGTAGCGCCGCAACAACAACCACCACAACCATCACGATTGCCGCAAACAGCAGGCGTCGGCTCGATGAGGCGTCAGCGCCAAGGTCGTCGCTCGTATCCAATTCAGCGACAAACTGAATGCCCCGCCTGGGCACAGTGCGGATATACATGGGCGCTGCAGCATCGTCGTCCAGCGCTTTTCTCAAAGCGTAGATCAGTCGCGACAAGGCCGCGTCGCCGACCTCCTGCCTCGGCCACAATTGATCAAACAATTCCTGGCGACTGACGACGCGGTCACGTCGCTCAATCAGCACCGCCAGCAACTCAGCCACCTTCGGTTCGAGCGCAACATCCTCGCCGTTGCACCGCAGCCGATAGGCATCGAAGTCAAACTGAAATGGACCAAAGCGTATTGTCGACATGCTCTCCGCCCCAGGGTAGCTAAAGTCAGCGAAGCCGTATTTGATTTAATCAGAGCTTCCCTAGGATACAATGAAAGAAAAAATCAGGCGTCAACATAGAAAATTGACCCGAATTTGCGCGATTTAACTGGGCTCCCGCGCTAAGATGGTGCCCTTTTGCCCCCGACCCCTCCCCGGAGAACGCATGCTTTTCAAAAATATAGCCATACTGGGCCTCGAATGCGTCGATGCACCGCACGTCATTCCGTCCTCGCAAATCGTGGCCGAACTTGCCCCTACGCTTGATCGCTTCGGCATGCGTCATGATCTACTCGAACAGGTGGCTGGCATTCAAGAACGCCGCTATTGGGATGAAGGCGCGATGCCCAGCGATGGCGCAACGCTGGCGGCGGAAAAGGTGCTTGAAAGCACCGGCATCGATCGCAAAAAGGTTGGGGTGTTGGTCAACTCATCGGTGTGTCGAGATTACCTTGAGCCATCTACTGCCTGCATCGTGCACGGCAATATCGGGCTTTCACCGGAGTGCCTCAACTACGACCTCGGCAACGCCTGTCTGGCCTTTCTGAACTCAATCGAAATGGTGTCGGTGATGCTTGAGAAAGGTGCCGTCGACTACGCCATGATCGTCGACGGAGAATCGAGCAGGCCAGTGACCGAAGCGACCATTGAGCGCTTGCTTCGACCTGACGCCACGCCCGAGCAGGTACGCAACCAGTTCGCCTCATTGACCCTGGGTTCAGGCGCGGTGGCGATGATCCTGGGCCGTGCTGACGAACACCCCAATTGTAGTCATCGCTACCTCGGTGGCGTCAATCACGCAGACACCCAACACCGCCTGCTGTGCCGGGGCTGGATGGACTGGATGGAAACCGACACTCGCGGAATTTTGGAAGGTGGAGTCAAGTTGGCTGGGCTGACCTGGGCCAAGGCGCGCAAGACCTTGGGCTGGGTGGCCGATCAACTTGATGAGATTGTATTGCACCAGGTCAGTCAGGTGCATACCGCCACGCTGATTAAGGCCTTGGGACTGGATCCTGCCAAATCGCTGCTGACCTTCCCCAAATTCGGCAATATCGGCCCGGCATCGGTTCCGATGACACTGCGCAAGGCGATCGAAAAAGGCCGCGTCAAAGAAGGCGATCGCTGCGCGCTGATGGGCATAGGCAGCGGCCTCAACTGCACCTTCGCCGAGGTGGTCTGGTAGTCCAAATGGACATCCCAGCGGAACTGTACCCTTTCAAGGGAACGTACCTCGATATTGAGGGGCACCGCCTGCACGTGCTCGACGAAGGCAAGGGCACGCCAGTGGTGATGGTGCACGGCAATCCTTCGTGGTCATTTTACTACCGGAACCTGGTCACCGCGCTGCGCGACAAGCATCGTGTCATCGTGCCTGACCACATCGGCTGCGGCCTGTCGGAAAAGCCGGCCGCCAATGCGTATCCGTATACCTTGCAACGCCGCGTAGCGGATTTCGGTCAGACCATTGACCAGCTTGACGTCGGCGACGACATTACGCTCGTCGTTCATGATTGGGGTGGCATGATCGGCATGGCCTGGGCGGTGGAAAATGCGCATCGGGTCAAGCGTATCGTTGTACTCAATACCGCAGCGTTTCCGCTACCTGAATCCAAAAAATTTCCAGCGACCCTTGGGCTGGTCCGAAACAGCGTTATTGGCGCCTGGTTGGTGTTGCATTTCAATGCGTTCAGTCGCGGTGCCACACGCATGGCAGTGACTCGAAAAGCAATGCCAAAGGACATTCGCGATGCCTATTGTGCACCGTACAACTCGCCCGCCAATCGTATTGCCACCTTGCGTTTCGTCCAGGACATCCCTTTGGCTGAGGATGATCCGGGCTGGTCAATCGTAGAGAACACTGCAAACAAGCTGCAGCAATTTGCGCAAACCCCCGTTCTGATTTGCTGGGGTGCCAAGGACTTCGTCTTCGACGATCATTTCCTCGACAAGTGGCAACAATACTGGCCGCACGCTGCAGTCCATCGCTATGCCGATTGCGGCCACTACATCCTCGAAGATGCCAGCGACGAGGTCATCACTGAAATCCAGCAGTTTCTCATCAACCACCCCATCGCCAACGAGTGACCGCAACCCACGTCAACATCGCTGCGGCTCTGACGGAGATGGCGAGCCGCCAACCTGACACCCTGGCGATCGCCGCCCCGGCCAGGAAGGGGGCAAAGCCACGCGACTACCTGCGATGGTCCTATCGACAGCTTGACGACGCCAGTGACCAGATCGCCCGCGGCTTGCCGGACTTTGCAATCCAACGTGGGACACGCACTGCGGTAATGGTGCGCCCAGGGCTCGATCTTTTTGCCATCACTTTTGGCTTGCTCAAGCTCGGTGCCATCCCTGTCATGATCGACCCCGGCATCGGTGCAAAAAACCTGGGGCGGTGTCTAAGCGAGGCTGAACCCGAAGCGTTTATCGGCATTCCGCTGGCGCACCTGGCTCGAGTCCTGCTCGGCTGGGGTCGCACATCCATCAAATCACTGGTCACTGTCGGGCCACGATTTGGCTGGGGCGGTGTGCGCCTGGACCAGGTGATGTCAGCGGGTCGCCAGCGCACAACGCCGCTATGCCAGACTGCAGCCGATGACCTTGCCGCCATCTTGTTCACCAGCGGCAGTACCGGCCCACCCAAGGGCGTGATCTACCGACATGGCAACTTCGTCGCTCAGGTTAATGCCATACGTCGCATGTATGACATCAAACCGGGCGAGGTCGACTTGCCGACCTTTCCCCTGTTTGCGCTGTTTGACCCGGCACTGGGCATGAGCACCATCATTCCGGACATGGACCCCACGCGCCCAGCTCAAGTCGATCCGCGCAGGCTGCTGCCGGCCATCGCAGAATTTGATGTCAGCAATATGTTCGGGTCACCGGCTCTGTTGAACACGCTCAGCCGCTACGGCGAGCGCAACGGCGTGAAAATTCCCGGCCTCAGACGAGTAATTTCAGCCGGCGCACCGGTACCGATCTCGGTCATGCGGCGCGTCACGAAAATGCTCGACGAAGGCGCTGAGGTGGTCACGCCATACGGCGCGACCGAGTCTTTGCCGGTAGCTTCGATCAGCAGCACCGAGGTGTTATCCAACCCTGACATTGAGCAACGGACCAATGCGGGGGCCGGTATTTGCGTTGGTCGACCCGTGGCCGAGGTTGATCTGACCATCACCGCAATCGATGACCATCCCGTTGACAAGATCGTACCGCTGGAGCCCGGTGAGGTCGGCGAGATTGTGGTGCAAAGCGCGATGACTACACGCGCCTACTACAAACGATCGGAAGCGACCGAACAGGCGAAAATATCGCTCGATGCTGGTGCCATGGCACACCGTATGGGCGACCTTGGTTTTATCGACGAAGCGGGTCGACTTTGGTATTGCGGGCGCAAGAGCCATCGCGTTGTAACGGCGACTGAAACGCTTTTTTCAGAGCCCTGCGAGCTGGTCTTTACCGCACACCCGGCCGTGCACCGAGCTGCATTGGTCGGCGTCAGAAAAGGGTCTGAAACGCGGCCCGTGATCTGTATTGAGCTGGAAAAAGGGCAGGCCATCAGTGACCAGGAACTGCAAGGCCTGGCCGCGTCACAGGCGCACACGCGGTCTATTGTGACCTTCCTTTTTCATTCGGCATTCCCAGTCGATATTCGCCATAACTCGAAGATTCGGCGCGAGGACCTGGCCGTCTGGGCCGAGGGCCGTCTGCGATGAAAGTTCTGGTCACCGGCGGTGGCGGCTTTCTCGGTGGTGCCATTGTGCGCCAGCTGTTGAGCCGGGGTGATCAGGTCCGCAGCTTTGCACGCAGTGACTATCCAAGCTTGCGCAAGCTCGGTGTTGATGTGGTTTGTGGCGACTTGAGCGACACAGCCGCGGTCAGTAACGCCATTGGCGGGTGTGATGCAGTCATTCATGTGGCCGCGCGCGCCGGCATCTGGGGCAGCCGACAACAATTCTGGGAGCCAAATGTCAATGGCAGTCAGAATGTGCTTGACGCCTGTCGAAGCCATGGAATTCGACGTCTGGTATTCACTAGCTCCCCCAGTGTTGTGCACGGCGACGGCGCCATTGAAGGCGGCGATGAGTCGCTGCCGTACCCAGAGCGTTTTCTTGCGCCATACCCTGAATCCAAAGCTGAAGCGGAAAGACGTATTCTGAGCGCCAACGACGACGAGCTGACCACGGTAGCCTTGCGTCCGCACTTGATCTGGGGCCCGCATGACCCGCAGTTTCTACCGCGACTGATCGAGAAATCCAGAACCGGCAAGCTGGCTCTGATTGGTGACGGCAGCAACCTGGTCGACACCACCTACATCGAGGATGCGGCACGCGCTCACTTGCTCGCATTGGACCGGGCAACGCCGGATGCAGCCTGCGCTGGCAAACCCTATTTCATCACGCAAGGGTCACCGATGCCGATCCGCCATATTCTCAATGGGCTGCTTAACGCGGTCGGCGAACCCAAGGTCACCCGATCAATACCCAGCGCCCTGGCCTACCCTCTGGGGGCAGCGCTGGAGGTGAGCTTCCGTATGCTGGGTAAACAGCAGGAACCGCCAATGACTCGCTTCCTGGCGCATCAATTATCGACCGCGCACTGGTATGACATCAGCGCCGCGCAACGTGATCTTGATTATGCGCCAGCCATTTCGATCGCCGAAGGCCTGAGCCAGCTAAGAAGCTGGTATCAGAACGAATAGCCCAGCGAGTTGGTCACGCCGACGTCGCTATTGGACCCGCCATCGGCCTGTTCGCGAGAGTCTCTGGAGCCATACAGGGTCAAATCCCACGTCAAATCATCAGTCAGTTTGTAGCGCAATCGGCTATTTAGCTCGGCTCGCCAACGGCCACTTTCGGTAATCGATGGAAACAAACCCAGGTCGACTTTCAAGTCCAGCTCGGAATCGTTGAACTTGAACTTTGAATAGCTGCCCATCAGACCCAGTTCGCCGGAAGTGACCTGACCGGGCTGGTCAAAAAAGTTTTCCACTGACAACAGCGGCCCGGCCGTCAGACTCAGGGTCTGCTGCGATGAAAAGAAAAAGTCCCGACCAACTCCCGCGCCCAACAACACGCGTGATTGCAGACCCAGCTCTTCGTTCTGCTGCCACCCGAGCGAGCCCCAGGTGAACCAGCGGTTGTCCCGCAGGCGCTGATAGGCAGTAGAGAGGTCAGCCCGACGCGTATTGGTGCCTTCAGAGACCTCACTAAAGTACAAACTGGCGTTTCCAGTGAGACGATAGATCTCTGCCGTGTAGGTAATGTCGCCCGAGAAGTTCAGCTGGCTGATCGCACTGGCCTCACTGTAGTTGAGACCCAGACTCATGCCCCCTTTAATGCGGTCACCCAAAGTATCTTCCACCGGCGTAATGCGCACGATATTGTCAAACGATTCAGATTGGCTGCCACGTCCGAATGCCACCTGCAGGATCCGTGGCTCAACCGAGGGCATGACGGCACCGAATATCCTTTCGCCCTGAATATTTTCAACCTGAAACTGGATATCCGAGCTGATGCTCATCACGCTGGGCCACTCGATGTTGACGGTCCCCATATGACTGGTCTTGACCTGCAGCAAGCCTCGATTGAGGCCTCGAATTTCGCCGGTCAGGCGGTCGCCGTTATCGAACTGTATGACATCCGTTTTCGGCCGTGCGTTTACAGCGAATGACAGGCAAGCCAAGACAGTTACCAGGAAACTTAGTCGGATCAGATGCACCGGATGACCATTGTTCAGCAGCAGGTGCCCTGATTCTACCGCCGCAATCACAGGCTTGGAAATGGACAGGTGTTACAGCTTGCTCTCACATCGCGGTGGATGATCGCTTGACGATCAATTCAATCAGGCGCTTCAGGCACCCGGTTCCAGCGCAACCGCACCCGACCTGTAGTATCGACCAACAGCCCATCGCGGTAATACCGTGATTCCCAGGTCAGCTGCGACGCATTCCAAGCTAGAGCGCGTCCACAGTTTACGTTTCTGGACCAGCTCGACCGGCCCACGGATGGGCCGGCATTTTCAAGCCATTGAAAATGAAGAACTTTCATAACCACGCTTCTGAAAGTTCGTGTCCGCGTTAGCCATGGATGGCTAATCGTGGACGACCTCAAGATGGCTTCAAGGCAGCATGATGTCGACCACGGTGACAAAACGCAGGGCCAAGTCACCATCAAAATAAACACTATACTTTTACGAAAGCGTTGGTGATACAATGCGCGAGTCACCAACAATTTTCCTGCCCGCGACCGTTCTTCCGCGAATCCTTGTGAACACCGTTTGAGCTGCCGAAAGCATGAAAATGCCGCTGGCCGATGTCGATCAGATTCTTGAAGATTCTAAGCCTCGTCCGCCAGCAATTGGCGACGTTTTTGTTTTGTTTAGAGTTTTGAAAAAAATGAATCTGTATGTAGGTAACCTGCCGTACTCTGTCGGCGACCAAGAATTGCGTGACGCCTTTTCCCAGTTTGGTGAAATCTCGCGCGCGAATGTCATTATGGACCGTGAAACCGGTCGTTCGAAGGGCTTCGGCTTTGTCGAAATGCCAAACAAGGCGGAGGCTGAAGAGGCCATTTCAGCCATGAATGATCGTGATCTCGACGGACGTCGAGTTCGCGTCAATGAAGCCCGTCCGCGCGACGATAGCCGCCGTCCGCCGCGTCGGTAGTTCGAACACTTACACGTTCAGAACGAGGTGCCCCGCGGCTTCCGCGGGGCACTGGCCATGACCTACTCGGCCGAGACAGGGCACCGGCATTTTTTCTTCCAGCCAGCGCTGATTCTCTTCAGCGACATCCATCGCCGGATCAATTGCGTTGGCGACCCAACCGCGAAGCTTGAAGCCATCCGAGATTATGCGGTCGGCGGTGAGCATGGCGTGGTTCAAACAACCTAGCCGCATCCCGACCACCAGGATCACTTCAGCCTGAAGTGCCCTGGCCATATCCGCGAACATCAGTTCCTCCCCCAAGGGAACGCACCAACCGCCCGCACCCTCGATGAGGGTCACTTCGGCATCACACGCTGACTCCAATGCAGCGCATGCCTGTTGCACCTGTTGCAAGTCAACCGACCGACCTGCGGCGGCAGCCGCCAGGTGCGGAGCGATGGCTGGCTCAAATGCGTAGGGATTTACCAGGTCGTAAGACAGCCCTTGCCCACAGGCTTCAATCAACGCCACCGCATCTTCATTGCGCAAACCGTCGGCGGTCTGTTCACAGCCGCTAGCCACGGGCTTCATTACCGCCACCTTGCGGCCTTGTTGGCGCAGCAGGTGGACCAGGCTTTGACTGACCCAGGTCTTGCCAATGCCGGTATCGGTGCCGGTTACAAACAGTCGCATCGCTATTGGTACACTCGCGTTGTGAAAGCAGTAGTTTAACGGCAGACGAGACTCCAGATGACAGTCACAAGCAAACCCGAACAACAATGCGACCTGGTCATGAAGGGCGGCATCACCAGTGGTGTGGTCTACCCAAAAGCCCTGACCGAGTTGGCCAGTCAGTATCGATTTGTCAACGTCGGTGGTACCTCAGCGGGTGCCATCGCAGCCGCATTTGCCGCAGCAGCAGAATACAATCGCGGCGGCGGCGGCTTTGAGCTGGTCGATCAATTGCCGCAAGAAATCGGCACCAGGCTTCTGTCTCTGTTTCAGCCGGTCAAAAAACACAAGCGAATGTTCTCGGCGCTACTGCATCTAATGCAAGGCAACAAAGTACGCGGCTACGGATCGCTGCTATGGAAACTAAGATCCACCTTGAAACACCTGCCGAAGACCTACTATGGCTTTTGCACCGGCCTGACCCAGGGCGATCCCGAGGTACCGGGGCTGTCGGATTGGTTGAATCTGGAACTTGAACGCGTCGCCGGCCGGCTAGACGAAAAGGAAAAATTGCCACAACGACCGCTCACTTTTGGCGACTTAAGGCGCCGCGGCATTGTGCTGAGAACGATTGCTACCGACCTGTCAAAACAAACGCCGGTCACGCTGCCATTTCCCAGTCGCGTGCACATGCGCGCGGAAGACGTAGACGCGTTGTTGCCAGCCAACATCGCCAACTGGCTAAAAAGCGAGAACACTGCGGAAGACGGCCTGGTGGCCATTCCTGCCGGCGATCGTATGCCGGTGCTGTTGGCGGTCCGGCTCAGCCTCAGCTTTCCCTTCCTGTTGGCCGCTGTACCGATTTACCGGCGCGACCGCACCTTGCGACTGTGCCCGGAGGAAATGCGCAAGTTGCGTCCGACCTGGCTATCCGACGGCGGCATTTCATCGAACTTTCCCATTCATCTGTTTGACCAACCGCTGCCATCGCGACCCACATTTGGCATCTCGCTGGACGAGTTTGCGCCGTGCCGCCAGGAACCCGACGGAGCAGATGGACCCGGCGACAACCGCATTTTTCTCCCCAAGACCGCTGGTCAGGGCATACAACTGCCAATTAACTCGGTCGATTCGGTTTTCGGTTTTCTTGGTGCCATTCTGGCCGCCGCGCGCAATTGGCAAGATAGTGTGCAGTCCACACTGCCAGGGTATCGTGAGCGCATCGTGCATATTGCCTTGAAGGAAGATAGCGAAGGGGGCGTCAACTTGAACATGCCGAAGCCTCTGATCGGGAAACTAACGCACCTGGGGCACCTGGCGGGAAAACGTATTAACGAGGAATTCGATTTCGACGAGCATCGCTGGCGTCGCGTTCTGTCTGCCTACGCTGCGATTGAGGAAAGCTTTGAGTCGCTGCATGAAAGCTGGCACCAAGCCGGGCCTGAATCTTTTCGCGACTTCATGCTTAGGTACCGTGCGGCCATGTCGACCGATGACCCGGTGGCGCGCAGTTACCCACCCGCCGATCACGCACGGTTCGAACAGCTTTTTGAACGCATGGACGAACTGGCAACACTGGCAGAAAAGATGTCGCAGAACCCAATTCGGGACCAATGGGGTGGACGCAGCAAACCAATGCCGCGGCCTCGACCTGCATTGCGACTGTTTCCAAGTGAGTTTGTAGATTAGGCGTGGTCACCATGAGCGGCAGCCTGCGATGGCTCAGCAAGCACATGATTCGCCTGGTCGTTTATGGCAGCTTCGGCGCTGCCCTGGTACTGCTGGTGGCGGCGGTTTTCTATCTAGATAGCCGCGAGGATTTAAGTCCCTGGCACACCGAGATCCTCGATCTTGAGTTCCAGGCCAACAGCGACGTGGACTCGCTGCAACAGTATTTGGCCTTAGAGGAGCAGCTGTTTGCTCAACTCGATGCGGTGTTGCGAACAGAACCAGTCTCGCCTGCTGACAGGCTGAATCGCTTTCGACCCGGCAGTCTGTCAGATCCCGATCGCTGGTCTCCCAACGGCAACAGGACCTTCATTCTAGATGCGCCCGACCCGCCGGCGGCAGCGTTGTTGTTACACGGCATGTCGGACTCACCTTACAGCCTGCGATCGGTGGCGGAAGCGCTGAATAACGCCGGTGTCTTCGTCATTGGCTTGCGCTTGCCCGGCCACGGCACTGCACCGTCTGGACTGGTCGAAGTGAGCTGGCAGGACATGGCCGCCGCAGTGCAACTGGCCGCCAAACATATTGGCCAGCGCTTTCCCGATCGTCCGCTCTATTTGGTCGGCTATTCAAATGGCGGCGCGCTGGCGGTCAACTACACGCTCAGCGCAGTGACCGACCCAAATTTGCCACGGCCCAGCAAGCTGGTGCTATTGTCACCAGAAATCGGTATTACCGGGGCCGCTGCCTTGGCCGTCTGGCAGGCTCGCCTGGGCCATTGGCTTGGCCTCGACAAACTGGCCTGGACCGATATCCTGCCCGAATACGACCCCTTTAAATACAACTCATTCGCGGTCAACGCTGGCGATGTCGCACATCGGCTCACTCATGAGATTCAACGCCAACTGGACCAACTTCCCGCCGATGATTTAAGGCAGCTGCCGCCCATTCAGGCCTTTACTTCGGTGGTAGACGCCACAGTGTCGGCCCCTGCCCTGGTCGACAATCTGTTCAATCGCCTGCCTCCGGGCAATTCTCACCAGTTGGTGGTGTATGACATCAATCACCGGGCTGGAATGGAACCTTTACTGAAATGGCGACCAACACAAATCGTCGACGCCTTGAAAAGGCAGTCTGGCAACGCGTACGTGCTAACAGTAATCACCAACAACACCGAAGGACGGATGCTGCTTGAGCGCACCTACCACAGTGACAGCGGCCCCATTGACCGGCCAATTGAAATAGCCTGGCCAACGGACGTCTATTCGCTGTCACATGTCGCCTTGCCTTTTCCACCAGATGATCCGCTGTATGGCGGCCTGGCCACCGAGCCCAGCCCCGGTATTGCGCTGGGGACGATTGCACTTCGTGGCGAACGTGGCGTGCTGAATGTTGGTGCCGACGCTATGCTCCGCTTGCGCTGGAATCCATTTCACACTTACCAGCAACAACAGATTCATGCCTTTCTTGAGTTAGGGGAGCTCTGATGGTGTGAATGTTTGATCGACGTCGTTCTGGCCACGGTGGGCTTGAGCTATGCTTAAAGAATGTCTGCTCGACCCGATTACCCGTTTTCGATTGCTCTGGATGAAAGTGCGAACCAGTGCATTCTGGAAGGCTCGTTCGTTGTCAGCGATTTCGAGGCGATCAGGGAACGCCTGACAACCATTCGGTCAACTGCAACACAGTCCGACATTAAGTGGAATCTACTGGCGGTATCCAGACTGGATTCGCCGATTGGCTTGTTGCTGTGGTCGTTCTGGAATGGACAACTGCCCAGCAGCGTCGAGTTAACCGAGCCACAGCGCCAACTGTTCCGACGCATTGCTCAGATCGATGGTTCAAACACAGCGCAAGATGACCGATCAAGGCGCCGAAAAGCGCCTGCGTTGGCCGAGTTTTGGCGCTTCGCAGTTGACATGACCTCCTTGTTTGGACGTTTCTGGCTGGACCTGTACCAGGCACTGATCCACCCCTCGACATTCCCGCTAAAGGAGCTCTCCGCCGCGGCCTATCGATCAGGTGTCACTGCTGTTCCGGTGGTATGCGTGGTTGGCTTCCTTATCGGCATCGTGCTCAGCTACCTGTCTTCGTTGCAACTTCGCGAATACGGTGCCGAATCCTTTTTGCCGTTGATACTTGGCATTGGTGTGGTCCGCGAGCTGGGACCCTTGCTGGCTGCAATCGTGATTGCCGGCCGCTCCGGCTCTGCAATCACCGCCGGCATCGCGGCGATGCGACTGACACAGGAACTGGATGCCCTGTCGGCCCTCGGCATTACCCACTCGATGCGCC
>BQJN01000094.1 GCA_021604725.1 Lysobacteraceae bacterium | reverse complement strand
ACATTATAATTCCACCTTAACTCGTTAAAATTAATACAAAAAACGTCGCGAGCCTCGGTTAAGGTAAAGCTCACGTAACGTCATGTGTTACCAAATCATTGGTGACTCGTACCCGCCTGATTCATGCGAAAGCGCACCTGGACGGGCCGAAACAGGCTGGATTGGAGCGCGTATTCTACGCGGTTGCCTGCTGCGCGACAAGGTCTGACATCACCTCTCGTACCAAAGCAACGGTGACCTTTCGGCGTAATTTCAAGCTGCGGTCGGCAGACTTCTGCAACAGGTCAATCAATTGGCTGAGGTTGCGCTGATGACGGGTCATCATGTAGCGAACAACGGTCGCCGACAATTCGATGCCAAGATCTCTGGCCCGTTGTTGCAGTAGTTGCTCGATCTGTTGATCAGGCAAGGGCGTCAAAATCAGTCGCTGACCCCAGTTCAGTCGACTGCGAAGATCAGGGAGCTTTACCCGGTTCGACCAGCCCGGTGCAACGGCCGCCAACAGCGCACCGCCGCCTTGTCGCAATCGATTGAACGCATTGAAACAGGCTCGTTCAGCCTGGTCCGATCCGAACAGCAGATCGAGATCATCGACCAGGGCGTACTCACCACCTCGCAGGTGATCGAAAAACGCCACCGCGCTGTCAATGTGGTCGGCCGTGGCCAGGTATTGCACCGGCCTACCCTGCTCAAACGCCGCGCGGGCTGTGGCCAGCAACAAATGGCTGCGACCGGTTCCGGCGGTACCTTCAAGCAACGGCCAGGCTGCATCGTTGCGATTGACGAATTGACGCAACACGGCAACCACCGGATTGCCTTCGACCGCCACGAAAGAGTCAAAGTCTGGTTTGTGAGCAGCATCAATAGCGAGGGTCAGCTGCTCCGGCAGCTTAGGCATCGGCAGCCTCGACCAGCTCCGGATCTTCCTCATCCGGCTCGATGTTACCCTCGCCATCGCCCTTCCCTTGACCGTAGACACCACTGCCGATGTAGACATCATGTGCGTAACGAATCAAAACCATAATGACGGCAGCGGCTGGCAGCGCCAGTAGCACGCCCAGGAAGCCAAACAGCTGTCCGAAGGCCATCACCGCGAAGATGACCGCCACCGGGTGCAAGCCAATGCGATCACCGACCAGCAGCGGCGTTAGCACCATACCTTCCAGAGCCTGGCCAATGCCGAACACGACAGCGACCAAACCAATGTGAAACAGGTCGCCGAATTGAATCCAAGCAGCGATCAGGCCAGCACCAAGCCCCACGATGGTGCCAAGGTACGGAATGAAGCTAATTACGCCAGCACCGGCGCCGATCAACAGCGCCAAATCGATGCCTACGGCCCACAGACCCAAGGTATAGATTGTACCGAGCGCAGTCATTACCAACAGCTGCCCCCGCAGGAATGAAGCGAGTACACCATCGGCCTGGGCGGCCAGCCGACTGACCGTCGGCTCGACCATTCTCGGCAGCAGCTCCCTGACATTGGCCGTCAAGGTATCCCAGTCACGCAGCAAGTAAAAAGTGACCACCGGAATCAGCACCAAATTGACGGCCCAGCCGAAAATGGTCATGCCGGATTTTGAAATGGACAGCAATACTGTAGCTGCCACATTGCCGGCGCCCACCCAGTTCTCCTTCATTACTTCGGCCAGGCTGCTGACTTCGAATGATTCCGGGGATACACCGAAATTGGCTGTAAGCCAGGGCACCACTGAACTTTGGAACCAGGCCACTGCAGAAGGGATACCTGCGATCAAACGACTGGCCTGACGGCCCAACATCGGAACCACGACGATGAGCAGGAACACGACCAGCAAGCTCAACATGCCAAACACGGCGATCACCGCCCAGGTACGACTGAATTTCCACGCTTCCAGTCGATCAGCCAGCGGGTCGCCCAGATACGCCAACAACGCGGCGACAGCAAACGGCGTCAAAACTGGTGCCAACAGCCAAATCAGCCAGCCAACTACCAGCAGCGCCGCCAAGCCATATGCATACGTCGATTTCACTTTTTGCCTCCGGCCATTGCAAGACGACCATACACCCAGACATATTGTAGGCCGCTAATCACGGTGGTGACAGCGACTGCAAGACACCCCTGCGCCACCCACGGCTGCAGCCACGGCGTGACTGATAGCGCAGCCAGCACGCCCAGCACCAGGAGAATCTGCAGCAAGGTATTGAGTTTGCTGACAAACATCGGTGCCGCATCAAACGGTGCAACCAGATAGTGGTAGGCAATGCCGCCAACAACAATCACAACATCACGCAGGATAACCAGCGCCAAGAGCCACAGCGGCAGGTGGCCTTGCGCAGTCAGAACGATAAAAGCACTCACCAGTAGCAATTTGTCCGCAATCGGGTCGAGAACACCACCGAGCCTGGATTCCCAGCCAAATCGTTTCGCCAACAAACCGTCAATCGCGTCTGACGCGCCAGCAGCCAAACCCAACGCCAGCGCCCACCCGTGCATCTGCAGCGCGATCAGCCACGCCAATGGCACCACCGACACGATACGCGCCAAGGTGATCAAGTTTGGAATATCGCGCAACCTCAGCATCAAAGAGTGTCCGTTGCCTCCGATGATTCTACCGGCAGCTGCGGCGGACGGCGATACAACTGCACGCCACCGGGCGCCACGCCAGACGGTTCAAGTAAACCCAGACGCTGCAACAAACCGTTCATGGCCGGACGCGACATAAGCGACTGAACCGCCAACGCAACACGCCGGTCGGTCAAGCCCCTCGGTTGCACCGACAGGATAGGCGACAGACTGCGCAGCGCAGTGACCAATTGAGCGTAGTCTGCCGCTGTTTCGACGTCGACGATCACCATC
Organism: Lysobacteraceae bacterium; assembly: GCA_021604725.1. Classification (GTDB taxonomy): domain Bacteria; phylum Pseudomonadota; class Gammaproteobacteria; order Xanthomonadales; family BQJN01; genus BQJN01. The sequence goes on along the minus strand of BQJN01000094.1, from coordinate 16,091 downwards.
TCATGAGCTTGCGCTGAGGCTTCAGGCAAGTAGGCGAAACTCTGTCCCAGATAGTCCACGGCCTTATCGACAGCTTCACTGGTCACCTGTTCAAGGCTCGAGCCTTCAAATGCGAAATACTCTGACCGGGTCGCATCAATCAAGTCCCAGCGCGACTGCCACCGCTCGCCCCGCCCGGAGACTCGTCCTACCAATAGCGTTGACACTTCGTAGCGTTCACTGGCCTGTCGCAAGGTTCGATCAAACACCGCCCAGACATCGGATGTTGACACCGCGACCTGATCCTGCAGATCCATCAACGGCCAAACCAGGTCAATGCCTCTGCGCCTGGCTACGCGGTTCATTTGTTCGATCAGCGGGTCGTGAGCAGCCAGCATTGACCGCTGCAGACCATTGTCGATGGCCAACCAGACGATGACGCTGGGTCGAGCAAAATCCCAAACCGGCAGTTGTCGAGCCACCATGGCGTCACGCAGGCGCAGCCAATCCACGGTGAGTTGCAATTGAAGGGTTTCTGCTTGCTGGTAGCCATAGCCAATAACATAACGTGCAGCGTCTGTGATGATGGCATCAACAAGCTCAGCGTCGATCTGCCTTGATCCGCTGAGCCGAACAACGGCCTCGGAAATGCCCGCTTGCATCGCACGGTCGCGATTGGCTGAACCGCGGTCGCTGACTTCAACGTTGACGAACCCATAGTCGATGGCCGCAGCGACCGGCGTGGAAGACAACACTGTCAGGGTTGCCGCCAACATGATGACGTGTATCAGTCGAATTACCATGGCACCAATGTGGTTTGGTTTGAAAGTCCAATATCGAGGGTGGAGAGCGGCCCTTTATTCAACCGCACCCCTTGTTTATCCCAAGGGGCGGATAAGATACCATAGGCCGCCGCTTACGAACCGGGCTTTCGGTCATGCCCGAGCGATCGCATACAAGCCAGGCCTGGCGACCGGCTGGCCAACCCATTTACCGCAACGAGTAGTCGATTGAGCAATCACAGTGACAAGCCCACCGAGGCGATGACCTATAAGCAAGCTGGCGTTGATATCGAAGCCGGCAATCAGTTTGTAGACAAGATCAAACCCCTGGTAGAGGCCACTCGCCGCTCCGGCATGATGTCTGGCATAGGCGGCTTTGGAGGGCTGTTTCATCTCGACCCTGCGAAATACCGAGATCCGGTTCTGGTGTCGGGTACAGATGGAGTGGGAACCAAGCTGAAGCTGGCGCAGATTCTCAGCCGCCACGACACGATTGGAATTGACCTGGTCGGCATGTGTGTAAACGACGTAGTCGTGCAAGGTGCCGAGCCGCTGTTTTTCCTGGACTACTTCGCCACCGGCGCGTTGCAGCAGCAAACGGCAGCCAGTGTTGTTGCAGGTATCGCAGAAGGCTGTAAGCAAGCCGGTTGCGCACTGATTGGTGGCGAGACGGCGGAAATGCCAGACATGTATCCTGACGGCGAGTACGACCTGGCTGGGTTCTGCGTAGGCGTGGTTGAACGCGACCAGCTTTTGGACGCGGCCAACGTTCAAGCAGGACAGGTATTGATAGGTATCGAGTCCAGTGGTCCGCACTCCAACGGCTACACCTTGATTCGGCGCATTATTGAGCGCAACGATGCCGACTTGGATGCCCAGATTGGCGACCGCTCTCTAGGAGATGCGCTGATTGAGCCGACGCGAATCTACGTCAAACCCATGTTGGGATTGGTCAAACAGTTTGATGTCGCTGCCATGGCTCATATCACCGGCGGTGGCCTGACCGAAAATATCGTTCGTGTCATTCCTGAGCACCTGGGGATCGACATCGACCTCAATGCATGGACTCGGCCTGCCGTATTCAACTGGCTTGCCGAAAAGGGCCCGGTGGACGAAGACGAAATGCTAAGGGCCTTCAATTGTGGCATTGGCATGGTGGTGGTGATTGATCAAGCGCAGGCCAACGCCGCCATCGACTGGCTCGGCAACACACACCAACTCAGCGCCCATGTGATTGGTTCGGTCACCGACAACACAAGCAAACGCGTCAATTATCGATGAACAACCGATGTCGGGTAGCGGTCCTGATCTCGGGCCGAGGCAGTAATTTGCAAGCCCTGCTGCAGGCGCATGACGACGGTAAGCTGCAGGCCGACATCGTCGGTGTAATCAGCAACAAGGCCGACGCCGGTGGTTTGAATTATGCCGCCGACGCCAACATCGAAACCGCCATCGTCAACCACCTCGATTTTCCGACGCGCGAGCAGTTCGATGCACAGCTTCTGGCCACGTTAACTCGCTGGCAGGTCGACCTGGTGGTGCTATCGGGGTTCATGCGTATTCTGGGAGATGACCTGGTGAATCGATTCGCCGGGCGCATGATAAATCAACACCCTTCGCTACTGCCCGACTATCCCGGCCTTAACACGCATCAGCGCGCTTTGGACGACGGCATAAAAAAACACGGCGCAAGCGTCCACTATGTGATCCCCGCGTTGGACGCAGGGCCGGTCCTGATGCAAGCTGAAGTCGACGTTCGAAGTGGTGACGACGCAGACACATTGGCGGCGCGCATTTTGCCCCTGGAGCATAAAATGATCGTTGCTGCGGTGAACCTGATCGGCTGCGGCGATGTCGCAATGGGTACTGATGGCCTGATTTATCATTGTGGCATTGTTCTCGAGGCCCCTCTAAAATTATCGAACCTGAGTCCGAAAACCGGCCAGGTGGAGACTGAGTCAAACAGTGATTGAGCTAAACAAACGCGTGCCTTGGGCACTGTGCGCACTCATCGCACCGTCTGTCATATGGGCCGACGACAGCTGTTCCGAGCACCCCCCGGTGCCCGCGTTCACGGCGTCGTATGAGGTGCATCGCAATGATAAAAAGATTGGCTCGGCCCAGGTTGCCTTGAAGTACTTGCCAACGGGTGAGGCGGTGTACTCCACGCATACCGAGGGAACACGCGGCATGGCTCGACTGCTGGGCGTTGACGTCAGTGAGTCGTCCACCGCCCGTTGGATCGATTGCGCTTACCGCACCATGCATTTCGAGTATGAGCAAAAGGTTGCGTTCAGCAATAAACAGCACCAGTTTTCGATCGACTGGGAACAGAACGTCGCCACCGGCGAATACAAGGGCAAACCATGGGAGATCGAAGTACAGCCCGGGTACACCGACTCACTTCTGGTCAACCTGCAGCTGATGACCGATATCGCCGCCCGCCCCGAGCTGAACGTTGAGTGGGATTACACGGTGATTCGCAACAACCGGGTCAAGCAGTACCGTTACCGCTCTGTCGGACACGAGCAGGTGCAGACCCCTGCCGGTTCATTTGAAACTTTGCACGTGGCCCGCATACGGGACGCAAGCAGCGAACGTGAGTCCGAAGTTTGGCTGGATATGACTCGATTCGCCCTGCCTACGGTGATTCGTCATGTAGAAGATGGCGACGTGCTGCAAATGAAACTCATCGCCATTGAAACCGCGGCGCCAGCAATGGTCAGCGATTCGGCAAGCGACGAATCGTAGCCCCCAAGGCGCCAAGCTTCTCCTCGATACACTCGTAACCACGATCGATGTGATAAACGCGATCAATCAGCGTGTCGCCATCGGCCACCAAGCCTGCCAACACCAGGCTAGCCGATGCCCGCAAATCGGTTGCCATCAATGGCGCGGCGGTCAGGCGTTTGCGCCCACGAATCACGGCGGTATTGCCTTCCAGGCGGATGTCGGCCCCTAAACGCTGCAATTCCAGGACATGCATGAATCGGTTTTCAAACACCGTCTCGGTGATAATTCCTGTGCCGTCTGCAACGCAATTTAGCGCCGTAAACTGAGCCTGCATGTCGGTCGGAAAGGCTGGGTAAGGTGCGGTTGTGACGTCTACGGACCGAGGTCTGCGTCCTTCCATATCGCACTTGATCCAATCCTCACCCACTTCAATGACCGCCTCGGCGTCACGCAACTTCTGCAAAACTGCGTCCAGTGATTTCGGGCTGGCGCGGTTTACTTGCACACAGCCGCCGGTTAACGCCGCAGCGACCAGGAATGTACCGGTCTCAATGCGGTCCGGCAACACCCTGTGATCAGCACCGCCCAGCGAGTCAACGCCTTGTACCGTGATGGTGTTGGTGCCAGCCCCTTCTATCTTGGCCCCCATGCCAATCAGGCAGTCGGCCAAATCGACCACTTCAGGTTCCTGTGCAGCGTTCTCGATCACCGACTCGCCGCGCGCCAGCACCGCCGCCATCAGAATATTCTCGGTCCCCGTAACCGTAACGGTGTCCAGAACAATTCGTGCCCCTCGCAATCTTTTAGCTCGTGCACGGATGTAACCACCGCTCATGTCGATCTCGGCTCCCAGAGCCTGCATGCCTTTTAGATGCAGGTCGACCGGGCGAGCGCCGATGGCACAGCCACCCGGCAAAGACACATCGGCCTGACCATAACGAGCCAACAACGGCCCAAGCACCAGAATCGATGCTCGCATGGTCTTTACCAGCTCATAGGGTGCCTTGAAGGTTGAGATGGTGGTCGGGTCTATGCCGATGCGCATGCGATCATCCAGCGTCAAGCCAACACCCATTTCAGCCAGCAGCTCCATGGTTGTTGTCACATCCTGAAGGTGCGGCACATTGGAAATCGTCGATAGGCCGTCGCCAAGCAAACTGGAAGCCAAAATCGGAAGCACAGCGTTCTTGGCGCCCGAGGCATTGACCTCGCCGTTTAACGGTCCTGCACCGGTGACGAGAATCTTAGCCATCAGCCCTGCTCAGTCGGTGTCAGTGTTTTCAGCGACAAGGCATGGATCTCGTTGCCCATCAAAGTGCCCAAGGTTTGGTAAACCAGGCGATGACGAGCGATCTTGCTCTTGCCGTCGAATGCGGGCGTTACCACGACAGCCTCAAAGTGAACGCCGTCGTCGCCCACCACTTGCACTTCGGCGCCGGGCAAACCGTCGCGGATGAGCTGTTCAATTGTACTGGCGTTCAATGTCTTCTCCTGGCTGTAACATTTGGCAACGGTGACCACTGACCCGTGCGGGCGTTCATTAACTGCCCTACTATTGGACCGATGGTGCCATGTTGCAAGTACCGTCTGCCAAAGGAACGGCCATTCGCTGTCGATTTGGTGTCGAAATGCGGGCCCGGGGTCGGCCACTGGGTCGACCTGTCTACCAAACTGATGCCTCCAGATTCGCCAAACAGCAGGCCAAAACTTGAAATATCATCTATGCTCGCCCATATTCTTCAGTCGCTCGATTTAAGGCGCATTCTCCTTGAACAAGAATTTCGGCACCCAGGCAGTCGGTCGATTGCTGTTCGCACCAGTGGCTAAACCCAACACAGCTTGAATCATCGATGCTACTGCTCTCCCTGACCTACATCATTCTCGGCTTTGTATTCCTGGTATGGGGTGCAGATCGCCTGATTGAAGGTGCGTCAGCAGTAGCTAGAAACCTTGGCGTATCGCCGCTGATCGTCGGGCTCACGGTCGTTGGCTTCGGCACGTCTGCCCCAGAGCTGGTGGTTTCCGGTGTGGCCTCGCTGCGCGGCAGTCCGGGCTTGGCCGTCGGCAACGCCATTGGCTCCAACATCGCCAACATTGGTCTGATATTGGGGATCACCGCCTTGGTGCGGCCCCTGCAAGTGGAGTCGAGTACGCTAAAGCGCGAGTACCCACTATTCATGGTCGTTACATTGGCGTCACTGGCCTTCCTCTGGGATGCCAAGCTGATGCGATTTGAAGGCGCCATATTGCTCGGTGGTTTACTGATGACCACCGCGTGGATGGTGTACATCGGCATGAAGCGCGGTGACAAGGATCCTTTGGCCCAGGAGTTCGCTGCCGAGATTCCTACCGGTGTCAGCAATGGCCGCGCCCTGTGGTGGGTCGCCCTGGGCATGGTTGTATTGCCTGCCAGCTCACACGTGCTGGTGATCGGTGCCATTGATGTGGCACGCCACTTTGGCGTCACCGACACAGTCATCGGTTTGACTATTGTCGCCCTCGGTACCAGTTTGCCTGAACTGGCAGCCGGCATCACCAGTGTGTTGAAGAACGAGGATGACATCGCCATCGGCAACATCATCGGCTCCAACATGTTCAACTTGCTCGGCGTTCTTGGCATTGTCGGCATTATTCACCCAACCATGCTGCCCATCGCCACCGTCGAAAGGGACTTCATGGTCATGTTGGCCCTTTCCGTATTGCTGTACATGATGGCCTACGGCTTTCGGGGACCGGGCCGGATCGGGCGGCTATCCGCCTTGCTACTGCTCACCGTGTTTGCCGGGTACATGGTTTGGCTTTGGGACACCGAGATCAGGCTGGTTTAGCCATTCCTTCGCGCTGATCGACATTGCCAACGGTGATCGCTCAGCCCGGGCGTTCTGCGAAAAAATTGCCGTGTTGACCGAATCTGATATTTTGACTTCATCGCCGCGCGCGACTGCCACCCACACGCTGTACAATAGGCCATTGCTCGTTTGCAGGAATAGGACATGTCCAAAAGCAATCTGGTATTGATCAATCAATCCACCGTCATCGACTCCGCCATCCGTGTGCTGGATATCGAGGCGCGTGCGATTGAACGCCTGCGTTCCAGCATTGACGAGCAGTTTGTCGCAGCGACCAACCTGCTGCTTGGCTGCAAAGGACGCGTGGTGGTCATCGGCATGGGCAAATCTGGCCATATTGCGAACAAAATTGCCGCCACACTCGCCAGCACCGGAACGCCGGCATTTTTCGTTCACCCTGGAGAGGCTAGCCACGGCGACCTGGGAATGATTACCGACTCTGACGTGGTCCTGGCGTTGTCCAATTCGGGAGAGACCGATGAGCTGATCGCGATTTTGCCGGTGATCAAACGCCTGGGCATTCAAATGATTGCTTTGTGTGGGCGTTCAGAATCGACTTTGGCCCGAGCCTCTGACATCTTCCTCGATGGCGGTGTCGACGAGGAAGCCTGCCCTCTTGGGCTTGCACCTACGGCCAGTACAACCGCAGCGCTGGTTTTGGGGGATGCGCTGGCGGTTGCTTTGCTCGAAGCCCGAGGATTCACAGCGGAAGATTTCGCGCGGTCACATCCAGCCGGACAATTGGGGCGCCGCTTGTTGGTGCGCATTCGCGATGTCATGCACAAGGACGATCGGGTGCCGTTTGTCACCGGGTCGCATGTGAAAATCAGCGAAGTCATTGTCGAGATGACCCGCAAGGGACTTGGCATGAGCGCGGTCGTTGATGACAAGCAGCAGGTCCTGGGTATCTTTACCGATGGCGATTTGCGACGGGCGTTGGACGAAGCGGTCGACATTCACGACACAGCAGTCGGCGAACTAATGACTCGTCAGTTCGTTTCAATTGAATCTGAGGAACTGGCCTGGTCAGCCGCTCGATTAATGGAAGAGCACAAGGTCCATTGTCTGTTGGTCATTGACGACCGCGAGCTGGTCGGTGCCTTGAACATTCACGATCTGTTCAGAGCGGGGGTGGTTTAATGGAGCAGCAGCTGCTGGCTCGGGCCGCAGAGGTGCGGTTAGCGATTTTCGATGTTGATGGCGTGTTGACCACCGGCTCGTTGCATTACACCGAGGAAGGCCGGGAACACAAGGTATTCCACGCCAGAGACGGCCTCGGCATGAAAATGCTGATGAAAGAAGGCGTCGATGTTGCCATCATTACTGGCCGGACATCAGCGGTTGTATCCCACCGCATGGCGGAACTCGGTATCGATCACGTCTACCAGGGTTGCGACGACAAACTGGCTACGTTCAAGACCTTGCTTGCAGCGCTGCGCCTGGACCCCTCACAGGTGGCGATGATGGGTGACGATATTGTTGACCTGCCAATACTGAACCGAGTTGGTTTGGCGATGGCCCCGAAGGATGCTCACTCGGTCATCTGCGACGCGGTACATTGGCAATCAACGATCAACGGCGGTTGTGGCGCGGCACGTGAGGCTTGCGACCTGATCTTGAAGGCGCAGGGCAAGCTGGACCAAATCATCGGCCGCATGCAGTGAACCTGTCTCGGCGTACAATCTTCAGCATCGTCTTTATGCTGCTCCTCGCTGCAGCTACCCAGTATTGGCTCAATGAAGTGGACGACGGCCCGCCCGCCCTGGTGCGGTCTTCCGAGGAAACGTCGGAATACACTTTGGACGATTTCGTATTGTCTGCAATGAACGACGATGGACAGTTGGCTTTTGAAGTTACCGCGCCACGACTGGCTGAAAACCCTACTGATCGCTCCGCCGATATAGAAGCGCCTGAAATCGTGATCTACGAAGCCGCCGAAGCCAGTTGGCAAGTGCAGGCACAAAACGGCTGGATCTCACATGACGCAAAGACCCTGAAACTACAGGGCGAAGTCAGCATCCGACGGCAACCCAGTGACGCCGAAAAGCCGGTCACGACCATCGACACCAGCAATATGACGGTGTTTCCGCGCCGTCAGGAAGCGAGAACCAATGCACCAGTTGAGATTCGGCGGCCGGGACTTATACTGAGCGGGGTTGGCATGCGTGCCAACCTGCGCAAGGAACGCTACCAAATTCTGTCCAATGTCCGCGTCCGTTACACCAACCTGACACCACCTGCCAGTTGAGTTAAGACATGCAAAAAAATCTGTGTACCACCCTGGTTCTCATTGCCCTGTTGTTTTCAGCCGGCAAACTGACTGCCCTTCAGTCAGACCGACAGCAGCCGCTGGACGCCACTGCAGACCATTTCGATGACAACGGGGAAGGTGTAACCGTATTGAGCGGAAACGTTGAGATCACACAAGGCTCGTTGCTGATTCGCGCCAACCGCGCAACGGTTTTTCGGGAAAACTCGGCCATCGGGCGGGTACTGATTGTCGGAGAACCAGCAACAGTTCACCAGGATCTGGATGGATCGCAGGGCCCTATGGACGCGACCGCTGCAACCATCGACTACGACCTTGCCAACAACCAGCTGACCATGCGCGGTGATGTTCAGGTCACGCAGATGCGCGGCCAATACAGCGGCCAGGTGATGCGATACGACCTGGTCAGCGGCAAGATAGATGGCGGTGAGGGTCAGGATCGGATTCGCTTGCGCCTCGATGGTGGGGCCAGTGGCGGCGACAATGGCCAATAGTCAGGGCAGGTCGGAGCCCGGAATACGCAGCACATGCTGACCGCTTCAGGGCTGGCAAAACAGTACCGCGGACGCCCCGTGGTACGAGACTTCTCACTGTCCGTCAAACAGGGAGAAGTGGTAGGTTTGCTGGGTCCCAATGGAGCCGGCAAGACGACCTGTTTTTACATGGTGGTCGGGCTGGTGCGGTGCGATGGCGGCGCGATCGCCATCGACGATCAAGAAATAACCACCCTACCGATGAATGCGCGCGCAGAACTCGGCATCGGTTACCTGCCGCAAGAGCCCTCTGTATTCCGCCGCCTCAGCGTCGCGGACAACATTCGTGCCATCCTGGAAATACGCAAGGACCTGGACCGCGCCGGTCGCAAGGCGGAGTTGGAGCGGTTGATGGACGACCTGCAGGTGGGCCACCTCGCCGACCAGGCAGGCATCAGTCTGTCCGGCGGCGAACGGCGACGCGTGGAAATCGCCAGGGCGCTGGCCGCCAAGCCGCGTTTTATCCTGCTCGATGAACCGTTCGCCGGTGTCGACCCAATCTCGGTTGTAGAAATTCAACGCATCGTGCGTCACCTCAAAGGCCGCAACATCGGTGTATTGGTGACCGACCATAACGTCCGTGAAACGCTCGGCATTTGTGATCATGCCTATATCCTGACCGATGGAACGGTTCTGGCCGAAGGAACGCCCGCCGAGATACTGGCCAATGAAAGGGTCCGCGAAGTCTATCTTGGGCGAGATTTTCGACTCTGACTGCTTTTCAATCGAGCGCAACAGGACGGGAATCTTGACGCAAGCCGGCGCTGGAGTTGACCAGCGAAACGCCTGCTGCGCTTGTTTGACTTGGAGCATTGCAATATTCGGCCGCGATACAGTAGCTTCCCGCTGCACCGCGAGCTATGATGGATGCATGCCAAGTGGAGCTGAAAGTCAGTGAAACCGGCCCTGCAATTACGTCTGAGCCAGTCGCTCAAAATGACGCCTCAATTGCAGCAGGCTATCCGCCTGTTGCAGCTGTCCACGCTCGAACTGCAGACTGAGATTCAACAGATGCTCGAAGCCAACCCCATGTTGGATGAGGACGAGCAAAATGAATTGCCGATAGATACCGGGTTTGGTCCTGAAGACAACCGAGAAAAACCGGGCGACGCTGAAGCAGCCGTCGAACGCATGCCTGGGGAGGAAGACTCATGGGATCATTCCTTCACCAGCGTCCCTTCCAATCCGGCATCCGCGCCGGCACCCGATCAAACGCGAGACATCCCTGACCTGATTGGTGATGACCTTCGTGATCATTTGTTGTGGCAGTTGAACTTGTCCCATTTGAGTGTTCGAGACGCTCGAATCGCCGGGGCCTTGATCGATAGCCTGGACGAGTCAGGTTACCTGACAGGCCCTATGGACGACATCTTTGCGGCCCTGGACGACCTTGGTCCGGAGCCTGATGAAGTCGAAGCTGTGCGCCACCAGATTCAACATTGTGATCCATTGGGCTGCGCATCAGTATCGTTGTCTGAGTGCTTGACCGTGCAACTGAAGGAATTGGCAGCAGAGACCGAAGGCCGGGACCTGGCCATACAGCTGGCTGAAGGCCACCTGGATCGTCTGGCCAGGCGCGAATTTGACGGTTTGGCCGCAACCTTGGGAGCCAGTGCCGAGCAAATAAAACAAGCGGCCCGATTGATTCAAACCATGGAGCCTCGACCCGGTGCGCTAGTCCCCTCTGGCGGTCCGCAGTACATCATTCCAGACGTCTACGTTCGGAAAATTGCCGGCAAATGGCAATTGGCGCTGAATGAGACCAGCGCATCTCGGTTGCGGGTGAACGAGGTGTATCGCCGCATGATCTCCAGCGCCAAAGCCGAAGATGCCAGCTACATGCGCGCCCAGCTACAGGAGGCGCGGTGGTTTATTCGCAGCCTTGAGACCAGAAACCACACTGTGCTTCGGGTGGCAGAAACCATTGTCGAGCGGCAGTTGGAGTTCTTTGAGCGTGGCCCCGAGGCGATGCAACCAATGGTTCTGCGGGACGTCGCAGAACAACTTGAACTGCACGAATCTACAATATCTCGTGTCACCCGTGGCAAGTACCTGCACTGCAGCAAAGGTGTATTCGAGTTCAAGTTCTTCTTTTCCAGCCACGTCACCACCAATGACGGCGGCGCAGCCTCAGCAACGGCTATTCGCGCGAAAATCAAACGATTGATTAGTGAGGAACCCCCTCGAAGACCACTCAGTGACGCTGCGATCGCCAAAGAGTTGAACAATCGCGGCATCCATATCGCCCGTCGTACAGTGGCGAAATATCGAGAAGCAATGAACATTCCGTCATCCAGTGACCGCAAGCACAAGTTGTGAGATTTCGACCCTCACAACACTGCGAGGCCCATGGAACCTCGGCCTCGTATTCACTCCCATTGAAGCGGCAATCCGGAAGCCTTAGATAATGGGAAACACTAGTTCAGGAGCGAAACTATGCAAATCAGTCTGACTGGGCAACACATCGACATTACTCCAGCCCTTCGTGAGTACGTCAGCACCAAAATGGATCGAATCGAAAGGCACTTTGATCACGTGGTGGACGTTCATGTGGTGCTGGATGTCAACAAGCTGCAGCACCGTGCGGAGGCCACCCTGCATCTGCCGGGGCGCTCAGTTTTTGCCGAATCGACTGAGCGCGACATGTACGCCGCTATTGATGGGTTGACCGACAAGCTCGATCGCCAAATCATCAAACACAAGGAAAAGCTGACCGATCACCATCGCGCTGAACAGCGCGCGGTAGCAGTTAGCTAGGTCATTCACGATTAGCCATCCATGGCCAACGCGGACACGAACTTTCAGAAGCGCGGCTATGAAAGTTCCTCATTTTCAATGGCTTGAAAATTCCGGTCCATCCGTGGACCGGTCGAGCTGGTCCAGAAACGTAAACTGTGGACGCGCTCTAGCTAATCTTGAAATCGATCGGCGCACCGTATCGCGGTGCGCCGATCCGCACAAACCACCCGAACGTGAACTTGCGCATTTTGGTACGAAAAGTCACTTCACACCTGAAGGTCAGCGCAGGTACCATGGGCGCTGCGGAAAGAGCATAGAAAAGGCGTCCCAAATTGCCCACTGAAAACAATCAAAACAAGGCATCAAAATGCCCGGCTTTGCCGTTCTCGTGCCTGAGCGGCTGTGGCGGCACAGCATTTTCCCGCCGCCGAATAATGACCACATCATGCAGCTCATTGATTTACTGAGCCCGGAAAGGGTGATCGCCTGCGACGCCAAGATCAGCAACAAGCGCAAGCTTTTGGCCAGGGCCGCCAGTTTGGTAGCCACTGGCCTTGACGGTGTCGCCGAGCGCAGTGTATTCGACGGCTTTTTTGAAAGGGAGCGGTTGGGCAGCACAGCTTTAGGCGGTGGTGTTGCCATACCCCATTGCCGTATCGATAGTGCCAACGTGGCATCGGCTGCCTGTCTGAAACTGCTCGAACCGATTCGATTTGAAGCACCTGATGACCAGGGCGTAGACCTGGTGTTCGCATTGGCCGTGCCCGGCAACTTTACCGATCAGCACCTCAAACTCTTGAGCAACATTGCGACCGTGTTGAGCGAGCCATCAGCAGTTGAGATGTTGCGCTCAGCGAAGGACTCAGCGCAGTTATATGCCGCTCTGACCGAAACCTGGTGCCAGTTCGGCGGAGTCAAGGCATGAAGCAAAGCATCAGTGCTGGCGACCTTTTCGAACAGGTCCAGGCCCGACTTGAGCTGACATGGACGACCGGGAAAACAGGCAGTGCACGCGAGATTACCGCAGGCGAACTACAACATGCCCGCCCGTCCAGCGTGGGTTACCTGAACATGATTCATCCCAACAATGTGCAAGTGTTGGGGCGAGAAGAACTTGACTACCTCGATGCCCTGGATGCGCGGCTGCGATGGGAAACAATCGCACAGATATTTGCGCAGCGGCCAACTGCTCTGGTCATCAGCGACGGGCTCATGCCCACTGACGATTTGCTGGAAAGCGCGGCCGAATCAGCCACCGCTATCTGGTCCAGCCCGCGGCCAGGGTACGACCTGGTCAGCTACTTGCAGCATCATATCGGCCGTGCGCTGGCGCAACGGGTGTCCCTGCATGGCGTGTTTATGGAGGTTTCCTCCATTGGTGTGCTGATCACTGGCGACGCGGGTGCCGGTAAAAGCGAGCTGGCACTCGAACTGGTAACGCGAGGGCACCGACTGATTGCCGACGACTCAGCGGAAATGACCTTGATTGCCCCCGATGTTATCGACGGCACATGCCCCGAGCTACTCCAGGACTGCCTGGAAGTGCGCGGTCTGGGTGTTTTGAATGTTCGCGTCATGTTTGGCGACGACGCAGTCAAGAACAACAAGTACTTGCGATTGATCATTCATCTGCAACTGACGACCGACCCAAGTGAAATCGTCCATGATCGCTTGCACGGTGAAACATCAACGCGCGAAGTTTTGGGCGTACAGGTGCCCACGATCACTATTCCGGTGGCGCCGGGACGCAACATGGCGGTCATTGTCGAGGCAGCCGTGCGTAACCAGATTCTGAAAATGAAGGGTTATGACGCAGCCCGTGCCTTTATCAACAGACATGAGAGCCATATGCGAGCTGCGGAGGAGTGGTGACCAACGCCAACAACAACCGACGTTTGATCGTGTTGTCCGGGCTGTCTGGCTCTGGCAAGACGGTGGCCTTGCATAGCCTGGAAGATCTCAACTACTACTGTATAGACAACCTTCCCGCCGGTCTTCTGGATGAATTGGCCCGGCAGGTTCACGATCCACAACGGTATGCGGGCATCGCCGCCGGCATTGATATTCGCAACCCCAAGGTGGATCTTGAGCGACTGCCTCAGTTGCTGGCGGGGTTGCGTGAAGATGGGTGGGATTGCCTGGTCCTGTTTTTAACATCAAACGAGACGGCTTTGATCCGGCGCTACAGCGAAACCAGGCGGCGCCACCCCTTGTCTCAAGACCCAGGTGTTGGACTTGCCGAGGCGATCGAGTCGGAACGGTTGCAACTATCCCCGATCGGTGACATTGCCGATTTGACCATCGACACCAGTGAACTCAACGTTCATCAATTGCGCCGTCGCATCTGGGAACAATGCGCGACCGGGTCTGAGCAGGTCGCACTGCTGGTCAAGTCATTCGCCTATAAGCGAGGATTACCGCGAGACCTTGATTACTGCTTCGATACTCGATGCCTGCCAAACCCTCACTGGGTTGAGCCCTTGCGAGCCTATTCAGGCCTGCAGGCACCGGTTCGCGATTGGCTGAACGAACAACCCGCCGCGCTGCAACTGGTCAACGACATTCATCAGTTTCTGGCCAAATGGCTGGTTCAATTCGAACCTGACCAACGCAGTTACGTCACCATCGGAGTGGGCTGTACCGGTGGCAAGCACCGTTCAGTGTTTGTTGCAGAACGGCTGGCCGAGCTTCTGCGCACCGCCGGGCAATCAGTTCACACGTACCACCGAGAACTAACATGAGCAAAGTGGTCGTGCTGGCGCATGCGCCCTGCGCCGCCGCTTTGGTGCAAGCTGCGGAAGGTGTGCTGGGACGAGCCATTGACCTGACCGTCATTGATGTACCGATGCAACACCCAACAACCGCATTGCCGATATTGCAGGCAAAGGTCCAGACCTTGGGCGCTGACCAATGCGTCATTCTTACCGATTTGCCTGGCTCCACACCGCATCGCATGGCTGTGGAAACCATCGATAACAGCCGCGGCGCCGTAGTCACTGGCATCAACCTGGCCATGCTGATACGCGCCATCAACTATATGGACCTGGGCACCAGTGAGCTGGCCGCTCGTTGTCAGGATATTGGTGTTCGATCGATCGAGTGGAGCGATACCCATGCAGTGTGAGGCTGATGTCACCATCATCAATGCGCTGGGCTTGCACGCCAGGGCCGCGGCCAAACTGGTGGCCCTGGCCTCCAGGTATGAGTCCGAAGTGCTAGTCATTCGCGGCGACAAACGAGTCAACGCCAAAAGCATCATGGGCGTCATGATGCTGGCCGCAGCTCAAGGTACCGAGTTGAAGGTAGTGATCAACGGTGACGACGCCGAAGCGGCAATGCTGGCGATACAGGGACTGATCGAGAATCGCTTTGGGGAAGACCAGTGACCATTGCACTTCACGGCATTGGTGCCAGTCGAGGAATTGCCATCGGCACGGCCAAGATTGTCGAACATCGTCACCCTGAAGTGTTCCACCGCGCCATCGATGCCGAACAGGTCGATGACGAGGTTCACCGTTACCAGCTGGCCGTCAAGAAAGCGCGCAAACAGCTGTATGAGGTGCGCCAGCGAATTCCCAGATCGGTTCCGGCGGAGATTCGAGAGTTTCTCGATGCTCACGTATTGATGCTTGAGGACTCCACCCTGATTGACCCGCCAATAGGGATCATGCGCGACAAGTTGTGTAACGCCGAGTGGGCCCTGAAACTGCAGCAGGACCAGCTGACAGAAGCCTTTGAGGATATGGAAGACCCTTACTTGAGGTCACGCCAGGAAGATGTGAATCACGTCGTGACACGCATTCAACACCTGCTGGCCCGCAACGAACCGAGCCTGCAGCGATTCACCGAGGGCGATGTACCGGTGATTGTTGTTGCCGATGACGTGTCACCTGCGGATGTGACGTTGTTGCAAGAACATGGTGTGGTCGGACTGGTGACCGAACACAGCAGTCCGATGTCTCACACCGCGATCGTCGCCAGAAGCCTGCGATTGCCGGCGGCGGTTGGCGTTAGGCTGGCGCGCAAACTGGTCCGTGAGGGCGAGTCACTCGTAATTGACGGCGAGCGCGGTATCGTACTGGCGACCCCCAACAAGTCCATCACCCAGCACTACCGAAAGCGCCAAAAAGCGCAGCAAAAGTGGCTCTCCGGTCTGAGCAGACTGCGCGACACCATTCCGGTCAGCAAAGACAAGATGGCGATCGAG
>BQJN01000093.1 GCA_021604725.1 Lysobacteraceae bacterium | reverse complement strand
GACCTCCAACCGCAACTTTGCCGGCCGTCAGGGCATCGGCGCGCGCACCGTGTTGGCCAGCCCGCAAACGGCGGCCGCCAGCGCGGTCAGCGGTTATGTCGCCAGTGTCGCTATGTTGGAAAACAAGCAGGAGGTGGCGTAATGGAACCGATCAAGACCATTGTTTCCACACTGCAGACGGTGCCGGTGGCCAACATCGATACCGATCAGATCATCCCGGCCCGGTTTCTGACCACCACCGATTCGGACGGCCTGGGCCAATTTGCCTTTGCCGACTGTCGGCAGGACTGGGCCGGGAACCTGCGCCCCTGTCGACCGGGCAGCAGCGAAGTGTTGGTGGCCGGCACCAACTTTGGTTGTGGCTCTTCGCGAGAGCATGCGCCCTGGGCCATGGTCGACTACGGCATCAAGGCGGTCATCTCTGACCGTATCGCCGACATCTTTCGTTCCAATGCTTTGAAAAATGGCCTGGTGGCGATCGAAGTGCCGACCGAGCTGCATCAACAGCTGTTGCAGTCGGCTGGCATGAGTGTGGAGATTGACATCGAAAGCTGCCAACTGCGTTTCCGCGGTCAGGCTTATGACTTTGCATTGGATCCCTTTGCCCAGCTCTGCCTGCTGCAAGGCACTGATGCGCTCGGATTTCTGTTGGCCCATCGCCAACACATTGATAATTATTGGAAAAACTGATGAAAGCGAATGTGATGATGTTGCCCGGCGATGGCGTCGGGCCAGAGGTCTCTGCAGCAGTAGAGAAGGTTCTTGTGGAAGTGGCACGCATATGGGGACATGACTTCAGTTTCCAGCATGGCCTGATTGGTGGGGCGTCCATTGATGCCTGTGGTGAAGCGGTTTCGACCGCGACTCTGCAGGCGTGCCAGGCCAGCGATGCCGTATTCCTTGGCGCGGTCGGAGGACCGAAGTGGGATGGCGGTGAGGTGCGACCGGAGCAAGGCTTGCTGGCTTTGCGCAAGGCACTGGGCGTTTACGCCAATATTCGACCGGTTCATCCCCACCCCAGCGGTTTCGCGGCCTCGCCAATTCGCCCCGATCGATTGCGCGGCGTTGACTTGCTATTTGTCCGAGAGCTGACTGGGGGGATTTACTTTGGTGACAAGGTAGAAGGGGCGGACAAGGCCAGTGATCTGTGCAGCTACAGTGCAGACGAAGTGGCTAGAGTGGTCAGGCGAGCAGCTCAATTGGCGGTTGGCCGACGAGGCAAACTGACACTGGTCGACAAGGCCAACGTGATGGCGACCTCTCGCCTGTGGCGACAGGTCACCGAGAAAGTGATGGCCGAAGAGTTCCCATCGCTGGAGCTTGAAGTTCTGTTGGTCGACGCTGCGGCCATGCATCTACTCAGTCGAGCCCGCGATTTCGATGTGATTGTGACCGACAACCTGTTCGGCGACATCCTTACCGATGAGGCATCGATGTTGTGCGGCTCCATGGGCATGATGCCATCGGCCTCGCTGGGGGATGGACGAGCTAGTCTGTATGAGCCGATCCATGGGTCGGCACCGGATATCGCGGGTCAAAACGTCGCCAACCCGATAGGGGCGATTTTGTCTGGCGCGATGTTGCTCGAATACTCCTTGGGATTATTGGAGGAGGCCAGGGCGGTGCGTCGGGCCGTCAACGCATGCCTGGATCATGGCTTGGTGACTCGAGATCTAGCCGCCATGGATCAAACGGCGTTATCGACCAAACAGGTAACGCAAGAGGTGATCGACCAGGTCAATGGCTGTGTGATTCAGAATCAGGTGGCTGCGGCGTACTGAGCCTTTGCGCATGACCGGTGCAGGGATGTACCGGTCTTGCTCACAATTTGGCTGTGATTGACAGGTGATACCCTGAGCTCCTAAAATGTAACCTGTAAGTTACAAAAAGATACGCTAATGTCTCTCTCAGGAGTGTCAAGAAATGAACAGTCAATCCGCAGAGTATGCCGACAAGAACATTTATCTTTATGCCGTAGTGGCGATGATCATGGCTATCAAGCTTGCCGTCTCGGCGGCCGCCTCGATCGACAATAATCCCCATCTGCAGCTATTGGAAACCGGAGAACTGCTGCTTCTGGGTCTGGCCTTGGCTTTGGTCGCCTACCTGTTCTTCTTCCATTGGTCAAAGCTAGAACAACCTACGCGTGAGAATTACCTGAAAGGCGAGGGGTTTGTACCGCAGGCATTCCGTTACGCGGTGATGCAATCGTTCATGATCAGCTTGGCCGTAATTGTGCTGATGGCACCAATCAGCAGCAAAGTCGGTGATGGTTTCGGTGCCGCGTTCTACCTCAATGCAGCGGCAGCGGTGATGTTGGCCATTTTGGCCATCAGTTTCTTTATTCGAGTTCGAGCGGAGTAGCGGCATGCATGAGGAGCTCGACAACCGAATTCGTGTCTTCCGTGCCGAGCACAGGTTGAGTCAGGCGGACCTGGCGGAGGCGATCGGCGTGTCTCGCAAGACCATCAATACCATAGAGACGGGCCGATTCGTTCCCTCCACCATTATCGCGTTGCGCCTGGCCCGGTTTTTCAACGCGCCGGTGGAGGACATATTTGCCCTCGTTGACTGAGCCGCGTTTGGTGCTTATTACGGTGCCATCAGAAAGTCTCGCTTGCCTAGTGGAATTCCGTTGCCACGCAGCAGGTTGTAGGTTGTGGTCATATGGAAATACAGGTTGGGTGCGACGAAAGCGACGACGTACTGTCTTCCGGTCAGCGTCATGGTGTTGTCGCCGCCGGCTGGAATCTCCAGTTCGCGCTCCTCGCTGCCCTCCAGGTCATCCGCATTCAGGTCGGCGATGAAGGCCAGGGCCTTGTCGACCCGCTGTTCCAACTGTTCAAGCGTTGCTTCGTCATCTGCAAACGAGGGCAATTCTGAGTTACTCAATCTTGCGCCACCGCGCGCCACCAGATCACAAGCGATCTGCACCTGCCGCGATAGAGGAAACATGTCTGGAAACAAGCGTAATGTCAGCAGGACGTCGGGATCGTACCCCTGCTCAGTTGCATGTGCTTTTGCCTTGGCAAGAATGGCCTTGAGGCAATTTAAGCTGTTGGTCCAGGCTGGAATGGTGATGTCATAAATGTGCATTTCGTTATCCCGTGGTAGAGCGGTTGAAACAAAAGTGTAGCGGTATCGTCATCTGACTGTCAGCCAATGTTCATGTGAAGCGTTGAACATGCCCGTCGTTCGAGGATTCTCCTCGCGCATGAATTTACCGACGGAGTATTTCAATGCAATTTCGAAAGACATGTCTAGCTGGCGCAATCGCGCTGGTAATGAGCCCGTTCGCCGGCGCCGAAGTGGTACCTGAGCATCAGTTGAACAACGCCTGGTGGCTGGCAGGCAAACAAAGCGTAGACAGCAAGGTTCCTTCGCGAGGAAGGAAGTTCGCCAAAAACGTCATCCTGTTTGTTGGCGACGGTATGGGTGTTACGACCGTGACCGCGGCCCGCATTCTTGAGGGACAGCTCAATGGCATGCTAGGCGAGGAGAATGAGCTGAGCGTTGACGCCTTCCCCTACACGGGACTGTCGAAAACCTACAATGTTGACGCACAAACTCCAGACTCTGCTGGCACCATGACGGCAATGATGTCTGGCGTGAAGACCGATGTGGGCGTGATCGGTGTCGATGAAGATATTGTTCGAGGCGACTGTTCCACGGTCACCGGCAATGAACTGGTTACAGGGCTGGAGCTGGCCGAGATCGCGGGCAAGGCGACCGGGGTGGTCAGTACGGCTCGCATCACCCACGCCACGCCGGCTGCGACCTACGCCAAGTCAGCTGACCGCAATTGGGAAGACAACTCTGACATGCCGCAAGAGGCGGTTGATGCAGGCTGTTCAGATATCGCCGATCAGCTGATCAACTTTGAGCAAAACCTGCAGGCACGTTACCCAAGTGCCAACAAAATCAACGGGCTTGAAGTTGTCATGGGGGGCGGCCGTCGTCATTTCCTGCCGAAAGACGAGGCGTTTAATGTAGAGAAGGACCCGGCATCTGGTGCCGAAGGTGACCGCACGGATGGGCGTGATCTGACCGCAGAATGGCAGGCGACCTATCCCGACGGGGCGCTGGTATTTGACCAATCTGGATTCAATGCCCTGGATACAGAAGCAACCAGTCATGTTCTGGCACTGTTCAATGAGTCTCATATGCAATACGAACAGGACCGTCACAACGACATTCTGGGTGAACCCTCATTGACCGAAATGACCGAGGCATCGATCGAGATACTGGACAATGATCCGAACGGCTACTTTCTGGTTGTCGAGTCGGGTCGAATTGACCACAGCCACCATGCTGGCAACGCACAGGGTGCCTTGAACGACACGATTGAGTTCGCAAAAGCCATTCAGGCCGCCGTAGAAACAGCGAATATGGAAGAAACTTTGATCGTCGTCACCGCCGACCATGGGCATGTGTTTACCATTGCCGGTTATCCCAAACGCGGTAATCCTATTTTGGGCAAAGTCGTGCCGGTGGGGTCGGACGAGCCAGCATTGGCTGCCGATGACCTTCCTTACACCACGCTTGGCTATACCAACGGCCGTGGTATGCGCGACTTGGGTGGTGAAACCGATCCGGATACGACGTATGGAATCGAGATTGCTGCCGGCCGAACTGACTTGTCGCTGGTTGATACGGAAGCGACAGGGTATCACCAGGAGGCTTTGGTCCCGACCTCGTCAGAAACGCACTCTGGAGAAGATGTTGTGATCTATGGAGCTGGTCCCGGAGCATATGCCATCGGCGGCACCAATGAGCAGAATGTCATTTTTCACGCCATCAATCAGGCCGCTCGCTTGCAAAAGTTTGCCAATCTGCGGGTCGACTAAATACTGGCGTCGTTCGATCGGCGAGCGGGGCTTTGGCCCCGCTCGTCTTTTATCTATTTGGGGATTTGCAATGAGAAACCTGTTGGTACTGTGGTTGGCTTTTTCCGGGTCACAACTGCTTGCATCGGACCTTGAGTGCGAGCTGTCTGCCGAGGTTGTTGGTGCTCATTACGCTCGCTCGGTGGCTGATACCGATGGCACACAAGCCAACACCAGCACCCTCACCTTGTGGCGATACCAACGTCGTGTCGCCCACCAGTACGCGGAGGCGGGACGCACAGACGCCTGGGCGCGGGTCGCCGACAAGCAAATTCAGCTGACGCGTTTCTTTGATGCGGACCAACGTGGCATTGAGTACGAGGCGGAGTTGGTCGCTGACGGCTTGGAAGACGCGGTTTGGCAGATTCGTTCGCAGTTGGTCACAGCCGATCAGATCGCTCAGCTCGATTTGATTGATACGACGGGCACCGGATGCGCCGTGGTTGAGACCTATGCAGGGCGCTGGGGCGACAACGAAGTACAGCTTGAATGGTTGCCAAACCGGGATCTGGTTGAGCGATACTCAGTAAGCTCCACATCACGCGTAATCGAAGTCGTTTTGCAGTCAACGACAGACAGTGTCGACGCTGTGGTAGCCCAGTTCAGCCTCCGAGATAGCTATAAACTGACTGACAATGCAGACATTGGTGACAATGAAACTGACCCGTTTCTGCTAAGGATGATCAATTTGGGGTTTGCCGAGTCGCACAGTTCCGCTAGAGACACTCATACGCATTGAGTGACATAGCAGGGCGGAAAATTTGTGCCTGAATTCACACGAATTGTCTTGATCTAACGTATACTTGTTCCATCGCTGACCGTCTAGATGGAGCAAAAGATGAAGACCGAATACAAGCGGCATCACCACGTATTGGCTGCGGTTTTGGTTGCGTTGGCCTTGCTGTTGTTTGCAACGCGCCCGGCCTGGGGCGGAGACTTAAGCCCGACCACAGTACATATCGATGCCGACTTCAATGACCCCAGTGAGTCGGGTTATGGCTATGTTGTTTTCGCATCGGTGCAATCGGATACCGGCCAGCCAACGGGCACCATTGAGATTAGTGATGGTGAGACACAGTGTGATATCGAGCTGCCAGCGAACAGCTGCGTATTGATTGCTGGCACTGTAGGTGAACGAACGCTCAGCGCGCATTACCTCGGCGATGCAAATTTTGCCCCGTCGACTGCTGAATCAACGGTGACGCATACCGTGGTATTTGACGGCTTGCCTGAAATTCTGTCACGTGGCCAGGCCGTCGGTAACGGCTGGGACCAGGGTAACTCCCACAGCTACAAACCGACTGCATCAGGAGACGGCAACCTGGTCGCCTTTCACAGCATTGCCAGCAATTTGGCAACCGGTGATGTCAACGGGCTGAACGATGTGTTTGTCTATGACCGCAATAGTCACGCCACTCGACTGATCAGCGCCAATGTCGATGGCAATGCCGGCAATGGCGACAGTCGCAACGCCATGGTTTCGGCGAATGGGCAGTGGGTGGTGTTTCAAAGCTTTGCCACTGACCTCGTTGGCAATGAGGCCGATGACGCTTATGTTGATGTTTTTGCCTTTAACCTGATCGACGGCACCTTGATGCAGGTTTCAAGGTCGATTTCTGGTGCAGCTGCCAATGGCAACAGCACAGGGGCTACTGTTTCGGCAGATGGTTCATATGTGGCCTTTGTGAGTGAGGCTTCGAACTTGATTGAAGGCGATACCAATGGTCTGGCTGACGTTTTCGTTCATGACCTGATGAGTGGGGAAACCCGGCGGCTTAGCGATGACCTGATTGCGGATCAGCCCAACGGAGCCAGTCGAGACGCGGTCATTTCCGGCGACGGCCAGTCCGTAGCATTCGTCAGTGATGCGGACAATTTGGTCGCTGGCGATAGCAACGGCTTTGCCGATGTCTTTGTGGCGGACCTTAACGAACAATGGATCGATAGAGTCAATGTTTTGGACGATGGCACACAGGCCAATAGGCCCAGCATGTCGCCGACACTCTCGCATGATGGACAGACCGTTGCTTTCGTAACCTCCGCCACCAACCTGGTGCCGGTAATTGGAGATCAGTTCCTGGTGCTCGTTGTTGACCGCCACCTTAGGCAACTGATGCGCATCGGTATCGGTCATGAGGTGGTTGTTTCGCCATCACTCTCGGCTGATGGTCAGCGAGTGGCGGTATCAACCTCCAGTTCGCTCACCACGACCGGCTGGTCGACCATTGCTGAAGTTCACGACTTGCAACAGGGCATGATCCACCGGGTGGGTCGTCGCGTTTACGGTCTCGCCCCGCCAAATCAAGACGACTTGCGACCAACGCTTTCCGCGGACGGTGCAACGGTGGTGTTTGAGGGTCCGGCGGGCGACAGCATTCAGTTGGGATCCGCGTCGATTCGTAGTCTTTACGCGGTTGATATCGAAAGCAATGTCCGCCAGCCGGTGTCGATTTCGTCCCATGGCAACCTTGGCAATCGTGCCAGCACGCTGACGTCCCAGGCGTTGAGCGGTGATGGCCGTCTCGCGGTCTTCGAGTCTCGTGCATTCAACCTGGACAGCGGTGATATCAACGGCCAGTCCGATGTGTTCATTCGCGACCGATACTCAGATGAAGTGAGCATGTTGAGTGCCAATCCGAATGGTCAGTCGGGCAATGCGGCTAGCCGAAACGCTGTCATCGCAAGCGATGGCTCTGTTGTTGCGTTTGAAAGCGATGCCAGTGATTTGCTACCAGGCAGCGGCTTGGGACAAACCGCCGTTTACATCCTGGATCGCGCGAGCCAATCAATGATGCGTGTTGCGCACCCCAATGGGGCAAAATTGCCGTCGATCAGTGCTGACGGCAGCCGAGTTGCCTATCAGGTTGGCAATGGGGCTTCGGCTGCAATTGAAGTCTATGATCACGCCCTGGATACGGTCCTTGACATGGGTGCTGACGCGGCCGGTGCTTATCGACCGGCGATTTCACCGGATGGCACCGTCATTGCGGCCAGCCGCAACCGTCTGGTCAGCGGCGTCTTTCTCGCTGATCTAATCTTGATTGACGTAGATTCGGGCCAGGTTGTTGAGCAGTTTCCAGTACGGGCACTGAGCGGGTTCGGAGAAGCCAGGGATTGGCAGAGTCTTTCGCAGGATGGAAGCAAGGTGGCTTTCACGGGACAGGCTGGAGTTGTGTTCGACCAGCCGGGATTTAGCGCGATCACTTCGGTATTTGTACTGAGTGTCTTGTCAGGTGAGATAACGATGTTGACGCCTGAGTCGGCCGATGGGGATAGCCGCCAAGCGACGATCTCGCCAGATGGTAAGTATGTGGCGTTCACCAGTGTTGCCAGCAACCTGACCCCTGAATCCCAAGCCGCCGGCAGCGATGTTTTTGTCGTCGATGTAGATAGTGGCGAACTGCAACTGGTGAGTTACTCCGACTCGGCCGGAGCAGGTAATGCGGACAGTGCCGACCCCGCCATTTCTGCTGGTGCACGTTTCATTGCGATATCAAGTCGCGCCAACAACCTTGTTATCAACGACCTGAATGCGGCGACAGACGTCATGTTGGCCTCCAACCCTCTGCTCAATGACGGGCCGGTGGCGACATCGGATCACTACATTGGTGAGGAAGATCAGACCGTTGATGTACCCGTTTCTATCGGTCTACTGGTCAACGATAGTGATCCGGACGAAGACCGTTTGCAGGTGGTAACGACCAGCGATGCTGTGGCTGGCATCGGCGGCACTGTTGAAGTGGCAGCGGACGGAAGCTTCTGGTATTCACCACCGCCCGATCTGTTTGGTTTGGCTACCTTCGACTACATCGTTTCAGATGGACAGGTCGACAGCACCGGTGAGGTGGTGATAACGGTCAACCCGGTCAACGACCCGCCGAGTTTCATGCCGGGAGGGTCCGTTGTGACCAGCGAAGACGCCTCCGCCTATTTCGAAACGTGGGCTACTGACGTTCGGGCCGGCCCGTCCAACGAATCGGACCAATCGCTCGACTTTGTAGTCACACCGCTGTCGGGTGATCAGTTGTTTACAGCCTTGCCAACCATTGATGAAACCGGGCGGTTGGCTTTTAGCCTGGCCTCTGACCGCAATGGGTCGGCGGTTTTCGAAGTGGTCCTGCGCGATGATGCGGGTGGCAACGACCAGTCAGTCAGTTCGCAGTTGCACATCGACGTTGGCGCCGTCAACGATGCGCCTTCATTTTCAGCGTTGGGGGATGTTGAGTTGGTGCGCCAGGGTCCGGTCAGTCTGCCTTGGGCCAGTGATATTCGTCCGGGTCCTGACGATGAGGCAGGCCAATCAACTCAGTTCAGCGTACAAGTGCTCGATCAGAGCCCGGGCTTGGTCTTTGTTAAACCACCCAAGATTGAAGCGGACGGTCAGCTCAAGTTGCACGTTTGGCTAAACAATGTACGTGTGGCCTTGGCAACGTTGCAGGTTGTCTTGAAGGACAATGGCGGAACGGTGAATGGTGGGGTCGATCAATCGATGCCTCTGAACTTCACTGTGCGTGTTGCTTTGGAACCAAACTAACGACTCGCTGACGGTCTACATTCCAAGCCGAGCCCCCAGGCAAGCTGGGGACTCGAAATCGGAACCAGTCAAAGGTCTAGAGGTTCTCCGACGCGTAATCGGCCAGTCGCGATCGCTCTCCGCGGCGCAAAGTGATGTGCCCGGCATGTTGCCATTGCTTGAATCGATCGACGGCAAAGGTTAGGCCAGACGTGGTCTCGGTCAGATAGGGCGTATCGATTTGCTCGACGTTGCCAAGACAGACCATCTTGGTCCCCGGCCCTGCGCGCGTCAGCAGTGTTTTCATTTGCTTTGGCGTCAGGTTTTGCGCCTCATCAATGATTACGTATCGATTGAGGAACGTTCTGCCACGCATGAAATTGAGGCTGCGTACCTTCACTCGGCTGCTAACCAGATCACTGGTAGCTGCGCGGCCCCAGTCGCCCCCCTCGCCGGTTTCGGTCAGTACTTCAAGGTTGTCGGACAGCGCCCCCATCCATGGCGTCATCTTTTCTTCTTCGGTTCCGGGCAGGAAACCAATGTCATCGCCGACCGGTACGGTGGCACGAGTCATTATGATTTCGTTGTATTGCTTGTCTTCCAGGGTCAATTGCAAGCCAGCGGCCAACGTCAGCAGCGTTTTGCCGGTGCCAGCTGTGCCCAGCAGGGTGACGAAATCGATATTCGGGTCAAGCAGCAGGTTCAAAGCGAAGTTCTGCTCACGGTTACGGGCCATGATGCCCCACACCGAGCGGCCATTGCTGCGATAGTCCTGCGCGACGCGAATAACCGGTGAGTCGCCAACACTCTGCACCAGCGCTTCAGTTTGACCTTGGCCATCGAGGTAAAGACACTGGTTGGGGTACCACTGGTCGTTGGCTGCGGTTCGGTAGAAGGTGTCACCCGCTTCTGTCCAGGACTCCAAACGGTCCTGGTGATCCCAAAAGTCCGATGGCAACTCGGAAACGCCGCTATACAGCAGGCTCAGATCATCCAATGCTCGGTCGTTGTGGTAGTCCTCGGCGACGATGCCCAGAACCGTCGCTTTGATGCGCAGATTGATGTCCTTTGACACCAACACCACTTCGCGCTCAGCAAAGGCGTTTTTCAACTCCAATGCAGTGCTAAGGATCTGATTATCCGGCTTTTCTTTGCGGCTCAGCCCGGATTTTGAAAGGTCTGAGGTTTGAAACCAGAGCCGCCCACTGGACTTGTTGGCGTCCAGCTCAATGTCTTCAGGGTGTCGTAGCTCGAGGCCATCAGTTAAGTCGTGGTTGCCGGTGCGCCGCATCAATTCGTCGAGGAAGCGGCTGACCTGGCGGACATTGCGCGCCACTTCAGACATGCCCTTCTTCGCCGCGTCCAACTCTTCCAGGACGATCATCGGCAAATACACATCGTGTTCTTCAAAGCGATACAGCGCGGTGGGGTCATGCATCAACACATTGGTGTCGAGCACGTAAATGCGCAGGCTATCCTGCGAGGTGCTGGCTGTCATTCGGCGGCCAATTCCTTGAGTTTTTCCAGAACTTTCTCGGCGTGACCTGGCACGCGTACTTTGCGCCACTCAGCCACAAGCTTGCCATCGCCATCGATAATGAACGTGCTGCGTTCGACACCCATGACCTTGCGGCCGTACATATTCTTCTCTTTGATGACATCGAATTGCCGGCAAAGCGTCTCATCGGGGTCAGAAATGAGATCGAAACTAAAGCCCTGTTTGGCGCAGAAGTTGTCGTGCGTTCTTACGCTGTCACGCGATACGCCAACAATCTCGGCATCCAGGGACTTGAACTGATCATGCAAGCGAGTGAAATCCAGCCCTTCGGTGGTGCAGCCAGGTGTGTGATCCTTCGGGTAAAAGTAGAGCACCAGATAGCGACCTGCGAAGTGATCAAGAGAAAGAGTCTTGCCGCCGGAAGCGGCGCATTCGAACGCGTCGACCGTGTTGCCGATTTCAACCATGGTAATGATGTATGTCTCTGTTGGGTGAGGAGTGAAAATTCACAATTCGAAGAATACTTGTCACCTCATTGGGTGGCAAGTAAGATGCTGCATCCTTACGCCATGCGGCGCTCGACGGCTGATCGCTTTTGCACTGGTGCAGCAAGTCGCGTTGTTGGCTTGTTCGCCCGACGCCATCGCGCCGCTTGTCGTGAACTTAGAAATGCAATAGCAAATTCCCAAGGTCATTGCCTTAAATGATGGATCTGTCCGGAAGCATAGTCGCCATAGTCACCCCGTTTGATTCGACCGGTGAGTTGGATATGGATGCCTATGTTTCCTTGCTCGACTGGCATGTAGACAGTGGCACCGCTGCAATCGTGGTGGCTGGCTCTACGGGTGAGTCGGGCTCGCTATCTGCTGGTGAAAAGGACAGATTGATCGCAGCTGCCGTTGAGCAGGTCAATGGTCGAGTACCGGTGATTGCCGGCACCGGTGCCGCAGCGACGGCGGCGACCATCGAGGCCACGCGGCGAGCCGCTGCCCTGGGCGCCGATGCTGCGCTGGTGGTAACGCCTTACTATGTACGGCCGCCACAACGCGGTCTGGTCGCTCATTTTCGAGCTGTGGCGGACGCAACTGATTTGCCGCTGCTGCTTTACAATGTGCCGTCGCGAACTGGCGTCGACATGCTGCCGTCAACCGTTGAACAGTTGTCGGGTTATCGGTCCATCATCGGCCTCAAGGAAGCAAATGCGTCCATTGAGCGGATGCGGGAACTGGTGCGTACAGTTGGCGGTCAAATGATATTGTTGTCTGGTGACGACGATAGTTGTGCTCGTTCCATTGCCGAAGGCGCGCGGGGCGTTATTTCGGTTGTGGCTAATGTCGCACCAGCAATGATGGCCGACCTGTGTCGAATGGGTCTTGAGGGGCGGTCTGATCAAGCCGCAGTATTAAGCGATCAAATGCAACCGCTGTTCAAGGCCATGTCTTGTGACAGCAACCCGATTCCAGTGAAATGGGCGTTGGCCCAACAAGGGCGATGCAAGGACCATGTCCGCTTGCCTCTGGTTTCGCTAGCATCAGAACAACACGCCACAGTGCGTGACGCAATGAGCGAACTAATACAGTGAGTTTTATGAGTTTGAACGGTGATAATTGCGCTGGCTTAAGGACAGCCATGCTGGCTCTGCTGGCGTTGAGCGTGACTGCCTGCGGCATGTTTGTCGAGAAAGAGCCCAAATACGTCAAGAGCGAGGAGGCCAGTGGCCTGACCGTCCCTGAAGACCTGAATCCTCCCAACTTGTCTGGCGCTCTGGTCATTCCCGAGGATGATGATGAAGAATTTATCGCGCCGGTAGCCGATGTGCCGCCGTCGGCCATGGTGCAATACCAGGATGGAATCGTGCTGCAAACCGATGCTTCGGTTTTGCAAGTCGACGAGGGAACGGCCGTGCTGATCATCAACGATGTGCCCGAAAGCGTTTGGCGTCGTGCTGGTGAATCAATTGAGCGCCTGGCCAACCTGACAACCATCTCCGGTGACGAGGCGACACAGAGTTATGTCATCGAATACGATGACGTGCAATCAAGAGAAAGTCGACCAGGTTGGTTTTCACGCGTTGTCATGCGCGAAGACGGCCCGGTTGACTTGAGCGGACAGTATGAGATGCAAATGGTCCCGCAACGCATCGGCAAAACCCGCGTCCGCCTATTGGTCAATGGCTCGGTCATCGACGTCGAATCAGCGATAGAGATCCTATCCCTACTCCAAGCTGAATTGGGGTAAACCGGCACTAGTGCAGAGTGACTAACGTCACTCTGCGCCGGTTTACCGACCAACCATGGATGGTTGGGCTGGGGGTTCACTCGAAGCTGAGTCGTTGCGCCAGGGATGGCAGCTCCAATCCTCTCCTACGAAGCCGCCGTGCCGGGTGCCTTGAATGGCACGCCGCAGGTGGCGAACGACTCGACAGGACGTCGAGGCCGGGCTTTCATTCAAAGCTCAGACTTTGCGCCATGGATGGCAACTCCATTCCTCCCCTACGAAGCCGCACTGCTAGGGTGCCTTGAATGGCACGCCGCAGGTGGCGAACGACTCGACAGGACGTCGAGGCCGGGCTTTCATTCAAAGCTCAGACTTTGCGCCAGGGATGGGTGAGCCACCGTAGACGCGGGGTGCCTTGAATGGCACGCCGCAGGTGGCGAACGACCAACCATGGACGGTTGGGCTGGGGGTTCAATCGAAGGTCAATCGTTGCGCCAAGGATGGCAACTCCAGTCCTCCCCTACGAAGCCGCCGTGCCAGGCGTAGCGATTCTTGGTATGAGCCTAGTGCTTCCTACGAAGCCGCACTGCCTTGAATCCAAAAAGACCCAACGGGAGAAGGGATTTGCCTCGCCTTAGTCGAGACTCAGGGCTAGTCCCGCTCCAAATACTCCAACTTATCCTTCACATCTTCCCACTCGGTAGCATCCTCCGGTGGGTCGATTTGCTCGGTGATTACCGGCCACTTGGCAGACAGTTCGGCGTTGATTTCAATGAACTTTTCCTGTCCTTCGGGCAAGTCGTCTTCCGGATAGATGGCCTCTACCGGACACTCCGGTTCGCACAGCGTACAGTCAATGCATTCTTCCGGGTCGATAACCAGGAAGTTTGGTCCTTCGTGAAAACAGTCGACCGGGCAGACTTCCACACAGTCAGTGAATTTGCACTTGATGCAGCTTTCGGTGACAACAAAGGTCATCGGCGTTCCTTTAAAATCATGGTCATGGGGTAAGGCGTGGTATTATACGTCGCTATCGAACTTTACCAACACGTACGCGCCCCCGATTGTCAAAAAAAGCCAAAGATAGCGGCGTGAAAATCTATTCGCGCGATCAACACCCGATCTCCCGTCGCAATATCTCAGAAAGCGCGCTCAAAGTCCTGTACCGACTCAATTCATGTGGCTATGAAGCCTACCTGGTGGGTGGTGGAGTCAGGGATCTGTTGCTTGGTGGTAAACCCAAGGATTTTGACATTGCGACCAATGCCACTCCTGAACAGGTGCGAGAAGCGTTTCGCAATTGTCGCTTGATTGGTCGCCGCTTCAGGTTGGCGCACGTTCGGTTTGGTCGCGAAGTGATTGAGGTCGCTACCTTTCGCGGGCACGGCGACGACGGTGATCGCAGCGTCGAAGACGGCGGCCGGCTGTTGCGGGACAACATATACGGTGATATCGAAGAAGACGCGTTGCGTCGCGACTTCACCGTCAACGGCCTGTACTACAGCATCGACGGCTTCACAGTGCGCGACGAGGTTGGTGGCATGGCTGACCTTGAATCACGCACTTTACGTATGATTGGTGATCCAGACGAGCGGTTTCCCGAGGATCCGGTCCGCTGTTTGCGGGCCGCCAGATTCGCAGCAAAGCTCGACTTCGAGATCGAATCGAAAACCGCCGATGGCATCCGCCAATACGGCCAGTTGCTCGACGACATTCCATCAGCACGTTTGTTTGACGAAGTGCTGAAGTTGTTTTTGTCGGGTCACGCCGAACGTTCGTACCTGAAATTGCGCGAATTCGGTCTGTTCAAATACCTGTTTCCATCCACTGACAAACTGCTCGAATCCGATGAAGGCTTTGAGAAAATGCTTCGTGCGTGTTTCAAGAATACCGACCAAAGGATCGAGCAAGATCTGCCAGTGACGCCAGCATTCCTGTACGCGGTATTGCTCTGGGCGCCGATGAAGCGTCATGCCGATCGCCAGCTTGAGCGCGGCATGAGCCCGCACGACGCCATTCACCACGGGGCGGACTGGGTGTTAAACCCCGCCAACATGCGCACCGCGTTGCCGCGCAGGTTCTCAACGCCGATGCGTGAGATCTGGTTGCTGCAACCGCGGCTGGAAGGAAAGACGCGAGCCAGTGCCAAGCGCATCATGAGCCACCCCCGATTTCGGGCCGGCTATGATTTCTTGTTGATCAGGGTGTTGCAAGAGCCTTTGCTTGAACCCGTGGCTGAGCGTTGGACCGAAGCGCAGGAGCAGGGGCCTGAAGTGATCAGTCGAATGCAGCACAAGCCGCGCAAACGCCGGCGTCGACGTCGTGGACGCGGCGGCCCGGACAAGGCGGCAGAGGCTGGGTGAGCGGAATGCAGGCGGTCATTGCCGTCGGCTCGAACATGAACAATCCGCAGCGGCAAGTCCGGTCTGCCATGGATGCGCTAGCAAGCTTGCCGGCAACCCGTGTGCTCCATCGCAGCAGTCTATATCAGACCCCCCCCTGGGGCGTGACAGATCAGGATGACTACATCAATGCCGTAGCGTTAATAGAAACGCTACTGGGCGCACACACCCTGCTGAGGGCCTTGCAAGCGCTGGAAACGAGCGCCGGACGCATCAGAAGCGGTCACTGGCAACCCCGACCGCTCGACCTGGATATCATCGTTTATGACACTGTTGTCAGTACTTGCCCCGAGCTGACATTGCCACATCCACGAGCGGCACAACGCGCCTTCGTGTTGGTTCCATTGCTGGAGATTGCGCCAACCATTGAGCTGACCGGTATCGATTCGGCCCGCAACTTGCTCGAGCACTTGCCGGCAGCGGAAGTCGATGCAGTTCGTCGCTTGCCGGTGGCCTCCAAAGCCAACTGAAAATTAATCAGAGCTCTGCTGGCTCTGCGACTGTTACAATTGGCGCCTCTTTCGTTCAATGACCAGTCCGCAATTCATGAGCCAACGCGTTTCTTTGTCTACCGTCCGTGATATGACCAGCCGCGGTGAAAAGATCACCATGTTAACGGCCTACGATGCGACTTTTGCCGCGCTTTTGGACCAATCCGGTGTCGATGTCATCCTGGTCGGCGACTCCCTGGGCAATGTGATTCAAGGCAGGTCAACCACCTTGCCGGTGACCGTTGGAGACATGGCCTATCACACCGCTTGTGTGGCGCGCGGGGCGAGCAACAAATTGATTGTTGTTGATATGCCGGCATTGAGCTACAACACCGGTTCACAGGCTGCTGACAATGCCCGACAGTTATTGGCCGCTGGTGGGCAGATGGTCAAGCTTGAAGGCGCCGGACCGGTGGTCGAAATAATTGAGTTTCTGACCGAACGCGGTGTGGCCGTTTGTGGCCATCTCGGTTTGACTCCTCAGTCAGTGCACAAACTGGGTGGCTTCAAAGTTCAGGGGCGACAGACCGATGCCGCCGAACAACTGTTGGCCGATGCCGTCGCCATAGAGAGGGCGGGTGCCGATATGCTGATTCTGGAATGCGTGCCTACCGCTCTGGGACAATCGGTGTCAAACGAGCTGTCTATTCCAGTTGTTGGTATTGGTGCCGGTCCACATTGCGATGGGCAAGTATTGGTGCTCTACGATGCACTGGGCTTGGGCAGCGGTCACAGCGCGCGTTTCGTTCGCAATTTCTGCGCTGATGGACTGGACGTGCGTTCAGGTATTGAGGGCTTTGTCGCTGCCGTGCGCGATGGCTCCTACCCAGCTAAAGAGCACTGCTACGAATAATGGATACCGTACACACGCTGGCCGACTTGAGAACTGCGGTCGACCACTGGAAGCGGCAAGGCCACAGCATCGCGTTCGTACCTACCATGGGTAATTTGCATGCGGGTCACTTCGCGCTGATCAAGGCGGCACGAAGCAGAGCGGATCGCGTGGTGGCATCCGTATTCGTCAACCCGACACAGTTTGGCGAGGGTGAGGATTTCGAATCTTATCCCCGAACTCTAGAGGCTGATCAACGTGGGTTGGCCGATCATGGTTGTGATTTGCTGTACGCGCCGGATGTGCAAGACATGTACAACACTGCGGCACCACGAGCAGCTGTTCATGTGCCGGTTGTTAGCGATGGTCTATGCGGCGAACGCAGACCGGGTCATTTCGATGGCGTTGCAACGGTAGTCATCAAGTTGATCAATCGAGTGACTCCCGATTGCGCATTGTTCGGTGAGAAGGACTATCAGCAGTTGATGGTGTTGCGCAAGATGGCCGCTGATCTTGATCTGGCGACCGAGATTGTTGGAATCCCGACCGTCCGAGAGTCGGACGGGTTGGCGATGTCCAGCCGAAATCAATACTTAAGCCCGGCCGAGCGGCGTGTGGCTGGCCAGTTGCATGCGGCACTGGAGCGCTGCGCATTGAAGATCAAACAGGGCGAACAAGTAGAGAAAAGCATCGAAACGGAACGCAAAAAACTGTCCAAGAGCGGGTTTCGAGTTGAGTATTTTGAGTTGCGACGGGCCAGGGACCTTGCTGAAATCAGTTCGCCAGCTAGCGAGAGCGTCTTGCTGGTGGCTGCCAAATTGGGTTCGGCTCGCCTGATTGACAATATGCGCTTCCGCCACGAGGGTCCGTCACAGAACTAGCCTTTGGTTAGAAAAAGAGGCGAGCCGCCTGGTTGATTTGTGGCAGAAAAACACATCGTTGACCCTTTGTTACAACAAGCCGTGTGTTTTTTACAACAAATGCTGGCTTTTTGCGAAAACCAGTGGTATTCTTACAACCGTCCTGGAGATGAATAGACACCTCCTCGACACAGGGCGCAATTTAAGGTAATCGTCACTCCGAAAATCTGCCTCCTCTTCCACGAAGAGGGGGCGTTTTTTTATGCGTGCGATATGGCTGAGACTTGAACCCGGACAGCATTGGCCCCATCGCTAATGGGGTTGATATAATGGCGTCTGTGCTCGGACGGCTGATCGCAGCCCACGGTTTGGAAAGAATGCATCTGACAATGCTCAAGGCAAAGATTCATCGTGCCACGGTGACTCATGCCGAGGTCGACTATGAAGGCTCTTGTGCCATCGATGAAAATTTGCTCGAAGCGTCCGGAATACGGGAGTTTGAGCAGATTCACATCTACAATATTGGCAATGGTGAGCGCTTCATTACATACGCTATTCGCGCCGCTGCAGGGTCCGGAATAATCTCGGTCAACGGCGCAGCTGCGCACAAGGCTACCCCGGGTGATCTGGTCATCATTTGCGCCTACACTGGCATGGATGAAGCTGAGGCATCTCGTTTCCGGCCGAAGCTGGTTTATGTTGATCCGGATAACCGAATCGCCAGAACCAACAACGCCATTCCTGTACAGGCAGCCTGATCGGTGTCTGACGTTGACGCTCAAGGCAGGAGCGTTGACCTGACTGCGACGTCACTGTTGCAAAAAAGCAACACGCCGCTGCCCAAGCTCTCAGTTCTATTCGAAAGCGACCCTGATCGCGTCACGCGCGACATCATCGGTGACGAGTCGTTGCTGGTTGACCTGTCTCGATTGCATCTGGATCGCCAGGGATGGTCGACGCTGTTGCAACTGGCTGACGTCAAGAACGTGTTGGCGGCGGCGAAGGCGATGTTTCATGGTGCCCCGGTCAATGTGTCAGAGCAACGTCCCGCTCTGCACACAGCGCTTCGTGGACCGCATGCGGGCGTTGATCTCGACTCCGCTATCGAGCAAACCGTTCAGTCCGACTTGGCACGTATGCTTCAGTTTGCTGAGGCGTTGAGGGAAGGCCGTCACCTTGGCACCACCGGAAAACGGATTACCGACCTTGTCAGCATCGGTATTGGCGGGTCGCATCTGGGCCCGGCAATGTTGTGTCAGGCCTTACCTGCTCGTGGTCCGGTGCGCGTGCACTTTATGGCCAACATTGACGCCCATCAAAGTGAAAAGCTGCTCGCATCACTGCTCCCCGAGCAGACCATGTTTTGCGTAACATCGAAAAGCTTTGGCACTCAGGAAACACTGGCCAACGCGCGGCGCGCTCGACAATGGCTACAACAACAGCTTGGCCATTCAATCGATTTGGCAAAGCACATGATCGCGATCTCATCGAATGCAGACAGAGTGGCGCAGTTCGGTTTGGACTCTGCTGCCATGTTGCCGATGCACGATTGGGTCGGTGGGCGGTATTCGGTCTGGTCAGCCGTTGGCCTTCCTGTTGCGGCCGTCGCCGGTAGCGAGCAATTCAAGGCGCTGTTGACTGGTGCACGGAGCATGGACGAGCATTTTCTAAATGCCGATCCGTGGCAAAACATTCCGCTTCGTATGGCGTTGGCCAGTCACTGGTACCGGCGTGTCGTTGGTGCCCACAGTTGGGGCGTAGTCCCATACGACGATCGCTTGAGTCTGCTGCCGCAGTATCTTCAGCAATTGATCATGGAGTCCAATGGTAAGCGAGTAACAGTAGATGGTGAGCAAGTCAGCCACAGCGCGCCGGTAATTTGGGGTGGCACGGGGACCAATGCTCAGCACGCCTTTTTCCAATGTCTACATCAGGGCACCGATACCGTACCGATCGAATTGATAGGCGTTGCGCAAGCTGACCATGAGCACGATGGTCATCACCAGCTACTGCTGTCTAATCTATTGGGTCAGGCCGCTGCTTTGATGCAAGGGCGAGATGGCGATGCAGATCGTCACATTCCTGGTAACCGGCCAGCCATAACCCTGCTGCTACGCAAGCTGGATGCACATGGCCTTGGCCAGCTGTTGGCGCTCTACGAACATCGCACCTTTGTCGAGGGTGTGCTGCTGGGCATTAACTCTTTTGATCAATTCGGCGTCGAACTGGGCAAGCAACTGGCCGACCGCATCTTGCCGGCCTTGCAGGGTGAAGCCGCCCCCCTGGGCCCGGCCACTCAGCGATTGGTCGATTGGCTACGCAGCACGTCGTGAGCCTTCCCAGTTG
>BQJN01000092.1 GCA_021604725.1 Lysobacteraceae bacterium | reverse complement strand
TGCCAGCAGTCAACAACCCACTCCGATACGTTGCCCCCCATATCATGTAAGCCAAATGCATTGGCTTGAAAGGAAGCAACGGGCGCCGGTCCCCAATAGCCGTCATCGTAGCCCCGAAAGGCCTTGGTCCAACTACGACGGCGCGGAGACCGATCCCCCGACCCAGTTACGTTCTCAACAACTTGTGCGGGGCTGTCTTCGCCCCACCAATAGGTCGATGTACTGCCGGACCTTAAGGCATATTCGAATTCAGCCTCACCGGGCAAGCGATAGGGTTGTTGCAGAGTATCGGCAAGCCAACGAGCGTAGGCCTGGGCATCGGCGAAAGATACATGAATCACCGGCATGTCTGGGTCGGCTCGTTTGCCATACAGGTCATATCGCCAGTTGACGCGGCTGCGCCGAGACGTGCGACCTGTCGCCTCATCGAAGACCTGGGTATGCCCTTGCGTTTCGGCATCCGTCCGGTACCCGGTGGCGTCTACAAATCGAGTGAATTCACGCACGCTGGTTTCATGAACCGCTAGTGCGAAACCTCTACCAAACCGAACTTCATGCACCGGCTGCTCGTGAAAACTCGCGTCCTCACTAGTCGATCCCATACGGAAGCTGCCCGCCGGCAAAACCACCATTTGCGGACCTGTGATGCCATCGGCTTCATCGTGAAACTTCTGCCTCGGGTGGAATGGCCCGTAGACTCGATATTCAGAGATTTCGTCCTCAACGCGCTGCTGCGCCTTCGCTGCACCCAATCCACCCAGTTGAGCAGCCACATCAACTGCATCGTCTACTCGGCCGGCCAACAACAGCTGGTTGGCCTCCAACTCAAGCGACTGCACATGCAGGTCAAGAAACTGGCCGATACGAACTCTTGCATCGGTCACAGCTTGCCCATCGCCACCCGGCAGGAGTTGGGCTTCTTCGAGAACACCTAGAGCATTCGCGTACCTGTGATCGCGTGCCAACTCGATCGCTTCGCTGACCATCGCTTGTCGAACCTCGCGGGCCAGACTAACCAACTCCTCGCTTGCCTGCCCCAGCGCCACCGCCTCAATCAACATCGAGCCTGCACCGCTATCACCATGAAGCCTGCCCTCAGACAGCGCCTGCTCGGCACCGACCAACAAGCTTGCCAACGCCTGTCGAACGTCGATTTCCTGGCGTAGCTGGCCGACCCGGTCCTGGTCGCTGGAAAACCGCACCAGTGTTGGCAAGCGAGCAGCGGCCTCGGCGACGTCATCGGCTTCAATTGCTGTTTCAGCCTCGGCGAACAACCGCTCAATCACCGACGCAAAACCAATCGCCGCATCTTCGTTTTCAGGTTCTCGCTGCAAAAGCGATGCGTAATAGTGCAAGGCACTCCCTTGCAGCGGCAGTGCCAAATGGTCTTCGAGCAAGGCCTGATCACCAAGTTCAAGAATCTGCTCTGCAGTCAACTCCGGGTCAATCTCTGGCAGCTCGATGGTCGACTCAGCGATAGGAGGCGGGACCGCCACAACCGGAACAACGGTTTGCTCGGCTGGTGGTGCGGTGACTTCAACTGGGTTTGGGTCAGTGACCTCAGGTGTCGCGCTGCGATCCAGCAGCTTGTTGCCCCACCAAACACCCGCTACGACCAGGGCCACAACCAATACCAGGCCCGAGCGAAGTTGACGCGTGCTTAGCGCCATACCTGGCTGCTCCGTTCGCGGGATCGCTGAGACCTGCCTGTTGGATGTTGTACGTTTTCAAGCACCCACGCAGTGTAACTCGGATTCGGGGGAAAATGTGTCGACCATCAGCTCAAGCCGGGCAGCAGTTCCACACGGCTGGAATCCCAGCACTGATCGCACCGAAATGCAGACCGCACCGCGACGCTCAGGCTTGATTAAATCAACCGCCCTGGGCCAGCAAACACAGCCACCTGGCCAATGCGTTATCAATATCACAAGGTTCACCAGCGGATTCAGTCCCGGTGGTAAACGACCACACCGGGCCGCTAGTGGACGCGCCCTCACTGTCAGTGGCCACGACCTGCCAATAGTAGGTTGTAGATGCCGACAGGTCGCTCGCCGGGTTGCACCTGCTGTTCGCCACATCGTTACAAACCAGGCTATCCGGACTGGTGTCACCGGCCTCCAGGAAAACATCATACGTCACCGAATCTCCATCCGGATCGCCACCGGTGAAATCCAGGGTGATGTCCAGATTAACATCGCTGGCACCATCTGCCGGCACCGGTGAAGACGGCGTATTGGGTGGCGAGTTGCCACCTCCCGTACCGTTCTCCACTGTGATGTCTACGCCCCCCGGATAAGGATCTTCATCTGCGTCGTTTGAGCCCACCGACAGATTTACATTGCTGGTACCCATAGGCGCCTGACTGAAATCAACTGAGACGATAACCGTCTGACTGGCTCCTGGCGCGACGTCAAACGGTGCAACAGGTGCCCAGGACAGCCACGAATCTGATGAGCTATCAGCGCTGATGTCATCAACCATCAGTGTTCCAAGCCCTTCGTTACTGATCGTAAAGCTGGCACTGTTGGAGGAACGGAAATTGGCAACCAGGTCATCAGTCAAATTCCCGGTGCGATGATTGTCGCGCTCTCCCGAAATGCCGGTCGCCTTGCCCAGGTAATTTACGTTTGGATTGGAGAAGTACGGAACGCGCTGACAGCCCGCATCACATGGCGCTGAATAGGACATTACGGTGCGATACTCGCCGTCGTAGTAGTGCCCGAAAGACCACGGATAGGATGCAGTCGAGTCGGTCGCCGAGCTACTTTCCGGGTTGTGCTCAAAACCCATGTTGTGCCCATGTTCATGAGCGTAGGAGTGGTTCGGCACGCAGTCGATGTTGGTCACCTGAAAGGCGTTGGCCTCAAAAGACGGATCCGGATTGCGCATGACTGCGCCCAGCCCACAGGCATCGGTGTATTTGCCGAACAAGGCGACCATGTCGGCAGCATTGTTGTCGCGCTTGTTGCTGATCGATGCTGCTTGCCTCAACCAGTCCAGGTCATCACCCATGTCTTCAGATTCAACGCGCGAGACCATGGAGGTGTGTACCAAGGTAAAGCGTGCCGCCATGTTGCTGTCTGCGAACGCAGTATTGGCAAGGTCCACCGCCAGCTGGATTTCTGCCTCGACCTGGGTTCGCCCGCCGGCATCCATTTTGGCAGCATCGGTGTACACGGCCATCACTTGTATCTGATCTGGTGTTTCCTGAATGACGCCGACCGGGTCTGTGCCGGTCGATTTGGCCGAAGGCAGCTCAATCGCATCGGCAAAGGACAACTCGGGGAACAAGCTGTCATCCACAGTGCTCAGCACTTGTTGGCCATGCCGATCGAAATGTAGGTAATAGGTGGCATCGGCGGCATAGATCAGCCCAACGAGCACGCCATTGTTCTGGGTTAGGACGACACGACCACCAAGGTCCAGGAACCCGCGCCAGGTTGCGTCATCCGCCGCACGACGTTCAAATTCGGTGGCGGTCGCCAGCTTCGGCCCGCCGGGCAAGTCCAGCAGCAACTGTTTTGCCGGGGTGCCGAGCGCGTCTTTGCTGATATTGGCAAAGTGCGCATCGACTGCACCTCGTCGGCCAACCGGCAGATTCTTGGCGCGCACCTTGCCTGCCAGCACAAATGGTTGCGCTATCGACTTGTTGAATGCTTTGATCGATTGCACCTTGGTCGACAACGGCGCTGATATCGTCAGGTCAGTTGGACTAATCGCAATCTCTGGGTCACCGCCGCCGCTAACGACCATGATCGGCACCGGATCATGACCAAAATCATTGCTCGGGTCCGCGTCATTGGCAAACACGCCCATACCAATGTAGTAACTGCCATCAGAGAACGGATCTGGCAAAGTCACCGGGCTGGTGAAATTGTGGAACGATCCCGGTGCCAGCGAATCTCGATTGAACTGGCCAATCAGCGTATCGGAGGTCGTAATGGTGGCATTGGTAGACGCGTAAAAACGTACGGTATACGGACCGGAACCGCTTGACCCAACGTTCTCAGTCATATTTGCGATATTGAACGAGGCACCCGGCAAGTAATTGCCATCAGGTGCGTCGACCGACTGCACTGCCAGGTCGGCTGTGCCACCACCACCGCCTATGGTGATTGGTACCGGATCGACATTGGCATCGTTGGACGAATTGGCGTCCCCGCCATCGACGATGGCACCAATGTAATAGCTTCCAGATGCGATGGTCGTCGGCAGGAATACTGTGCTGTTGAAGTTGTGAGCAGCACCGGCTGCCAGTGGATCACGCGAGAACGTAGCCAATGCTGTATCAGATGTCGTGATCGTGGAATTGGTGGAGAGGTAAAAAGTGATGTTGTAACCACCTGACGCGCTCGACCCAACGTTCTGTGTGGTATTGAAGATCACGATGCTGTCAGCTGGCGAATAGTTGCCATCGGTCGCGTCGACAGCCTGCATATCGAGATCAAAATCGCCGCCCAGCGTCTTGGTCACCTCAATGTTATCTATGTACGAGCCTTCGCCGCCGCTGATGCTGCCATCGCTACGGAACAGAAATGCAATCCAGACCTCCGGCTCACCAGAAACATCGCCAAGACCCGAAACGTTGCTTAGATCAGTGACCTCCGATATCCAGCCGCCACTGACCCCGCTAAACCGGTTGCCGAAGAACTGTGAGCCATCGGTTGAGACGCCCCAGAACAGGTAGTCAAAAAAGTTGCCTTCCGTCTCGCTGAAATGATCGAAGCTCAGCTGCCCACCTACACCATCACTGAAATCCATGGGTCCATAGATGGCCCAGGACAACATGCCATCCGGGTAATCTGCACCGGCAGAAACTGCATCTGGGCCACCACGAGCGGCACCACCACTCCAGGCACCTGACGACGAGCGGAAACTGGTGTCGTTCCAGAAAGCATTGACCGCTGCGCTGGCATCGGCAAACACAATCCACTGTCCAGATGGAAATGCACCCTCGAAGCCTTCAAACAACATGGTCTGGAAGTTGCCTTTTTCGCCCCGACTGAGAATGGTGTCGGGCGCTGTTGGTAAAGGCGTATCTAAACTGATGGAAAATGGCTGATACTTGACGCTGTCCTTGGCATCCGGGATTTCGACCTCAAAAGGTTCAGCCGCGGCGGTTAAGCCCGCTACAGATACAAGCAGCATCCCCGCTACCACGTTTCGCAAGCCGCTTCGCATATTCAGCCCCTGACCCTTCGGTCTGGCCTCACCGGGTAGTCCGGGCGGAAGTGGGCTCCGGCGGGCGCTAAGTTTTACTCGATAAGCCCATGGTATGCCGCAAGTCGGCTACTCGCAAGTCAGCGCCCAGTGCTCTCATTTGGCACGGCAGGTAGTAATTCGCGTACACGCTCTATCCAACTGGTCAGATAATTGCCAAATCTTAGTGATGTCTCGGTGCGACCGGCCCGCAACACCAGAATATTGGTAAACGATGGGTCCGATAAAAGGGCAAGCAAGCGCTGCGACTGATCCACCCCGTTTTCTTCGTAGTAAAGCTCGCGCAGATCAAAGTGCTCAACCAGGACGGGCTCTACATAATCCGCTGCGAACTGCGTTTCCCGCACCTCGACGGCTTGCAACCGTTCTTTTTCCTGAATATAGCGCAACAGGGCCCGACGCAGATCATCGGAGCGCAGGTAATGCAGACGCCCAGAGGAAAGGAGATCTTCCAGCATCGAGTGACTCGGAGTGTAGAATCGAAAGTCGTACAGGCGGCCAATGATGTGCTGGATTTTCATCTCAGCAGGAAGTGCCTTCTGGTCCAGCATGTAGTCGATGGTACCGAGAATCTCTTCGCGCCGTTCCTGATCAGAGACCAACTCTTCCTCGGCCTTGGCAAACTCAAGCGCAAGCCCTTTCAGGTATTCATCTTCCAGCGCCAGTTTTTCGTAATCCTGCCAAAGCGCGTCCAGAAACAACGCCAACATAATACCAAACACGATGGTCAGTATTTCTGCGCCGCGACGTCG
The DNA here is from genome assembly GCA_021604725.1 of Lysobacteraceae bacterium. Taxonomy (GTDB): domain Bacteria; phylum Pseudomonadota; class Gammaproteobacteria; order Xanthomonadales; family BQJN01; genus BQJN01. The sequence goes on along the minus strand of BQJN01000092.1, from coordinate 14,316 downwards.
CCATCGCTGTCGCTTCGATTGAGCCGGCTCAGCCATCAATAACCGCTTTCATGCGTGACAGAAACGTCTCGGTTGAGAACTCCTGAGATCTGGCCTCGCAGGTGGACCGCATTGCCAACGCCCGTTGTGGAGGCAACTCCTCAACCGCTTCGACGATATCGTCGACTGTCGGGTCGGCCGGCAACAATGTACCGGTCTCACCATCCACGACCGTTTCCTGCAGGCCGCCACTGCCCGCTGCAATCACCGGCTTGCCTGCCGCCATGGATTCGACCGGCGACATGCCAAAATCCTCATCCCGAGGCACGTACAGGGTGGCTATGGCACCACCCAACAACGACCTGAGACGACGGTCCGACACCCAGCCGGTAAAACCAATATTGGGCGCTCCGACAGCAATTTTTCGCAACCGCTCCGATTCACTGCCGCCGGAGGCGACGATCAGGCGCTTGGTTGGCATCTGCATAAAGGCACGAATCACCAACTCTACTCGCTTCAAGCGATCAAGCCGGGCGGTGGAAAGGTAGTAGCCATGCTGGCCGCGCCAGGAAAAACGTTGCGTATCGGCCGGCGGATAAACCACTTGAGCGTCCTTGCCAAGGAAATGCTTGATCCGTCGTTGCACGTTGCTGGAGTTGGCCACAATCACGTCCATTTGATCTACCGCAGCCTCGTACATCGGCTTCACTGTGGTCACCAAAGCCTGCAACAGCGGTTGCTGCCACTTGGGCAGTTGCGTCAAATAAAACTCATGTTGGTCGTAGATAAAGCGCGGTGGCGTGTGGCAGTAGAAGATGTTTTCCCCGTGCGGGTGATTGTGCACTGCCAACGGCGAGCCTACACCACTGTATATGACCTTGTTGTAGCCGCGAATGAAACGTGTTTTGCGACGAAAAGCCATCATCTGCTTCAATGTTCGCCAGCCGCCGACAGACGAATACGCATTCAGGTCAAAGGTTGTGATGTCTTCCCTTTCCACCGGATCGTAACTCTCCGGTGTCCAAAACCCGTAGCAAAGATCAAGGTCCAGCCCCTTGCTCAAAACCAGGGACAAACGCTCACCACCGCCGCAGATCTCGAAGAAATCATGCAGCAGGATATTGCGCGCCCCAACATCAGCGGCAGCCTGGCGCGCCACCGCCGTCAAAACAATTTCGCCTTTGCACTCATCTATTTGTTCTCACAATGGCTGCGCCGTTTCCCGGGTGTTGCACCAACCAGGTCCCAGTTTGCCTCACCAATCGAACTCAAACGTTGACATCAACAGGCAGGCTACGGACAATCGCCGCCTGACCTTCCGGGCTTTTGGGTCGTCTTGCTTGCAACAGAAGCCTATACGATATCACCAGCAACCCCTCAAGGACACGTGACAAATTCCGCTGTAGAAAAGTCCGTAGTTGCCTCGATCAATTCACGGCGCAAAACCTGTGTGGTGATGCCTGCCCTGAATGAAGAAAAAACAGTGGGCGAAGTGGTCAAACTGACACGTCAGCACTTGGGCTACAAGATTGTTGTGGTCAACGACTACAGCACCGACAAAACCGCGCAACGCGCCTCTGAAGCTGGTGCCGTGGTCATCAACCTGCCCTCGCAGCTTGGCGCGTGGGGTGCAGCGCAAACCGGCATTCGCTGGGCGCGCAAGCACGGCTATTCCGAAGTCATCACCATGGACGCCGACGGCCAGCACGACCCTGCTGTCATTCGCACCCTGGTCGAAACGCGGCGCGAGACCAATGCTGACGTGGTGATCGGCACACACCCGGAGCGACTCAGTGCGGCGAAACGACTGGCCTGGTTTTACATCCGCCAACTGACGCGACTGGGTGTGACCGACTTCACTTCAGGTTTGCGGGTTTACGGATCGAAAGCAATCGATATACTGGCGCAAGGCGAAGCGACGCTCATCGACTACCAGGATGTCGGCGTGCTTTTGGTGTTGAGAGCCAAGGGTGCGGTCATACTTGAGGCACCAGCCCCAATGAAGGAGCGAGAGGTCGGACAGTCAAGGGTATTCAGTTCCTGGCTGGTGGTCGCTCGATACATGCTCAGAACCACCGTTTTATGCCTGGCTCGTGTTGGTCACGGCCGCAAGCGAATTCGCTAATCGGACAAGCACAATTATGCTCACCTACCAAATCACCTCTGCATTGATCGGCTTGGCCCTGGCCGGATCGATCCTGTATCTGGTCCGTCGCGACCATCTGCATGGCCCCTATGCCGTGTGGTGGCTATCGGTCGCGGTAGTCACCGTGATTCTGGCGCTGTTCCCAACGCTGATCAATGATCTAGGGCGACTAACCGGGATCAACTACCCGCCAACTTTGGCCATGGTGGTGGGCCTGGCGCTGGTGTTGTTCAAAATGCTGAAAATGGATATTGACCGTTCACAGCTGGAGCGTCGTTTGCGCCGCCTGACCCAGCGCCTCGCCATCATGGAGGCAGAGGCAGAGCAAAAGAAAGGCCAATCGGACTAGGGCAAGCCAGTGCGTATCCTCCATTTGGGCAAGTACTTTCCGCCCTACCACGGAGGCATAGAACGGTTTGTCGACGACCTCAGCGCAGCCCAGGCCGGCAGCGGGCATCAGGTATCAATCCTGGCCCATAGCGGCTCCCGCTCCCACTCCAGCCAGCGACTTGCAGATGGCCGCAGCCTGTATCAGGTGGCTACCTACGGCCAGCTTTTTTTTGCGCCGATTGCGCCTCGCTTTGGCGCCGCCTTGCGTCAGGCTGTCGAAGAGCACGACCCAGACGTTTTACACGTCCATGTGCCCAACACGTCCGCGTTTCTCGTCAACTGGATTGCGGCAGCCAACCGCATACCCATGGTCTTGCATTGGCACTCCGACGTCCTGCCCGATGGCGGCCACCGACGATTGCGGATGGCCTATCCGTTTTACAAGCCATTCGAATCACGTCTGCTAAAACACGCCAGCGCCATCATTGCCACCTCGCCCCCATACGCGAAAGCCAGCACACCCTTGTCCGAATTTGCCGACAAGGTACACACCGTCCCTTTGGGGCTGGACCCGGATTCCCTGGCTGCAACGAAGAGTCAGAGCCAGCAAAGTCCCTGGCCGAAACCGGGCCTAAGGCTGCTGTTTATCGGACGCGACACGCACTACAAGGGGCTGGACCTGTTGTTGCAAGCATTGCAGCAGGAAGCAGACGCCAGCCTGGTGGTCATAGGACAACAGGGGCAAGACTCAGAACAGGTCCGCTTCCTCGGCCAAGTCGATGATGAGACCAGGAACCAGATTTTGGCTCAATGCGATGCCACCTGCCTGCCCTCGCGCAACCGTCATGAGGCGTTCGGTATGGTATTGATTGAATCAGCCGCCCTCGGCAAACCGGTGATCGCTGCTGACATTCAGGGTTCTGGCGCCCCGTGGGTGGTCTCCGAGCTGCAAAATGGTGTGCTCTTTACCCCCGACGACGCCGATTCCTTGCGCGCCAGAATTACCGAATTCCGTTCCGAGCCATTCAGGACGCGACTGGCCAAACTCGGACGACAAAACGTAGCCAAGAAGTTTCATATCGATACGGTTCGTCAGCGTATCGATGATATATACCGTCAGATACTGCAATGATTGAACAAGCCAGCCGCAGCTTGCGTGAGGCCGCAGGCATTGCCGTGATGACCGGATCAGGCATTTCGGTTGCCAGCGGCATACCGACGTTTCGCGACCCCGAGGAAGGCATGTGGACCAAAGTAGAGCCCTATCAAATGGCGACTCCCGAGGCCTTCGCTCGTGACCCGGAAAAGGTGTGGCAGTGGTACCGGTGGCGTCGACGCAAGATCGAACACAGCCAACCGAATCGTGCACACCATTTGCTGGCTGAGTGGCAATCCCGGTTGCCGATGATTGGTCTCACCACGCAGAATGTTGATGGTTTGCATGCCGAGGCGGGATCCACAACGATCAGAGAACTGCATGGCTCCATTCGCAGATTCATCTGCCACCTGTGTCGTCGCGAACTGTTGCTCACGGCCCAGCAAAGCGATGCCGATGCCCCGCCCCATTGCACTCACTGTCAGCATGGCCTGGCGCGCCCGGCTGTGGTCTGGTTCGGTGAAGCATTGCCGGAGGAGCAGTTTCAAGCGGCCTATCAGGATGCCCAATCGTGCTCGGTCTATCTGGTGATCGGCACCTCCGGCGTGGTGGAGCCTGCCGCATCGCTAGCCCGACTGGCGGCCGAACATGGCGCCACGGTCATTGAAATAAACCCGGAACCCACCGCGTTGACACCGCACGCCAACCTCTCGCTGCAGACCGACGCGGTCACCGCGTTGACAGAAATCGATCAGCTGCTGCACCAGTAGAGGGTGTTGCAATGGCCCGTCCTGGACTAGCCACACGCGGATTCCGAAAGCGTGGTTTTCGAAACCCTTACATTTCTATGGGTTAAACCCATCAAAATGGCGATACATTCATGTATCGCGACGGGTGTTGGTTTCGCAACACCCTCAGTAGGCACAAGGCCCAGCAACCCCGCCTGTCGAACCCTTGATTTTTACGTCTCCTCGCAACGACCTCGGTATAATGCGCGGTCAGCCTAAATGAATTGGAGCACACCGTGACGGCGACAATGCGAGCCCTTGTCAAGCGCAAACCCGAACAAGGCATCTGGATGGAAGACGTCCCCTTGCCTGTGGTCGGACCAAATGAAGTGCTGGTGAAACTGCAGAAGACCGCCATCTGCGGCACCGACCTGCACATCTACAAGTGGGATGAATGGTCACAGAAGACGATCAAACCTGGACTGGTCATCGGCCATGAATTTGTCGGCCATATCGTTGAACTTGGTCCAGGGGTCTCCGGCTACAAGGAAGGCGACCGGGTCTCCGCCGAAGGCCATGTGGTGTGCGGCCACTGCCGAAACTGCCGAGCCGGTCGTACCCATCTATGTCCGAACACGGAAGGCATTGGCGTTAATCGCAATGGCGCATTTGCCGAATACGTGGTCGTACCGTCTGCCAACCTATGGAAGATTCCTGACGCCATTCCTTCAGAGCTGGCCGCCTTCTTCGACCCCTTTGGCAATGCGGCCCATTGCGCACTGCAGTTTGACCTGGTCGGTGAGGACGTGCTGATTACCGGCGCTGGACCCATTGGCATCATTGCGGCTGGCATTTGCCGGCACGTAGGAGCACGTCATGTCGTGGTCACTGACGTCAACGAATACCGACTAAGCCTTGCCGCAGCGATGGGGGCCAATCGCACCGTCAATGTCACCAAGGAATCGATTGCTGACGCGACCAGGGACCTTGGCATGACCGCCGGCTTCGATGTTGGCCTGGAAATGTCAGGCAACCCCAAGGCCTTCGCCGACATGCTGTCCAGCATGTACCACGGTGGCAAGATCGCCCTGCTCGGCATCCTGCCAGCCGGCACCGGCATCGATTGGGATCAGGTCATATTCAAGGGTTTGGAGTTGCACGGCATCTACGGCCGGCGCATGTATGAAACCTGGTACAAGATGACGCAAATGGTGTTGACCGGCTTTCCGCTGGAAAAAGTGCTAACCCATCAACTACCGATCGAAGATTTTGAAACGGGCTTTCAACTCATGGCCAGTGGCCAATGCGGGAAAGTCGTCTGTTCCTGGGACCAATAGGATTTTGACGTGAGCATTACCGACCGCTTAAACAAAGAACTGAAACAAATCGACGCCGATGGCCTGTACAAGCGGGAGCGTGAAATCACCACGCCGCAACGAGTCGAAATCGAAGTCGGGGATGGCCAGGAAGTCCTTAACTTCTGTGCCAACAACTACCTTGGACTGGCCGACGACCCACAGGTCATTGCCGCGGCGAAAAAGGCCCTCGACGACTACGGCTTCGGCATGGCCAGCGTACGCTTCATCTGTGGTACGCAGGACCTGCACCGGCAACTGGAACACAAGATATCGGATTTCTTCGGCACCGATGACACCATCCTCTATACGTCCTGCTTCGATGCCAATGGCGGCCTGTTCGAAACCATCCTCGGCCCCGAAGATGCGGTGATTTCAGACTCACTGAACCACGCGTCGATTATCGATGGCATTCGCCTATGCAAGGCCCAGCGTCATCGTTACCCGAACAGCGACATGCAGGCGCTGGAGCAAGCGTTAAAAGGCACGCAAGAGTGCCGTACACGCCTGATCGCCACTGATGGCGTGTTCAGCATGGATGGCTACATCGCCAAGCTGGATGAAATCTGCGCGCTGGCCGACAAGTATGATGCCTTGGTCATGGTCGATGATTCACACGCCACCGGCTTCGTCGGCGAAACCGGACGTGGCTCGGCCGAGTACAACAATGTCATGTCGCGGATCGACATCTTTACCTCGACACTTGGCAAAGCCTTGGGCGGTGCCTCCGGTGGGTTCACCACCGGCCGCCAATCCATCATCGACATGTTGCGACAACGATCGCGCCCTTACCTATTCTCCAACAGCATCCCCCCTGCCCTGGTCGCTGCGTCCATCGAAGTGTTCGACCGCCTGTCACAGACCACTGAGCTGCGCGACAAGCTGGAAGACAACACCAAGTACTTCCGCGACGCCATGACTGCGGCGGGTTTCGACATCAAACCAGGCGTCCATCCGATTGTACCGGTCATGCTGTATGACGCCCCGCTGGCGCAGCAAATGGCGTCACGATTGCTGGATGAAGGCATCTACGTGATTGGCTTCTTCTTTCCAGTGGTGCCCAAAGGCGAGGCTCGCATTCGTGTTCAGGTGTCTGCGGCGCATGAACGGCATCACCTGGACCAGGCGGTGGCTGCGTTTACCAAGGTGGGGAAAGAGTTGGGTGTGATTTAGCAAGAAGACGTCATTTTCGAATGAACGCTGACGCTGGAAGAGGTGTCTCTCGCGAAAGCGCGAAGTTCGCGAAGAACGCTGAGGCTGGAAGAGTGACTCGCGCAAAGATCGCAGAGACGCAAAGGAGCACGGGGCGCAAAAGTAATATAAGTAAGGACACCCGTGATCCAGAATGCGGAGAAGCGGCGCCCCCTTAGCAGATCGGCACCAAAACCAGCTCCGGTTACTCCTTCTGCCAAGTCAATTTCACCAAATAGGCTGAATTTGCTGTGTTTTCTCAAACATCAGGCACGCGAACACTCGGGGATACCCGAAGTTCCACTGGCATCAGCTTTGCGTTGATAGGCTAGCCGCTGGCTCGGTACAGGCCGCCAAGTTCTCGGTAGTTCTTGAAGAATTTTTTCCTCAACGCCTTGGCAAATCTCCGGATCGCTGCAATCCCTCAATTCGGGGTGTCCAAGTTCCGGTTCGAACTGATGTCCTTCAGGATCGACTGAGGGAAGAAGGCACACCCGTGACTTAAAGCTTTGGGGTGTCCAAGTTCCGTGTAACTCCATCCCCCCCTAAGCCCGACAAAATGGCGTAAGCTGGGTGAGCCAACAAATGAATCAATTGACTTAGACTGGATCGTCCGTGGAAACGGGGTAGAGCCTCCTTTTCGTGACTACATTTAGATACATCCTGGCCTTTGTTCTCGGCGCTGCCTGCAGCTTTGGCTTGGCCGCTGTAGTGGTGCAAATCATCAAGGCTATCGCGCCTCACGAGCACATGCTCATTGGGCTTGTCGGAACTCTGGTTGCCTTTGTGGCAATGCCAACGCTGGGGGTGATATTCACACTGTGGCTTGGCAGACCAAAACCAGGAACAAAAACCAATGACATGGACGACTAACTCTTCGCTCAAGACGGCAACAAAACTGCCGGATTCACCACCGGTCGTGGTCTCTTGGATATCAGCCGTTGTCCCTGAAAAATTTCTGTGATGTAAGACAATGCCAAAAGCAGACCACCAAGGTCGTAGAAGTACGTTAGGCCAAAGCCCTCCAGGCACCCTTGTTCTCCTACTTGGAGTCGGCCTGATAGGCGGATTCGTGCTGGCTTTGATTGAGTTTCAGGCCTGGGCGTTGTTGGCAGCGCTTGCATTCATCGTTGTCGCATCTCTCGGCTACTGGTTTGAGGCTCGATCCGCACGAAACGCTGCCCGAGAGCGGGCTATTGAAGTCGAGGCGATGTTAGAGAACAGTCTCGATTTGGACTACGACGACTGCAGAGCCAGGGCAAGAGTTTTGATGGACGCGTTGCACGCCGGGCTCGAGTTCGTAGATGGCCGCGACCGCGAGGTGGCCCATGGCTGGCAGTTCGAATTTGCTATTCCCAGCGGCGATCCACAGCAACCATGGGATTATCTAATCGGCTGTTCCAGCACCATTTCAGTGAATCGACACACCGGAAAGGCCGAGTTGCTTGACCCTGACCAAGTCACAACAGACTGGATGGGCCGTGAACCGGATAAAGGCTGATAGAGTAAATGCAAGCTGAATAGGAACGAAAGCAAGGACACCCGTGACCTAGAGGTTTGGACGCCCCTGTTTCAATTCGTGCACTACGGCCTGAGCATCCTACTGCCCTTGCCGCTTGACCGCCGTCCAATATGACAGGAAGTCTCTCCCGGTGGAGTTCGACAGCCCCTCGAGCCGACTATCACTTAGTACCGCTGAGTGGTTGTAGGGTCCAGAACCATCGGCCGTGACGAACGCCAGCCTCACAGTACCCCAGTCAGTGTTGATCCGCGCCTGAGAAACTGGAGCTCCGTAAAACGTACCAGTGAAGGCATTTCCTTGCACCGATGTCACAACGAATTCCTGATAGTAAGGCTCAGAGTCAGGCGTTGGCCGCAGGTCTACCACCCATGTCCCAAGCAAACTGTCTCCACCCACGGGATCTGGTGAAGATTCAATCGCTGAACAAGAAAACCCACCAAAGCAAACAAGCATTGCCATCCAGACCATTCGCGACCGCGTCGTAAGACCGCTGAGATTTTTCATTTCCACCCCGTTCAGTATTCTCCGAGACATTACTCAAAGTCATCGCCGAAAATGCGATTGGATGCCAGCGCAAGATCGATATCTGTTGCTGGTGAATCGGTAGTGACTACCACCGGCGTTGCGTTGGACCAAACACACCCATTGATACAGGGTTGGCCGCCATAATGGTGGTCGACCATTGACCCGGCGTTGTGGGTGAACAAGTAATAAGTTCCGTCCAGCAAGCCGCTAGTGTGGTAGACGCCGTCGTCAGCAGCAAAGAACCGACCTGCGAAAACACCTCCATCGGCGTAAACATCCACCGCGGTCTGCGGGATCGGGAACCCGGTAGCTTGATTTGTAATACGGCCGCTGATCTGGGCCCCAATAGGCTGTTGGAAGGACAGTCCGGCCCCGCGCGAGGGCACCGTAATGAGATCACCGATGGCGTGAAAATCGCAGGCACCCGCCGGACATTGGTGGCCGTTGTACAAGATATCTGTCCAGCCGTCGCTGGAAGTTGGAAAGGTACCAGGAAACGGGAGCTGCGAGCCGTTGTTAGTCAGTGCAAAATATTGCCCAGGGAGCAAGCCGGACACTGTAAAGTTGCCGTCCGTATCGGTTTCGGCATAGGCGGCAAAAACCGGCGGCATATCGTTGGTGTAGAACAGCACGGTTACGCCGGCCAGCGGCATCGTCCCGGCAAGGTCCGTGACGGTACCGGAAACGCTTTCACCAGTTTGCAACGCGATGGTCCCGAGATCATTATTGTCACCGACGGTGACGGTAATCGGAGTGCCCGTTGTCGGGTCGCAATCATAGCCAACGCACGATGTTGGCGGCATGGCCAATAATTCATCGACGTAGGGGTTGCTAAAATTGCCGAGCCAGTCAAGTCCTGTACGTATGAAATAAACTCCTGGCGGAACCGCCCGGTCGGTACTAATGACACCGCCCGAACCCAGATAACCACCGCCAGCCACAGCGCCAGACTCATCAATGATAGAGAAATATGCGTCATCGATCTGGTCCACGCCATCAGTAATGTCAAGTGTCACATGACCACCGCGATCCAGATAAAAATCAATGCCAGTTAGGGTTTGGTTGTCGCCGACGCTGACCGGCGTTCCGATTTCGCGGCGATTGCAGCCACCAAACGGGCAGAATTGGTTGGGGTACAACTCACGAACATGTGACTGCCGCTCGGTCGCCTCAAGGTAGTATTCACCGGGCAACAGCCCCGCAATCACATAGCTACTTGCGGGCGGAAAAAATAAAGCCAGGCTGGCCTGAAAGCCACTTTCATCAATTGCATTCACAAACCCAAAGGGCTCAGTGATCGGCATCATGGTGTCCGCATCGTTGACCACTCCGGAAATTACGGAGCCGGGTTCCAGGGCGAAATCGATATCGGTTGGGCCAACGCCGCCGATCACGGATACTGGCACCCCAGCACCGTTCAAAATCATGCCTCCACAGGAGAACGGGTTGCAACGCACATCCGGATAGATCTCGTTGACAAAATTGATGCTGACATCGCGACCAACAAAAACACGGTAATCAAGGTCGGGCAGACCCACGACAGTGTAGTTGCCGGCCCCATCAGTATAAGCAGGCAACCGCCAATACTGCGGATGAGCAGCACGAACCTGAAACGCTTCGGCCGGGGTGCCGCCGGCCATGACTGAGCCGCTAATGGTGCCCCCGACGGCCAGTTCGAGGTTGATATCGCTTAAGGTAGCGCCATCACCGAGGGCCAATGCGCCCTCGGGAACCAGGTCGCATCGGTAGCAGGGGTGACCGCCGGTCGGAGTGTACATTTCGCCAACATATTCGATGGTCGCATCTATTATGTCGGTGCCAACGTAGTAGGTATCAGCGGCCAGTCCGGAAAACGAATATGAGCCATCGACTGCGGTATCGACGGTCATCCGCTCACCCGCATCGTTTTTCAGCCATACAGTATAGCCTTCGAGACCCAACATGGTGTCTGCAGCGGTCACGAATCCGGCAATTGTGCCTGTACCGCCGAGTTGCAACGGCCTGTGTTGGAACTCGTGTTGGTGCACCAAATGTGCCCGGTGCTCCCAATCCAAAAGCAGCTCTTCCAGCGGCCGCGTGCCGAGGTCACCTGCCTGCGCTATAGACCCGGCCATAGCGACCGTTAGTAGTGTGACAAACAACATCTTCTGCGCCCCTCAACTCCTGCGACGAAAACCGTTGGTAACGATAACACAGCTCTCATCGCGGCCATCTTCCCTTCTGGAGGCTGTTGCGAAACCACAGACTGCCACGATATATGAACGTATCGTGGGTTCGGTGGCATCAAGACTGCTGACATGACCCGGTAGCCCACCTGGCCCAGCCCGATCCATTACACTAAGGCTTCCGACGAAGCCACCGGGGGCGTTGAATGATTTTCCGCCGCATTGCTACCGCGTTGCAGCGACAGGACTGGACCATGGTTCTGATCGAGTTCCTGTTGGTCATCTTGGGTGTCGTTATCGCCCTGCAGGTTACCAACTGGAACGAAGCGCGATCGGATCAGGCTCGGGTCTTGCGCTATCTTGATGAGTTACGTGTCGACATCAAGGCCGAGCGTGTTGAGATGGCTCGAATTCGCGACAATGCGCTGCGTCGGTACGCCGCCCTGAACTACCTGCTCTATCAGGCTAGCGGCTGGCAGCCGCCACAAACGATTCCGTTATTCGGCGATGACTTCGTCCTCGAAACAATTCCTGAGGTGGACGTCTCGATCGGACCGGCCTTGTTCAATGAAGCGCTTAGTATGGAAACCTTCGATGGCCAGCGACACACTTACGATGCGTTGACCAGCACCGGCGATTTCCAGCTCTTCGAGAACCTGGCCATTGCCAGCGATTTGCGCGCGTATTATGCAGACTTGAGGACCTTTCAGGATTTCGAGAACTCGTATCTGCGACCGCAACACATCGAACTGATCAACCTATTGCACCGCCATGGCTTGTCACACCCCGGCATCTTTGAGGTCGACCTCGTGGTCAACGCACTCAAGGATGATAAGGAGCTAGCCTCGCATTTTCGCGCATACTCGCTGTTGGCGTTCAACCACTATCGACGACTTCCACCTCTAATAGAACGCGCTGAACGAATTGACGCCAGACTGGGCGCGAGACAATGATCGCGGCAATCATGACACGTAATCCCCACTGCGTCCGTCGGGCGCAAAAACGTCTAGCGTATGGCGCCCTACTGGCCCTGCTTCTCGTGGCCGGGATCTCGCAGCCGATGGCCCAACCCTATGATCTTGTCATCGCCAATGGCCGTGTCATGGATCCTGAAACGGGTCTCGACGCCGTGCGCCATATCGGCATCATCGACGGGACAATTCGAGCTGTTGGCGAGGCGCCACTGGAAGGACACGAGATTGTTGATGCCACAGGCTTGGTCGTTGCACCGGGCTTCATCGACACAAACATTGCCAACCCAAGCCGCGAAGTAAACCAGGTCCGGGTATTCGATGGCGTGACGACCGCACTGTGGATGGAGAGCGCCCCAAGTGACGTCTCAAGCTGGTATGTAAAGCAGCGCGAAGCGGTGATCAACTATGGTACCGCGGTGGGATACTGGCAGGCTCGACTAGCGGTAATGGGCGATTCGACGCTGGAGGGCGAGGCGAAATGGAAAAAGATGGAGCATGGCAAAGCTACTGAAGCCCAGCTTGCAGCGATCATCGAGGTCCTTGACACGGGGCTGGCGGAAGGAGCCCTGGGCATCGGCGTTGCTCTTGAGTACATCCCGGCAGCGACGCAGGCTGAAATAGTGGATGTTTTTCGTCTTGCCGCGCGCTATGACGCCCCAGTTCATATACATATGCGCGGATGGGGCTATGACGACGAACGCGTACTCAGCTACGGCGATCTCTACGAAGTCTTCGGTGGGGCCATCGCCACCGACGCCGACATCCATATCCTTCACTTCAATGCATCCTACACCGACTGGACACCCATAGGTCTTGATCTCATCGCCAGAGCCCAGGCGCGAGGACTGCCGGTGACTGCGGACGTCTACCCCTATTCCTTTGGTGGCTGTGCGGTAGGTGCTGCTTTCTTTGATGACTGGGAAAGCTATCCAGACGACTACTTTTCAACCAAGCTTCAGCTGGCGGCCACCGGCGAGTGGCTAACTAAAGAGAAATTCCGTGCACTACGGGCCAGCAATGAGGAGGTGTACGTGTTGTGTCATGAGAGCACGGAGGAGGTGGTTCGATTGGCGCTGCAAAGCCCATCGATGACTATGATTGCTTCGGATGGCGGCGGCAGCTCACACCCTCGTACGGCAGGTACCTTTAGTCGCGTTTTGGGTCACTACGTCCGAGAGGAAGGCGTGCTAACACTGATGGCAGCCCTCGGCAAAATGACCATTGCCCCCGCCCGCCATCTGCAAAAGCGGGTGCCCGGAATGAGCCGCAAAGGTCGTGTCCAGGTCGGTGCCGATGCGGACCTTGTCGTTTTCGATCCAGACACGATAACTGACCGCTCTACGGTGCTTGACCCGTTAATGCCGTCGATTGGCATGCATCTGGTGGTGGTCAACGGCACTCCCGTTGTGCGGGATGGCATACTTCAAGAGGATGTTTTACCCGGACGCCCGATCCGCGCTTTGAGGCGATAACCCGGTACTCCTTCGCACAAAGCGATCAATTGTCACCAAACGAACTGGCGAAAAAGCCATCCAGCACCTCGAATGCACCAATGTCGATGGTCAGGCCCTGTACCCGATCATTGCCCCCCAGGTCGGTCACGCCAAGCCACCAGTTATCCTCAAACGGCGTCGGAATGGGCACGGTATCAGGGGGTTCGATTCCCATATCGATCAAGGGTGACGCGGGGGTCAGCTCAAATGCACCCAGGGCGGGCATGAATTGCGGATCAACACTGAGATTATTGACTCCAATATTGGGGCCACTGTAGTCCGTCACGTTGTTGTGCCAGTAGAAAATATCGCCAGTGCTCGGCGACAAGTCGAGGTCAATGCCATCGTTGTTCCAAAGGATGTTATTGGCCACCAACACACTCGAAGTTCCATCAAGATCGAGGCGAACGGCGGCATTGTCTGGTGCGGTGTTGACCGAGACGGTATTGCCAATGAAGTACAGACCGGTGCCGTTGAGCTGCTCGACATCAACGACATTCGTCCCATGGTTCTCACTGAACAGGTTATTCAGAAAACGGATGCGGTCCCCACCAAAAACATATACGGCACTCCCCGTGAGGCTGGCCACATTGGTAAAAAACGCGTTTCGCTCGAGCAGAACCTCACCGGTATTTTGAATCAAAATGCCCGCGCCGATGCTGGCCGAGCCGGCAACGATAAATAGCTGTTCAATTGTCACCGTTGCTGATGGACCGGCATCGATTTCAAGAACACGATCTGCGCCACGACCACTCAACACCGTTAGGAAAAAGTCACTGCTACGACCCAGACAAATGCCAACCCAGCCGCCT
>BQJN01000091.1 GCA_021604725.1 Lysobacteraceae bacterium | reverse complement strand
ACCATCCCTGGGCCGCACCCAGCCGGCACATCCATGTGCCGTCGTTCGCCAGCGCGGCGTGCCGCTAAGGCACCCCGCATTGATGCTGGCTCACCCATTAGCTAACGCTAGCGGGGGCTTTTGTTTTTGTGGCGTGGGACCATTGTTGAACCGTTTGGCGTAGCCCTCCATGGCGCGACGATCGATCTTCGAACGTGGCCCCAGCCTCGACATCCATGTCGAGTCGTTCACCGGGATCAAGTGACGTTAAGTCACTCGCTCTGAATCCGGCTCACCCGTCGTTCGCAACGCTCACGCTTGTGTGTCATCGAAAAAGCGCGACGTGTCAAAGCACCCCCATTAATTAGCAACTCATCTCACATGGTAAAGTCATTGCGCTTACCGAATAGTGGGGACCCGTCGTATGAAATTCCATTGGCTGATGAACGGATTAGTGTGCCTTTGTCTGTGTGCAATCGACAGCGCATCGGCACAGGAGCCAAGTGAAGTTGAGGCTGTTATTGAGCCTGATAGAGAGCTGCTTGAACAGCGGTCACCAGCGGGCTCGATGCGGAGTTTCATGCATAGTGCTGAGCAGGGGGATTTCGAATCTGCCGCGCGGTACCTGGATTTGCGTTACTTGCCAGAGTCCATGGGTGAGCCTGACGGGGCAGCGCTTGCGGAGCAGTTGTATATCATCATTTCGCGCCAGATCGACATCGATCTTGATGCATTGAGCGATTCGCCGGACGGAGCTGACAACGATGGCCTGCCCACCTACCGGGACTTGCTCGGAACGGTGGTGACGACAGCGGGTCAGCGCGCGATCTACATGCAACATGTTCCCGGCGAAGGTAACGAACGGATCTGGAAGGTCTCCAATGCCAGTGTCGCACGTATCCCCGAACTCTATTCCGAACATGGATATAGCCCGATCGTCGAGTGGATTAGAGAGGTCTCGCCACAGGGATCATTGGCAGGCATCGAGTATTTCAAATGGATGATCGGTCTGACCTCCGCCATATTGGCAGCGCTGGCGTGGCTGCTATTCGCCGGCATACTGAGCAGACTGATCACGCGAGAAAATCCACAAAACCAGGTACGAGTTCGTCGCTATCTTGCTCGACCAGTTACCGCCTTGATATTCATATTCGTCGGATCAACGGCAATGCAAAGCCTTGGTCTGGGCGCGACAGCGCAACGGGTTTCGGAAGCCGGGACGATACGTATCATCATCGCCGTCTGGTTCCTGTTTGCCACGGTAAATTTGTTTCGTGACTTGTACGCCCAATATTTGTCGGCACGACATCGTGAAGCTGGCCTCATGTTGCTCGGTCCCATCACCAGCACGGTCAAGGTTTTGATTGCAATCTTTGCAGTGGTGATCTGGCTGGATAACGTGGGCGTCAATGTCACTGCCCTGATAGCTGGACTTGGCGTCGGCGGATTGGCTGTGGCGCTGGTACTACAGAAGCCGCTGGAGGACATCATGGGTGCAATCACCTTGTATACGCAGCAGCCTGTACGAGTTGGGCAGTTTTGTACCAGCGGTAACGTCACCGGCACGATTGAGGAAATCAATCTGCGAACAACGCGGGTGCGACGGCCAAACAACAACGTTGTGTTGATTCCAAATGCGCTGTTTGCCAACGCGACAATTGAAAACATAACAGAGAAAAAACGATCACTTCATCGCCAAACCGTTCGCTTGAGCCTGGATACCAGCCAAGAGCAACTCGAACAGGTGATTGAGAGACTAAAGCAAATGGTGTCCAGCTACCCGGAGGTGGTTGAGGACGCGTGGCGCGTCAGGTTTTTTGAGTTGGGTGAGTTCTCGATCAATATCGATGTCTTCGCCCACATCAACACCACCGACTTTGCCGTGTTTCTTGAGCATTCCGAAGCGATAAACCTGGCAACGATTGGCATTCTTGGTGAGGTGGGCGTGAGCTTGGCCAAGCCGCCACGTTAGTCTTGCCAGGCAAGCAGGCGAGGGGCCGCATGCAAATATTCTCGAGAGTCAATTCGGGTTGGCCTGACGACGATCAACCCACAACCGCAGCGTTCGGTTAAAATCTCGAACTCATGAGCGCACCATGGCCAGGACATTGCTTTAATCATGAGTGACCTAACATCCAATCTAGTGGTCGGCGACCGAATGCCAAATTTCGTTCGACCGGCAATCAATGGTGAGCCGTTCGACCTTTACAAGGATCGCTGCGGTCAGCAGGTGGTGCTGCTTGTAATTAATGAGTCAGTGATCGACAGCTTGTCGGCTCTTCAGCCCGTCGAGGGACGGTCGCTCGTCATTCTAATATGCGGCGATCGTCAATCATTGGCCAACCGCACGCCGAATTCGATTCCGGCCGGTGCTCTTGGTGTAACCGACGGTGGCGACCTCTCCGCGTTCATTCGAAGCGGTAGCTCGGCACCGGCTGTGGCCGTGTTGATGGATAGAAACATGCGGGTGGTACACCGTTCAGAATGCCAGGAGTTGGGTCAAGTTTCCGACTGGTGGCAAAAGGTTTGCGTATGCAGCGGTGGCTATCGTCGTCCGGGTCACGCCCCCGTTTTGATCATTCCAGGGGTGTTTGAGCCTGAGTTTTGCCGAACCGTGATTGATCACTTCCATGCTGCAGGTAGCGAGCCTTCCGGGGTTCTAATCCAGAAAGCAGACGGTCGAATGGTTTACCAAACAGATGATGAGGTCAAAATCAGACGTGAACAGCGCCTGGACTCCGGTCTGTTACTGTCTCAGATCGTGCAGCGTGTTGAGCGTCGTGTGTTGCCGGAAATCCAGTGGGCGTTCAATTACCGAGTTGCGCGATATGAAGGAATCAAGACCGTTATGTACGATAGCGACAGCGGCGGATTTTTCGCGCCTCATCGTGATAACGATGGCGTAGACACCGCGCACCGCCGATTCGCCATGACCTTGAACCTCAATAGCGAAGAATACGAGGGTGGCGCATTGCGCTTCCCTGAATATGAATCCGGTGGTTACAAACCCCCTTCCGGTTCGGCGGTTATTTTTTCGTGCAATCTTGCCCACGAAGCCCTGCCTATCACATCTGGGAAACGCTACGCTGTCATCAGTTTTCTAAACTCAGAGGCCGAAGTGCAACACAACGTGCAGATGGAGCGGCAACTTGGCGAGTGAAGTTTGGCGTCAGCGGCTGGATTCACCACGTTGGTTGCCGCACCGGCTAGACATACTGGGTGATCGTATGCTGGTCGCCGAAGTGGACGAAGCAATCTGTCACCAGGCGACATTCCTGGAAGGCGAGACGTTCAAGCCCAAGGCGCTGCATGAGGTCCAGGACCTGTGGTCCGTGGTAGAGGAACACGTACCGGCCGCCACCCCGTCGCTTGGAATATTTCATGTCGGGCATTGCGGGTCGACCTTGCTCAGCCGAGCAATTCAGGAGATCGCCACCGTAACAGCGCTGCGCGAGCCGGCAATTTTTCGAATGGCGGCCGGCTTTTCTCGAGATCGAACAAGTGCATTGGCTTTGATGTCGCCGCAACGCTGCGACGCGCTCGTTGCCACGATTTTCGATTGGTTGTCTCGACGTTTTGAACCGACACGCCCCGCGGTTGTAAAGGCCACCAGCGACTGCTGCAACGTCGCCATGAAGTGGCTTGACCACCATCGGGAAAACCGAATGGTGGCGTTGACCATGAAGGCTGAATCGTTCCTGGTGACCATGTTGCGCAGCACAATACGTGAAGAGGAGACACGAGGGTTTGCAGTCTCGCGGCTTGCTGATTTTCACCGCCTGACCGGTGACGATCAGCTTCGGCTCGGCGACCTGGACGCGGCATCGTTGGCGGCACTCAGTTGGGTATCGACAACTGCGCAATTGATTGCCAGTGTTGATCAACATGTCTCGCGATCACAACTCATCGACTTCGAACAATGGTTGCGCTCACCAGTGCCGATGACTCAATCCGTTGCCGAACACATGGGTTTGACGGTCAAGCCAGACGAAGTCGACGCTGTGCTCAATCGTTTGTTGAGTCGGTACTCGAAAGATGGGTCAATGCAGTACGGTGTAGCTCAGCGCAACGAAGAGTTGGATCACTTTCGCAAGGCAAAGGCGGACCAAATCGCGAGCGGCCTGCGCTGGATCGAGCGCACTGTGGAAAAATACCCGCAATTGCAGCCATTGCGGGACTGGATCTAGCCAGCGCAAGGTCTTATTTTTTCCGGCCTATTGCTCTCAAGATTGCCCACTTCGCATGAATGATCAGACATATCCCCAGGCTGGGGCCTGAGTTACAATCAGCAGCCGTTTTATTCAATAGAGAACACGACCATGTCGGCCCCTGATTCAGTGTATGTAGCGCAGCTTCCCGCTTTGGATTCTACTCGTCGACAGCTGGATGCCGCGTACCTCTCAGATGAGCAGGAGGTAGTCAACGAGCTGGTAGACCTGGCGGAGCTGCCCGGTTCGGTTCGACGACAGGTGCTCGCGGACGCTGCAACTTTAGTCCAGGACGTGAGACGAGCGGCAGAGGACCAGGGGGCAATGGAAGCATTCATGCAGCAATACGACCTATCTTCCGAAGAAGGCGTGTTGTTGATGTGTCTTGCCGAGGCGCTGTTGCGTATTCCTGACACTGAAACGGCTGAGCAGTTGATCAAGGACAAATTGGGCACCGCCGACTGGGAAGACCACCTTGGTCGAAGTTCATCGGTATTCGTGAACGCGTCCACCTGGGGCCTGATGCTGACCGGAAAGCTGGTTCGAGTTGAAGACTCGGTTCGCGGTGGCCTGAAAAAGGTCCTCGGCAAGCTGGTCGCCAAAAGCGGCGAGCCGGTCATTCGCGTGGCGCTGCGCCAAGCAATGAAGATCATGGCGCATCAATATGTGATGGGTAGGACAATTGAAGCTGCGATTGATCGGTCACGCAAGCCAAACAATCGGCACCTTCGTTATTCCTTTGACATGCTGGGTGAGGCCGCGTTGACCGAACCGGATGCCGAGCGGTATCTGCAGGCCTATAGCGACGCAATTGTTGCCATTGGCCGCGAGACGGGCCATGACAGCGTGTTTGAGGTCCCCAGTATCTCCGTCAAGCTTTCGGCATTGCACCCAAGATATGAATATGCCCAACGTGAGCGCGTATTGGCCGAGTTGCCGTCACGGCTTCTAAAACTGGCACAGCTGGCAAAAGAGCAGGGGATTGCGCTGACCGTTGATGCCGAAGAAGCAGATCGATTGATGTTGTCGTTGGACGTGTTCGCCGCGGTCTATCACGATGCATCGTTAACCGGCTGGGCTGGTTTGGGGCTGGCCGTACAGGGCTACCAAAAACGCGTTCGGGCCGTCATCGCGTGGCTGGTCGAGCAGTATCAAAAGTCCGGTCGGCGCATGCCGGTTCGCCTGGTCAAAGGCGCCTACTGGGATACGGAAATCAAGCGCTGTCAGGAACAAGGCTTGTCCGGGTACCCGGTTTTCACTCGCAAACATAATACCGACGTCTCCTATTTGGCCGCCGCCAGAGAGCTGCTCGCGCACCCAGACGTCTTTTATCCGCAGTTTGCAACGCACAATGCTCACACACTGTCAGCCATTTGGCATATGGCCGAGGGCAAGGAGTTCGAATACCAGCGTCTGCACGGCATGGGTGAGAGCTTGCATCAGGCGGTACGCGACCGCTTTGGCGACAAAGTGGCCACCCGTGTCTACGCACCTGTCGGCAGCCATGAAGACCTGCTGCCCTACCTTGTACGCAGGCTGCTCGAGAATGGTGCGAATACGTCGTTTGTAAACCGAATCGTAGATGAATCCCTGGCCATAGACGACCTGATCGCTGACCCAGTGAAGATCGCCGCCAACACGATGCCGGCGCACCATCCATCAATACCGATGCCTGTCGGTATTTACGGACCGGAGCGGAGGAACTCTAGCGGCGTTAACCTGGCTAGCGAGCTCGAACTTGCTGCGCTAAAGGACGGCTTGCAACAACATTCGACCAAGACCTACCAAGTGAAACCGCTTCTGGCTGAAACCGGTTCCAGCGATTCAGGACAATGGCAGACGATTGCATCGCCGCATGACCATTCACGCGTTCTGGGAAAATGGCAATCAGCCAGCGAGCAGCAAGTTGCGAACGCTATTGAGGCTGCGGTTACGGCACAACGCGAATGGGATAGACGAGGGGCCCAGGCTCGTGCTGATATCCTGGTGCATGCAGCCGAACTGTTTGAACAACATAGCGCTGAACTGATATCTCTACTCGTAAGAGAAGCAGGAAAGACCCTCCCTGATTGCATCTCTGAACTGAGAGAAGCTGTTGATTTTCTGAGATATTATGCGGCTCAGGCACGCAAGCTGTTCGTATCAGAGTCGTTGCCTGGTCCGACCGGTGAGTCTAATCAATTGGACCTGGTTGGTCGCGGCGTTTTCGTTTGCATTAGCCCCTGGAATTTTCCTTTGGCCATTTACATTGGGCAGGTGGCCGCAGCACTGGTGGCCGGCAATGCGGTACTTGCCAAACCGGCCGAGCAAACCAACGCCATTGCCTGGAGAGCGAACCAGTTGCTGCTTGAGGCTGGGGTGCCGTCGGCGGTTTTGCAAATGACACCAGGCCCAGGTAAAGACGTCGGTGCACAATTGACCGCGGACACCCGCATTGCTGGCGTGGTCTTCACCGGCTCGACCGAAACGGCACGTTTGATCAATCGCACTTTGGC
Organism: Lysobacteraceae bacterium; assembly: GCA_021604725.1. Classification (GTDB taxonomy): domain Bacteria; phylum Pseudomonadota; class Gammaproteobacteria; order Xanthomonadales; family BQJN01; genus BQJN01. The sequence goes on along the minus strand of BQJN01000091.1, from coordinate 13,768 downwards.
CGAGCGTGATGGCCCAATCATTCCGCTGATTGCCGAGACCGGTGGACAAAATGCCATGTTGGCTGACAGTTCATCGTTGCCCGAGCAACTGACCAAGGATGTGTTGATGTCAGCGTTTGGCAGTGCTGGCCAACGTTGCTCGGCGCTTCGTGTGCTGTTTATACAAAGGGATGTGGCTGATCGAACCTTGGAGATCCTGGCTGGAGCGATGCAGGAGCTCAATGTCGGTGATCCAGCGCTGCTCGCTACCGACGTCGGTCCTGTCATTGATGACGGTGCTCGCGAAGTACTGCTGCGCCACGTCGCTCGCATGAAAGGCGAAGGGCGACTGATCGCGGCAACGCCATTGCCTGAGCAGTGCAACGATGGCACTTTTGTGGCGCCGCACGCCTTTGAAATTGATTCACTCGACCAGCTGCAGCGCGAGGTGTTCGGGCCAGTGCTGCATGTGATCCGTTACTCGGCTCGCGATATGGATAAAGTTCTGGACGCCGTCAATGCCACCGGCTACGGCCTGACCTTGGGTGTGCATTCCAGGATCGAGTCAACACCACGTCGGGTCGCGCAGCGTGTTCGGGCAGGCAATTGCTATGTCAATCGCAACATGATTGGTGCCGTAGTGGGGGTGCAACCCTTCGGTGGAGAGGGGCTCTCGGGAACTGGCCCGAAAGCTGGTGGTCCACATTACTTGCTACGGTTCGTTACAGAACGCACGCTGACCATCAACACTGCTGCCGTGGGCGGCAATGCAAGTTTGCTGGCCCTGGAATGAAGGCCCGCCATCTAAATGAATTGAATGTACCTTGATGTCTTTGATCTAAAAGAACCGCCTTTTTCGATCACTCCAGATCCGCGGTTCGTCTACTTCAGTCGCCAGCACCGCGATGCTTTGGCTCATCTGAAGTTTGGCATTGGTCAAGGTGGCGGGGGCGGATTCGTCCAACTCACAGGCGACGTGGGCACTGGCAAAACGACCTTGTGTCGTCTCCTGCTAAGTGAACTGGATGCTGAGGTACGAGTAGCCTTGATCCTAAATCCGCTGTTGGAACCGAAGGAATTGGTCGCAGCGATTCTGACAGAACTGGGTTTGAAACACCGGGCCAATGAGTCGGCACGCAAGTTGGTTGAGCGTCTGAATGAGTATTTACTGCAGGCCTATAGCGATGGCCTGCGCGTGGTCGTAATCATCGATGAAGCCCAGCTTTTGTCGGTACAGGCGTTGGAACAGGTTCGACTGTTGACGAATCTGGAAACAGCGACACAAAAACTGCTTCAGATCGTGCTGCTTGGCCAGCCCGAACTGCGAGAACGGTTGCGTCGGCCTGGCTTGAGTCAGCTTTCGCAGCGCATCACGGCACGTTTCCACCTGGCCCCACTGAAACGAGCCGAAACCACTGAATACATTCAGCATCGAATCAAAGTCGCCGGTGGCGACAAACATCTTTTCAGCCGACCTGCGATTGCATTGATACATCGACGCTCTGGTGGTGTGCCGCGGTTGATCAATGTTATCTGCGACCGATGCCTGCTGGCTGCCTACGCTGAGGGTAAGAGTCGAGTAAGCAGGGCATTGGCTGTCAAAGCCAGCGCCGAGGTTCTCGATACGGTGAACGACTCTAACTGGCGACGGCTTGCGGTCGCCGTCGTAGCCACATTCTTGTTGCTTGTTGCTGCAGCCTCAATGTGGATCTCTGGTCATTGGGCGCCACCGTCAGCCGAGACTCAGGCGGTGGCCACGCCTGCCGCCAAGACACCGGTGACAGGTGCTGTGTGGTCAGCTGCAGTCCAGCGCTTGCTGCGCGACTGGCACGTCGCCACCGACCGAATCCCGGCCCGTTGTCAGGACTTGCAGGTCGGGCGTCTGCGATGTCAGGTTCAGCATGGAAATTTCGCTCGCATTGCGGTTGTTGGTCGACCGGTAATCTTGAAACTGGCTGAGCAGTCCTATTTGCCTGTGCTCGGCCTGGATGCTGAGTCGGCGACCGTCGCCGTTGGCAATAGCCTGCAACGCGTGGACCGATCAGAGATCGAAAGTCAGTGGTTAGGCGAGTATTATGACGTCTGGATGAGCCCGGTCTCGGTGGCCCAGCCCTTGAAGCCGGGCGATGAGCACCCAGATGTAGTGGGTGTCAAATTGCTGGCGCGGGTGGCTGACCCTGCATTTACAGGGCCTGTGGACCGTCGATTCGATCCTTCATTCGCGCAATGGGTTCGTTCGTTTCAGACCAGCCATGGGCTTCGAGCGGACGCGATCGTCGGGCCTGATACGCTCTATTTTTTGTCTCAGTTTGATCAACAGGGACCGCAGCTTGAAGCAGCAAGGTCGTTACAGCCGTGACCCCCAAGGATACCAAGTAGTCATGTCATCTATTCTCGACGCACTAAATCGTTCAGAAAAAGAGCGCAATGAAAAGGGCTCAGATGAGTCGGACACAGTCCATACATCGTCACCAAGTCATGGTAAACATGGTCGTTGGGTGGTGGCGGTCGTTGCCGTGCTGGTAGTGAGCGTAGCCGCGGCAGGTTGGGTATGGCGTGACGCGGTAGTCACCCAAGTCAAACGTTTCGCAGGCGACACACCTGGCACTGTTTCGGATCAGCAGGCTGTGGCCGCCGATGAGAACGGCTCGTCGTCGGTAGTCGAGCGCCCAGCCAAAAAGCGCAACAACTCAGCGAAGGGTGCGGGCCAAGGCGCAGCTGGCAAGCCTGATGGCGCCAAACAGCGGCGCGGAAAAGCAGCGCAGCCGAAACCTGAGTCAACAAGCAAGGGTGGCAAAATGACGGCCGCCGAAAGAAAAGCGGCGCGTATCGCCGAGAGAAAGGCACAGCGACGTCAAAGCAAGGAACAGAACAACCCAACCAACGGGAAATCATCGTCAGCTGCCGTCGTGGCCAATAGTGAGCCGTCGAGCAATGGACTTGTGCCCGTGGTGGATGATTCGCCGAATGACCTGGCCAGCGTGAAGGCTGCAGAACCTCGGAGCAAGACAGTGGAAATTGGCAAACCAAGACGGTTGCAACAAGATCCCTCCCGCCCGGGGAACACAACCGCGGTTGCATCGGCTGCGAGCGACGAAAAGGCGTCTGGCTATGTGTTGGTCCACGAATTGCCTTTGGGCGTTCGCGTTAATCTTCCGGAAATACAGCTCAATATGCATGTCTACCATCAAAATCCGGGTAGCCGGTTCGTCATGCTAAATATGCAGCGATTTCAAGTCGGCGACACCATGGAAGAGCTCAAGGTAAAGGTCAAAGGTATCGAGCCTGAGGGGGTTGTGTTGCAATACAATGGACATGAGTTTTTGTTACCCAATGGTTCGTGAAGGGCACATTGCGTAAGCCAGGGCGTCGCAAACGTCTGGTTCCTGCCAGACGTAGGCAAAGCAGTTGGTTCGTGCCTTTCCTGGCCGTTGTTCTGGCCGCAATTCATTTACTGATATGGTTTCTGGGGAGCGAGCAGGCGACTGAACTGTGGCAGCGCTACGGCGTGATTTTCGTCACTGATGCACCGTGGTCGCCACAGATCGCCGCGCGCCTGGGTACAGGTATCCTGTTCCATACCGACGTCTGGCACCTGGCGACCAACCTGATTTTCCTGCTGGTGTTTGGAATGCCACTGGAACGGCAGTGGGGGGCGCTTCGAACGGCATTGTTTTTGATGTTGGCCGGAACGGTCGGCAACCTGGTGATGATGCTGAACATGACCCCCAATGCGGCGCCGGTTATTGGTGCCAGTGGTGCGATCTCAGGTGTAATTGGTGCCTATCTGGTCAACTTTCCGACATCACGTATCGGTCTGTTGATCCCACTGGGTCTGTTTGTGCAATATGTTCGCGTACCTGCTCTGGTCGTGATTGGCGCATGGATTGGTCTGCAGATCGCCTATACTTTGTTTGAGGTCGCGCTTGGCCCGGTCGCTTGGTGGGCCCACGTTGCAGGCTTTGTTTCGGGTGTGGTTTTCGCGGCTGTCGTCAAGATGTTCCGATAGGCTTGGATGAAAGAGCTCGTCCACGATTAGCCATCGGTGGCTAACGCGGACACGGGTTTCAAGGAGCGTGGTCATTGAAACCCTTCATTTTCAATGAATGAAAATGGCCGGCACTTCCATGTGCCAACACGAGCACATCACACTAACGTGTACGTGCTCTAACTACTTTTTTTGGCAAGATCATTTTTATGGCAGCAAGTAATAGAATGTACAAGGCAACCTTCATGAATCGAGGCAAGGTGTATGAGCTGTATGCTCGGAGTGTGAGCAGCAGTGGCTTGTATGGCTTCGTCGAAGTCGCTGACCTTGTGTTCGACGACAGAAAGTCAGTCGTTGTTGACCCGGCCGAAGAGAAGCTAAGAGACGAGTTTGAGTCGGTCAAAGTCTTGCATTTGCCGATGCACAGCGTGATGAAAATCGAAGAGGTTGAGAAACGAGGGGTGGCTTGTATTCGTGACTCCGAAAGCGGGGAGAAGGTAACTCCGTTTCCAGTCGCACCGATTCGTGGCAAGTAACAGTCTACTGACAGGCAAAGTCCATTTGGCGCCAGGCCTCATAGGCAACAATAGAAACGGCGTTGGCCAGGTTTAAACTACGGTTGCCAGGTCGCATCGGCAGGCGCAACAGCCTATCATCCAGCGCATCACGAACTTCTTGCGGCAAGCCTTGCGTCTCCGAGCCAAACAGCAGGATGTCCTCTGCTTCGAATTTGACCGTGCAGTAGTTTCGCGGGCCACGGGTTGATAGGCCGAAAACCCTCTTGTCCGCAGCCCAGTGGCTGAACGCAGCCCAGTCGTCATGTTGTGCAATCGCCGCGAACTCATGGTAGTCGAGGCCGGCGCGTTTCATGCGGCGGTCATCCAACTCAAATCCGAGCGGGTGGATCAGGTGTAGCGAAGCGCCACAATTGGCGCATAGTCGAATGATATTGCCGGTATTGGGTGCAATCTGTGGACTTAACAGAGCGATATGGAACATGTTTTGCGCTCAGCGACAGATGTCAAATCAGTCCAGCTCAGGGCGCTGTTCTCGCGACAGCAGGTTCTTCAGACCCTGTTGCGGCGTGATGTTCTCTTCAATAACCTCGAATACCTGCTCTGAAATGGGCATATCTACATGATGCCGTTTGGCCAGACGAACGACCTCTCGTGCCGTTTGTATACCTTCCACCACTTGGCCGATGTCTTCCAGGGCCTGGGGTATGCTCGTTCCTCGCCCCAGTGCCAAGCCAAAGCGTCTGTTACGTGACAGGTCACCGGTGGCGGTCAATACCAGATCACCCATGCCTGACAGCCCCATCAAGGTCTCCCGCTCACCTCCAAGCGCGTCGCATAGCCGCATCATTTCGGCCAGGCCGCGTGTCACCAGGGCGGCGCGGGCGTTGGCACCGAGTCCCATGCCATCAGCAATACCGGTAGCAACCGCCAAAACATTTTTAACAGCACCACCGAGTTCAGCGCCTCTCAAGTCGCGATTGGTGTAAACGCGCAACGCACCGAAGTGCAAAACGCTGGCCAGCTTTCGTGCATAGCTGTCATCGGCACAAGCGACGGTAACAACAGTTGGCAGGTTGTCGGCCAGCTCTCTGGCGAAGGATGGTCCAGTGACCAGGGCCAGTGGTCGATCATGACCGACTACGCTTTCGGCCACTTCGTGCAAGAAGCGCCCGGTTCCTGGCTCAAACCCCTTTGAGGCCCAACTGATGCCTTCCTCAACGCTCAAATGAGGAGCCATCTTCTTTAGCGTTTCCGAAAACGCGTGACTGGGCGTTGCGATCATCTTCAGGGCAGACTGCAGCACTGCCTGCTCAAGGTCAGGACAGATTGTCAGCGTGTCTGGGAAGGGCGCACCAGGCAAATACTGGTCATTGCAGCGTGCCGATTGCATCGCTTCAACGTGGGCTTCTCGGTGTGCCCATAGGGCCACTTTGTGCCCTTTTCTCGCCGATTGAATGGCTAGCGCAGTGCCCCAAGAGCCAGCGCCGGCAACCAGCAAGTCGTACGTTGAAGAGTCATGCTTTGAGGTCATGCGCGTCGTTGTCCTGTTCCGGAGCTACGAAGCATAGAAGGGCGGATCAACCCGGTCAAACAGCGGACGTGCCGTTGGCGACGAATCAGCGAAACGCCAGGGTTGCATAGAGCGGGGTTCGGTCAGGCAGGCTCGGCGAGGCTTCGCCGAGCCTTGGCATCGTTCAGCCTTAGGCTGTGCCGCTGACAGCTCCGGCCTCGTCTTGTTGTTGACGCAGGCGCTCAGCGAAGATGTGATCGAAGTTTACCGGTTGCAACAACAATGGCGGGAAACCACCGTGGGTTACCAGGTCGGAGATGACTTGTCGTGCATAGGGATACAACACAGACGGGCAGTATGAGCCAAGTGTTGCTTGCAACTGTGCAGGCTCCATGCCCTTGATGCCGAAAATGCCGGCTTGTTGTACTTCGGCCAGAAAAGCGGTTTTCTCGCCCACTTTGTTGGTGACCGTCACGGTCAAAACGACCTCATATACATCGTCGCCCACCGAGTTGACTTTCTGAGCGAGGTTCAGTTTCAGGTCGGGTTGTCCCTGTTCCTGAAAAATCATTGGGGCGCTTGGCGACTCAAAGGAGATGTCCTTCAGGTACAGTTTCTGCAGTGAGAATTGGGCCTGGTCTTCGGCAGCGGCGCCGGCTTCGGGGGTTGAGGTTTGATCTGTCATGTTGATTTCCGATTCTATTAAGTTAGGTTCTGAATGGGGGCAAACGCTTCAAATTGCACGCGCTCAAGGCCTAATCGGCCGATTATCTCATTGAAACTGTGCTGGCTCCACCGCTTGCCGTAGTATTTTTCACGTTCGACTGCTACTTGCCCTTGACCAGGGGCAAATTTTCAGACTTCCAAGCCGCCACGCCGCCGGTGAGTTGGTAAACAGACTCAAATCCGGCCTTAACCAGTTTGGCGCAGGCCTGCGACGATGTTTGCCCGGTTCGGCAACAGACGATGACGGGTTTGTTCTTGAGTTTCGCCAGGGCCTTGCTGTTGCCGTCCAGTTGCGAAAGCGGAACGTTTCGTGCGTTGACGATGTGTCCACTGTGATAGTCAGCGGTGGCAGATACGTCCACGACAGCGGCATTTTCACGGTTGATCAGCTGAGTAGCCAGGGCGGGTCCGACCTGTTTGAACCCGCGAAATCGGCGCGCAACTTCAGTGAAAATCAAAGCGGCCACCAGGCCTGCAAACGCCAACACCAAAAGCGGATGGTTGGCTATAAATTCCGGCAACTTGTCCATGCGATTTCCTGGCCAGGATTACAAATATAGTGCGCGATGTGGTTGCCCGCCCCGGCACAATCAAGCTGCTCTTATCCAGGGGTTGGCATTACCACGGCCCGAAGGAGATTGGGGTGCGCCTGCAAATTTCAAGTGACTGGCGGGAATTCGCAGTTTGCGCCACCGGTTGCGTGGCCTGCGTCTGCAAATGCCTTTGAACCTCGCAGGCGGCTGTGAGGTTGCGCTGCTCACAACAATTCGGTTTTGGCTCTATGGTCACTTTCACATGCCCCCTGCGTGGCGTATTCTTTACCGCCGACTGTCAAGTCGGGTTGCCCGCAGCGACCTATCGTCAGTGCGATAGCTTTTTCTACTGGAGTGAACAGGTTTGAATGAAAATCGCTTAACCTCTGAATTTGACCTTCACCTGACGGGTGATGAGATTGGCCGACTGTTCATGCCCAACGCCTCGACCTTTGAGGTTCTCGGTTCTTCGGCCATTCAAGAGCAGTTTGTCATTGACTCGCTGCTCGCGGAGTCGACGCGAGGAGCCTGTCGTCTGACCTTCTCTGAGTGGGAAGAGGATGCGCCCGAATCTGGACGCAAGATCTGGGTAGTGGAATATGCAATCGAACTGAACCTTGGCGACCGAATTGCATTCGGCACCTATTCCACATCATTTCCGGTGGACGAGCGCGGCTCAGCGGTTGCCCACGATGCCTTGAAGCGCACCGCCGAGAACGATTTTATGCTGTGTTGCAAGTTGATTGGTCGCTCAGTACGGCGCGACCTGGTCGTTGATCAGGATATAAGCGAAGAAGGGCCGCAGCCAGGCGTCAAGGTGCATTAAGGAAGCTTCTTTGAGAGTTTTAGGCGAGAGCGCGTCCACAGATAAGTGTTTTGACGCGCTCGGCCTGGCACACGGAAGTGTCAGTATTTTCAAGTTATTGAAAATGAAGGGTTTCACTGACCGCGCTCCTTGAAACCCGTGTCCGCGTTAGCCATGAATGGCTAATCGTGGACGACCTCTAGGCTAGGGACAAGCTGGCAGTATCGCCATTTACACTTTTCGTACCAGCATGGGGTATTGCCGGTTGAGGGCAACAACAATGGTTGTGCCGATCAGCAACAGTACGATTGCGACCAGGGCTGGGTAAACGAAGAAGGCGGCATCGGGCGTTCGGCCGTCGATGAGTATGTCCCTATAGCCTTCAATGAGTCGCGCCATTGGGTTTAGGTAAAGCAACTGTTGCTTGTCGAGCGGAAGGTCTCGGCCAGAATAAAAAATACCGCTGAGGAACAGCAGCGCCAATACGATGTTATCGACGATATGTTTCAGGTCAGGAAGAAGGGGAACCAAACCGGCGACGATGAAACTGGTTCCGCACACCATCACAAACTGAATCATCATCAATGCGGGTAACGCCAGGTAGGCGGATGAGGCGCGATGCCCTTGAAGCCACAAGAATACGAGCAGCAAAGACAAGATAATCAGGAACTTGATCAAATTGATCAGGATGACGACCACCGGGAAGATGATTTTCGGCAAGTAAACCTGCTGCATAAGGGCTTTGCCGCCCAAAATGGAGAATGCGCAATTTCCGACTGTCGCGCTGAACCAGCGAAAGTAGACCAGGCCGACAAGTAGAAACGCAACGAAGTCAGGCGTTCGCTTCTCCAGCAGTACGGCGAATACCACGTACATGACCGTCATGTACAGCAATGGGTCCAATACCCACCAAAAAATGCCCACGTAGGTCTTGGTGGACTCCGACTTCAGGTCCGCGTATGCCTTGAATCTGATCAAGTTCAACCAGTGGCTAAGCCCAGTCATCTTAGTCTCTCCCTGGCGGCCAAGTGTGGCAGCTGGTGATTGGGGTGGAGCGGCTGTTCGGGCCTCTTGGGTCCCGCAGGAAGTCCAGTACCGCGCGACAGAAGGGACCAAACGCGGACCAGCGTTGATGTAGCACGGTCGCCATCAGTTTCATCGCAATTCGCGCCATCACGGCAAGTGGCAGCCAATATCGATAGTGTTGCCATGTCAGCCGCAATACGCTCAGGTTTTCGTGGTAGTTTGCAAGATCACTTCCGGAATCTCCAGTCGAGGCGGTCGATTTTGCGGTGGCACCGATGTCATGGTGCACAATGCTCGCTCTCGCCCAATGTAGAGCCAGTTCCGATTTTCGGATGCGATGGGCCAGATCAACCTCTTCACAAAACAGAAAGTACCTTTCGTCGAACATACCTACCTGGCTCAACGTTTCTGCCCGGATCAACATGGACGCGCCACAAATATAATCCAGGCGCGGTGGCGGTAAGCTATCTAAGTGCTCAAGCGCAAGACCCTCATTTGCCGCTGAGATCACCGTCAATGCTGGATAGTAGCGATAGCCGCCTGTGCACTGGGTGGTGCTGCCGGGCTTGAGCAAGGTGCTGCCGATGATGCCGTATTTAGGATGTTTCCGCCCCTTCGCGATCAAATGCTCCAGAGCGTCATGCCGCGGTGTCGTATCGTTGTTTAAAAACCAGAACTGATCAAACTCCAATGCGCGCTCGGCAACCCATCGCAGGGCCGTATTGTTGGCTGCAGCAAAGCCCATGTTGGAGGCGCAAGCCAAAATTGCAAACTCCACAGCTTGGTCGTGCTTTGACAGTTCCTGATCTGCCCAATGGCTCAAACGCTCGACTGATCCATCATCAGAACCATTGTCCACACAGATGGTGAGCTCAGGTACAACAGAGCCAGACCAAAGTGACGAAAGGCAACGTTCGGTGAGGTCCGGGCGCGCAAAATTTACGACGATTGCGGCTGTTCGGGTGCTCAAACTGGTTCCCATTTGGCCGGCCTGACCGAGAAGTCCTGGCTGATCAGGGTCAAATTGGGATTGTAATACTCATCGCCGCGCCACAGTGCCGCTGCGTGGCGCTTCTTCATGTAGTCAGCTTCTGCGGCAAAGCGCTGGATTTTTTCCGGCGTGTCCTCAAGGCCACGAGATCGAGACTCATGATGAATTAGACGACAGTGCGGTGTGTAAACATTGACATACCCAAGCTCTCGTAGCCGCAGGCAGAAGTCAATGTCATTGAAGGCGACGGCAAGGTCAGTGTCGTTCAAGCCCCCAGCACGTCGCCAAACATGTCGCTTGGTCATCAGGCAGGCCCCCGTGACCGCCGAAATATTCTGGACAACGTGTGGTCTGGCGAAATAACCGTGATGCTCAGACTCAAGATGTTTATGTGAGTGGCCAGCAACGCCGCCCAAACCGATGATGACTCCGGCATGCTGAATCGCGCGATCGGGATACAGCAACAGGCCGCCAACTGCCCCTACGTCAGGGCGCTGTGAGTATTCAAGCAGGGCGTGTAACCAATCGCTATCGTCAACAGTGATGTCATTGTTGAGCAACAACAAGTGGTCGCCGCGCGCATGGCGCGCTCCAAAGTTATTAATGGCGGAGAAGTTGAACTCGCGGTTATATTCGACGAAGCGGACTCGCGAATCGACCTGGCTCCAGTGCTGCATTGCGTCCCGAGTCGAGGCCTGCTGGCTGTTGTTGTCTATACCGACGATCTCAAAGTTGCTATGCGTCGTGTTTTCCAGCACTGACTCGATGACCTGGTGCAGCAGGTCTGCATGATCTCGAAATGGAATCAGTATCGATACCAATGGGTCGCCCTTGATCGAGTATCGCACTCGGTAAGTTCCAGGGTGTACTCCCTTGCTGATCTTCGCCTCGCCGTCCAGTTTGGCGGCCGTGTTGGCGACGGCGCGACGCCCAGCCTCCCAGGCGTAGTCCTTGTCGTCGAACTCTCGGGCTGTCGACCCGGCCACCTGGCGCCACAAATACAAAACGCGAGGGATGTGCACCACTTTGCTGGACTCGAGCAAGACGCGCAGCAGCAGGTCGTGATCTTGAGAGCCATCGAAGCCGGTCCTGAAGCCGCCGGCACGTTCGACCACAGTACGGCGGTATACACCAAGGTGTGAAATGTAGTTCTGCGCCAGAATCATGTCCGCAGAGAAGCCGGATTTGAAGTGATGTTCTACGATCTGGTCATCGTCGGCCAGCTTCGCTTCGTCAGAATAGATCACATCGGGCGACTGTTCTGCGATCACCTTGGCGCACTCCAGCAGGGCCAACGGCGTCAGTTCGTCATCGTGATCCAAAAGCGCAATGTATTCGCCTTCGGCCATCGACAAACAGGCGGCACTGGTGGCAGCAATGCCGCTATTGCTTTCGTTCAGCTTGAGCTGGATCCGAGAATCCTGGCGTCGGTAATTCTCGAGAACGTCTGTGAGTGCGGGATCGTTGCTGCCATCGTCTACGATGCATAGTTGCCAGTGTGGCCAAACCTGTTCAATGACCGAGTCAATCGCAGCTCTCAGCCACCGCAAGTCCGATTTATACGTTGGCATCAACACCGAGATGGTCGGCGATGACCCAAGCTCGGCGATGGTTTCCTGCAAAGACTCTCGTGTATCGTCCGGTAGCTGCCGAATCCCGAGATCGACGGGCCCCATCAGTGGGTAGTATCTGCGTAGTCCTGACAGCACTTCCTGTCGGCCGCAAATCCGAAAATGTTTCTCGGCTGCTGCAAGCGGATCGTCTGAGCCGCGGCCAACGTCCGGGTTCTGGAACAGATAGGTCGCCGGATCAAAGGGTAATTGATCGAGCAACTGCTCCGTGCGCGCCGTTTGTCTGAGCGTACCTACGAGCCGAACCCACCGCTCAGTGCTTCCATCAAGGGAAAAGTCGCGAACGATCAATGCGCGCGCGTGATCAAGCAACTTCTGGCGGTAGGGTTTGTCGTTGACCAGGCGCGTGATCGCGTCCAGCCAGGCTTCAGTGCTGTCATCGACCAACAAACCATTGACCCCGTGCGTGATCACGTCTGCGTAGGGTCCCCTGGCGGAGGCGATAGTGACCAAACCGAGCGCCGTGTACTGAAGAAATTTCAGTGGGCTTTTTGCTTCGTTGAACTGCGTGTCTGCCAGTGGGGCAAGCCCGACTGACCAACGGTTTTCTTCCTGCAGCCATTCGACAAAAGAATCGAACACGTCGCAACCGGTTGGCACATCCAAGCGGTTTCCAAAGCCTTTGTCTCCCCGGTTAAAGCCGCCGATGACGTCAAGTTCCAGGCCATCGGCACGTTGCACCGCAGCGATGGCTTTGCGCACGATCGCCAGATCTTTGGAGTGGGTCGGTGTGCCCATGTAAAGAAGACGTGGACCCTGCGTCTCAGCGGGTGCCGCCCAACCATCGAGGTCGATGCCATTTACAATCACATGAACGTTGCGGTTGATCGGCTTGACTCGCGTCTTCAGGGTTTCGGTTGAAACGGTTACCGCGTTTGCAGCGTGTATTAGTTGGCGCAGTGCGGCCAAAGCGGCGTCGCTGAACTCTGATGATTTTGGGAGAGAGAACAGGTCGTCATCGAGGTCGACGATGACCTGGACGTTGAACGCATTGCAGCGGTCGAGCAGTCGATCCACCATGTTCTCGTTGTGCAAACAGGTGCGCTGAACTACCACGACGTCGAAGCGGTCATCGACCTCAATGGCTGCAGCGATGGGCTCAACATGCAACTGATCGCCTTTGGCCGCATCGAGAGGCTGTAACAGTCGCACCCATGCAGACCCTGTAGGCTGGCCATCGGATCGGCGCCCCAGTAGCACGCCGACTCTTGGCAAGTTGCCAGGCGGCGCTGAGCGAGCAAAACAAGGGCTTTCCGGGGTTTCCAAAACCCTTGTCAGCGGTGCGCCGGGTACGTTGCTGGTGGCCGGCTGTTGCCACTCGTCAAAGGCCTGAATGACGGTGCGGATATGGTCTGCTGCCTGTGGATCATGCTGTCGACCCAAGATGCGACGCACCACCGCGGTAAAGGTGTGACCGATTTTCCAGGTCACAGACCCAAAGATGGCCACAACGTCGTTGCGAATCAGGTCAAAGTAACGGATGGCCTTGTTATAGTTGAGCCGCAAATCCTCATAAGCTGACGTCAACTCTGCGATCTTTTGGCGATTTGCACGTGCCTCGGCACGCAGTCGAATGATCTCGTCTTCTTTCGGGTCGGGGACTGGGCTAGTCACTGTTGGTAACGCCCATGTTCGACTCGTAATACTCAAGCACCTCATCAGGTGAGCCCTCGGCCAGGGTCTTGCCATGCTCGATCCAAATCGCTCGATTGCACAGTTCGCGCAAGGTATTTGCTTGATGAGAAACCAGCACCACGGTGCGGTTCGACCGAATTCGCTCCTTCATCACTTCCGAGGATTTTTTGCGGAACGAAACATCGCCAACGCCCAGCGTTTCGTCCACCAGTAGCACACTGGGGTCAAATGCAATGGCGGCACTGAAGCCAAGCCGGGCCTTCATGCCAGATGAATAGGTGGCCATGGGTTGTTCAAACGCGGCACCAAGCTCGGAAAACTCTTTGATCTGGTCCAGTTGCTCCTGCACTTGTGCTTTGGACATGCCCAGCAGCATCCCCATCAAGATCGCGTTATCCCGTCCATTGAGTTTGCCTTGTGTTCCGG
>BQJN01000090.1 GCA_021604725.1 Lysobacteraceae bacterium | reverse complement strand
AGGTCGCTCGCTCACCAGGCTGGCCTTGTTCGACCAGGGTGACCTGCGCGTCGTCAAACAGTTGCTGAGGTGTCAGGATCGGCGAGTTTGACTTGCGGTTTTTGACCTCTGTGTCGTTGTAGTGCAGCAGTGCTTCCAGATCCAGGGCACTGTTGGCCAGATCAACGTTCCACAGAGCAACGAAATCAGCGCCTACCGTTTCAGTATCAATGGCGTTGGTAAAGAACAGCACCTGCCCTACACCGAACGGTGCCAGGATGTCAGAAATCGGGCAATCTCCCGGGTTGACACAGGTGGCCGGATCTTCTGGCGAAATGTTCGACGAGAAGATAATGCGGTCATCGATATCAATCGAGTACAGATCCAGGGTCAAGGTCAGGTTGTTGGTCGGTCGAGCAACAAAACCAAGACTCAAGTTGGTCGAAGTCTCTTCCTGCAATGGCTGAATACCGAAGGCCTGGGTGACCGGGCCATTTTGGCGAGCGGTCAAGGTATCGGTCAGTACGCCAGCAGAGTTCAGGTTGGTTGAAACCTGACTATAGAACGCCTGTTGGACGCCTGGAGCGCGGAAGCCGGTCGATGCCGTACCACGCATGCTGAAGCCCGGCGTGAAGTCATAGCGAGCAGACAGCTTACCAGTGACGGTGTCGCCGAAGTCGGTGTAGTCCTCATAACGAGCTGCAACACCAACGGTCAGGTTGTCAGTCAGATCGGTCTCGAAATCACCATAGAGCGCGTAGCTGCGGCGATCATCATCGACTTCGGTTTCAGGCGTGAATCCTGGGAAGCCCTGAATGCCAGGTGCGGCAATGCCACCGGTCTGGTCAAAAATGGGAATCGTGCGGTCATTGGTTCGACCGTATTGGTAAGACACCGGGTCACCCGCTTCGATTTGGTAGCCGTCTTTGCGGTACTCAACACCGAGGGCGGTGTACAGCGGGTTTTTGCCAGCCCACTCCAAGCCCTTGGCGATGTCGAAGTTCCAGGTGGTCTGCTCAAAGTGCAGCGTTCCGGTGTCAGCGGAGGTCGGTGAGGCACCGAAAATGCCACCAGCCGAATTGGGCTCATACCAGTAACTGACGTTGACTGAGTTGCGCTCAAAGAAACCGAACTTGTTGTTACCGTGAGCGATGCTGAAATCCCAATCCCAGCCACTGCGCCAAACGCCACGTGCACCAGCCGCAATCGAGCGGTCTTCGGCATTGGTCAGAATGTTCGGCAGGAAGCCTTCCGGATACAGGTCTGGCACCGTGCGGCCATCGCCAGCTGAACGGAAGAAGCCAGCAGAGTCACCATCGCGCTCCGACCAGCCACCAAAGGCGTAGAACTCAACCGCATCGCCAGCCGGGACTGCCATGTTGAACCAAAGGTATTTGTTCTCGGAATCGGCATCACCGATACGCTGGGTTACCTCAGGTGGGTTGACGCGCAGTGAGTCAGGGCCAGCGCGGTTGGTTTCGCCGCGGTCGCGGTATTCCAGCGTGGCATTGAAGTAACCACCATCGCCGAACTCGAAGCCACCGTTGGCAGCAGCAAATTTGACCTTGCCGTCGCCTTCCGAGGTCTTGCCATACTCAAATGTGGTTTCAATCGCATCGACCTGTGATTTCAACACAATGTTGATCACACCAGAGATCGCGTCGGAACCGTACTGAGCGGCCGCGCCATCGCGCAGGACCTCAACACGGTGCACAGAACTGACAGGAATGGCGTTGATATCCGTTCCGGCTGATCCGCGACCGATGGTCTGTTGAACGTTAACCAGCGCTTGCTGATGGCGCCGCTTTCCGTTAACCAGAACCAGGACCTGATCTGGTCCGAGCGCGCGCAATGTCGCCGGACGAATGATATCGGTACCATCACTGATGAAGGTGTTGGAAAAGTTGAACGATGGGGCCAAAGTTTGCAGCGCGCGACCCAGTTCAGTATGACCGGTGCGTCGCAGAGTGGCCTCATCAATGATATCGACCGGAGCCATGGTCTCGAGTGCGTCGCGACCAGAAAAACGTGTACCCAGAGTAACTACGTTCTCCAGCTCAACGGCTTCTTCACCGTCCTGTGCATAAATCGGCGTGGCAACCGCAAATAGCGACGCTGCGGTCAAACCCGCAACCATCGCTCGACCGCCTGACTTCCCGTAGGCCATTCGAACCTCCCGTGCTTTTCGCTTTGTTAAAAGAATGTAAACGAGGGCGTAATAATGGCTTGCAATCGCCTCTCAGTCCAGCGGAATTGAACGATTCTTTGACCTGACACAAGCTTTTTTGCCGATGAAATGCGCGCTGACCCATCATGGGGTTAGAATCGATGCTCCTTCGGCTGCCTGATTTCATCTCGCCATGACAGTTATGACCCGCCCATATGTACGCCTTTTGCTGACCGCCCTGTTATTAGCTCTAGCCTTCGGGGCACATGCAGAGTGGCCGCAGGAAATCACCACCGAAAACTACAGAGTGGTTATCTACCAACCACAACCCGAATCTCTGGATGGACACAAGCTCACCGGACGCGCCGCCGTTTCGGTCGCTCGTACCGGCGAAGAGCCGGTGTTTGGGGCAATGTGGTTCGAGGCACGGATTGAGACCAATCGAGAAGACCGGACCGCCTTGATCAGCGATTTTCATGTTCCGAGAGTACATTTTGCTGATGCCACAGACGAGCAAAAAGGTCAGTTGACCGAGTTTGTGGAGAAAAGGTCAGCCAACTTTGAGCTGACCGTTTCCATGGATGAACTGGCCGCCACGTTGGAGATGGCAGAGGTCAATGAGCCAAACAAACCTGAGCTCAACAACGCCCCGCCAACCGTACTGGTGCGGCACTCACCCGCCATCTTGGTCACGCTAGATGGCCAGGCCGAGATTCGCGAGGTCGGAGAGGCCGGTGTCGAGTTAGTGGTCAACACCCCTACCCTGATCGCGCGACACCAGGGCGATTTTTATCTGATGACCGGGTCTACCTGGCTCAAGTCGGACAAGCTCGATGGTCGCTATTCCTTGACCAAGCCGCCGCAGGTGGTACTTGACCTGGTGCAGTCGAACGACCAGGTCGATGAAGAGGATGTCGCACCACCTATCACAGACCCTAACGAAGTACCTGAGGTTATTGTCGTTACCGCTCCTAGCGAATTGTTGGTGATCGATGGCGAGGCAAAAATGACGCCGATCGAAGGCAACGCCCTGCTATATGTAGAGAACGCCAACACCGATGTGCTACTGGAGATCTCCGACCAACGCTACTATGTCGTTTTCGCCGGCCGCTGGTACGCCAGCAAAAGCCTTGACGGGCCTTGGGAATACGTCGCCTCTGATGCCTTGCCAGCCAGCTTCTCAGCCATCCCTGCTGCCTCAGACATCGGCGATGTTCGTCCCTATGTCGCCGGAACTGAAGAGGCTCAGGAGGCTGTGCTCGACGCGTACATCCCGCAAACCGCTTCAGTCAAACTCGACGCTGAACCGCCAGAAGTCACCTACGACGGTGACCCTCAGTTCAAGCCGGTTGAAGACACCGATATGCAGTACGCGGTCAACACTGGTTACCAAATCATCAAGGCAGCTGGTGAATACTGGCTGTGTTACGAAGGCGTCTGGTACCACGCGCCAAGCCCCACCGGTCAATGGCGTGTCGCAACCGAAGTGCCGGAGGAGATCTATTCAATTCCGCCCAGCAACCCGAACTACAACGTGACCCATGTGCACGTGTATGAATCGACGCCGTCTACGGTTTATGTCGGCTACTATCCCGGTTACATGGGCAGTTATATCTACGGCCCGACCGTGGTCTGGGGCACAGGGTGGTACTACCCCGGCTGGTATGGCCCCAATTACTGGTACCCACGTCCGGCGACCTACGGCTTCCACGTCACCTACAATCCGTGGACCGGCTGGAACTTCGGTATTCATGGTGGCTATGGCCGCTTCCACTGGAGTGTCGGCACCGGAGGCTGGCATGTAGGTGGTGCATGGTGGGGTGTCGGAGGCTATCGTCCAGGCTACTGGGGTGGTGGTTATCGCAACACCAACATCAATATTAATAACAACATCAATATCAACAACCGAATTGGCAACAACAACCTGTACAACCGAGCGGGCAATCGCGATCGTGTGGCGGCCAGACCGGCCACTCGCCAAGCCGGCACCAACCGCAAC
The DNA here is from genome assembly GCA_021604725.1 of Lysobacteraceae bacterium. Lineage (GTDB taxonomy): Bacteria > Pseudomonadota > Gammaproteobacteria > Xanthomonadales > BQJN01 > BQJN01. The sequence goes on along the minus strand of BQJN01000090.1, from coordinate 16,440 downwards.
ATCAGCCGCCCGGCACAGATGGACAACAATGTATTTGCCGGTCGGGATGGGTCTGTCTATCGACGCGATGCCTCAGGCTGGCAACAGCGCAGCAGCAACCGGGATTGGCAGTCATTCCCCACCAACAGACCATCAACACAACCATCGCAACGGCCTGCAACGCAGCGCCCGTCCACCGGCAACATGAGCCGACCGTCTACGGGGATGCAACGACCGTCGCATCAGGACTTGAACCGTCAATATCAGGCGCGCCAACGGGGCTCAATGCAGCACCACAATTTCCAGCGTGCACGCGGCGGTGGTGGCTTCAGGCGACGCTAGACCTGGCCACTTGGTCGTCGCTCAAACGAGCGACGACCGACACTTGAGCCATCGGTGCGACCGGCCAGTTCCAGACTGAGTAGTTACCTACTGAGCCCCGATCGAAAAATGCGCGAACCAGATCGTGGGGTTGATCAACTCGTGCCTTAACGGCCGCCTCCCATACGGTCCAGGCGGTCTGAAATCGATCGGGATCACGATCGATAGGCCAGTCGAAGCGCTCTGCGACAGCGTCGATATCTGACGACACCCTGCATTCCACGTCGACGCCGACATCCATGGCCGACTCTCCAATCGCTGCAGCAACGTAGCCTCGGCAGTGACTCAACGACACTGAAGGCAATGGCCCATCCCCTCCGACCAGCCAGGGCGCTCCCTCGATCCGTTCGCAATGCACCCAGTCGAGCTGGTCACTGCCGTACCATACCGAAAGCAGGTTCCGTAGCAGCAATCGACCCGCCAGCGATTGATGACGACGCGACGCACTGGCGAATCCGTCTGCCATAGCCCGCTCGTTGGCATGCAGCCGCTGCAAATCTCGCGGTTCCAACTCGTCAGGCAACGGCTCTACGGCCATCAATAGACGGCCGCCCAAACCTTCGAGTTGGCGTATCACAGTCTAACCGGCTCGCTTGGAAACAACGCGACGCTGGGTGAACTGCCGATGCCCGTCCTTTGAGCTGTGAAAGCCGTATCCTGACTGCTTGGCGCCCACCCAAGGCGTGCCGCTGGCACCAAAACAACCCTGGTTCACGCCAACCATGCCAGCTTCAATCTGCCTGGCGACATTCTCCGCGTGTTCCGGCTCGCCGAACACCGCCGCGCCCAGGCCGAACTCAGTATCATTGGCCAAAGCAATGGCTTCCTGGTCGCTTGCAAAGCGATTAACGCAAACCACCGGCCCAAACGTTTCGGCGCGCATGATGTCGGCCTCATTGTCGACTTCGGCCAAAACGGTCGGGTTTACAAAACGATCTGCGTGCTCACCGCCACCGGCCACGACGCGTGCGCCGCGCGCAACGGCATCATGCAACTGCTTAAGGACGTGACTTCGTTGCTGCTCGTTGATCATTGGACCCACCTTCACGCCGTCCTGATCACCTGGCCCAACGCGCATCTCAGCCGCATTCCTTGCCATCAGCTTTTCGAATTCGTCAGCAATGCTTTCGGCGACATAGACCCGCTCGGTGCTAACACAAACCTGCCCGGCATTGCGGAAACTGTTTTGCACCGCGAATTTGGCGGCATGCTCCAGATTGGCATCTTCCAATACCACCAATGGGTCCTTGCCGCCGAGCTCCAGAATGACTCGCTTGAGAGAGCCGGACGCCGCGGCCAGAATCTTGGCACCGGTATCGCGACTGCCGGTGAAAGCGATTAGATCAACATCAGCAGCCACCAGTTGCTTGCCCTGGTCGTCTGCGCCGTGAATGATGTTTAACACGCCATGCGGCAAGAACTGATTCAGAACATCAACATAGGCTTGCGCGATCAACGGCGTCTCCTCAGACGGCTTCAGCACCACCGTGTTCCCCGTCATCAAGGCCGGCAGCACCAACCAGTGCGGCATGGAGATTGGAAAATTCCAGGGGGTGATGGCGGCGCAGACGCCCAACGGTTCAAAATACTGAGTCGAGACCACATTGCCATCATTGATCTGCTCTGGCTCAAGCGCCGCAATGATTTCTTCGGTCTCGCTGGCCATGCCGCGTCCGCAGCTCTTGACCTCGCCTACCGCTTCGCGACTCGGCTTACCCATCTCCTGAGTCAACAACGCACCCAGTTCTCCGGCCTTTTCCAGCAATACTTCACCCGCCTGCTTGAGCAGATCAGCCCGCTCCTGCGGTGCCATAGCTCGCCAGTCTTTCGCTGCCGCACGAGCTCTTGAGACCGCAGCGACCACATCTTCTGCAGACGCGGTCGGAACTTCACCAACCAGACTGCCGTCTGCTGGATTGTAAGATTTCAATGTGTTCATTCGGACTCCTTCAAAAATATTCGGCCGTCGTCTACTTTTACCGGATAGGTTCGTGTCGCCTCATAGGCTGGTGGGGTCATCGCCTCACCGGTGCGCAAATCGAAACAGGCACCGTGGCGGGGACACTCGATCACGCAGCCGCGCACTTCACCACCAGTCAACTCCGCACCATCGTGGGTACAAACGTCTTCTATCGCCAGGTATTCACCCTCGACATTAAAGACCGCCACCCAGGTATCGTCGAACTCGACCACGTCATAGCTGCCTGGCGCAATCGCGGCAGCTTCACCCACATCTATCCAATCACTCACAATCTTGTTCAGCTTCCGATAACATCAACCTACTAAGATAGCACCGACCTACCCGTTTTAAAGGCATTGCATGCGACTCATTGTTATCAGCGTTCTGCTGAGTATCTGTGTGCCCGCGTTGGCGCAACCCTGGACCGAACTGGAACTTGCCGGCTCAAAGCTTGGAATTCGTTTGTCGGTAACCGCCCTTCTCGAATCAGTCAGCCAACAACAGGCGCATTCGCAACTGGCAGATGCGCAGTCGCCAAAGCCTTTGATGCCATCACAACCGATGAGCCTGCTAACGTTGGATTCGAAAGCCCTGGGCAAGACCTATCAGCAGACCATTCTGTTCGAGGCTGACCACCTGCAAACACTGCAGCGAAAGCGCGTTGAAACGGGCAAGAAGCCGCGTCAGCGCATCGCTCGTTACACCACGACAGGTATTTGGGACATTCGATCAGAGCCAAAGCACAAAGACCAGTCCGTCGCAGACTGGCCGCTGACCAGCGAAAACTTTCTTCCATTTGATCGCGAAATTGACGAACCGGTGTCCGATGCGTCGGTTTTGCTGGTGCAGTTGGGCCAACACGACTGGGCAGCAGAGCCACAATGGTCAGGTTACTTCTACAGTCGGCGTGAGGTGTATCTGATCACCGCAAAAGTAGCACGCAGCGGCCAGACCCGGACCGATTTTCAACTACATGAGTCGAGCGGCTCGCGGCGCGTTAAAGCTTCTCGACCCAGTTGGAAAATCGAAGTCAATGGGTCCCCCATCGGTAAGGCAAGTGCTGGTGCCATGGAATTTCTCGGCATGCACGGCGAGATTGAAATCGAACTCGATCAGGAGCTTAAGGTGCCGTTGACCATCAGCGGCAAGGTCAAGGTCGCGGGAACGGTCACGCTGAAGTTGAAATGGGTCGCGCCCTGACCTGATTAGTGGTCGTCCGCGATTAGCCATTCGAGGCTAACGCGGACACATGTTTCAAGGAGCGCGGCCATTGAAACCCTTCATTTTCGATGGCTTGAAAATAGCTAGCGCTTCCATGTGCCAAGGCAGCCGTGTCCAAACACCTATCCGTGGACCCGCTCTTACTAGCGAGCCGGACGAGCATGGGGCAATGATACCTGCCAGACGTTTTCCAGCCCAGGAACCTCGGACATGATCAAACGATCGTAGAGTCGTTCCTCCAGTGTGTCGACATCCCGCATGCTGTTTTCGCTAACCCACGGCAATCTTTTTGCCATCCAATACAGCCGCCCCCGAGTCGCCTGCTCCAGCGTGAACACACGATCAGAGCGGCGAATCTGACCTCGAAACTGGCGTTCGAACCGCTCGGTAGCGACGTTTAAATGCATGGCATGGCTGACCGCACCGGCGATAAATTTGACTGGTTTGCCTCGCATGTAGTTCAGATAAAGAACCGTATTCTTCTCTTCGGTGATTAATGCATCGCCTAAGGTGAGGTCATATTGATCATCTACCGCCAACGCCAAGGAATAACGCAACGGAACCTGACTATCAGGAACATGGCTTAGCGCAAGATTCAACGCCACCAACACAGCCACAGCCGCGACCAACAGTCGGGACCTGTGATTGCCTAGAACGATGGCAGCCAATACCGCAGCAGGTAGCAGCAACGGCAACATAAACTCTACATTGCGCGCCTCCCAAACGAGCGCGAAAAAGAAATAGACAAGCAGCCAAGCCAGTGCCAAGCCAGCGATCCAGCGCAATTCAGCCCACTTTTCTCTTCTACTCCAGGCTGCCCACAGCAATACCCCGAATAAAGCGAAAAGGGCCAATGCGGCCAATCCGATCACCCAAATCGGTTGCGCGACCAAGGTCCATGGCACCAAAAGATTGCCCGCTGCAGCCAATGCCAACGCCAGCCGATGCAACGGTGCCGCAGTAGCGCGGTGCGTGGACACACCACCGTCTTCCGAATAGGCCAGGCCAAGAAACCACTCAGCGATGGAGTGCGTCGACTCAAATGCGCCATGCTGCAATCCGATCACCACGTACAGCGCCAAAACCAAGGCTGGCACAGCCAGAGCGAACGTCCACAGCCCCTTGTCCCTAATGCTTCCAGCCTGACGCCACAACAACGCCAGTGCGACAAAGTACCAAAGCACGTGCTGCTGATGAAAGCCGATCGTCGCGGCACACAGGGCCACCAAGGCAACGAGTTGCCAGCGTCCTGGTTTTTGCGAGTCCAACAACCAGGGCAATTGGAAACAAATCAGGGCCAGCGCCGGAACATAGACCTCCGGCTCATGCGAAAACGCCCACCAGCCGAAAGAGAAAAAGATCAACAGGATCAATAGGCTACTATTGGTGACGCTGGCGAAGCTGCGCAACACGCCGTATAGAACAACGCAGCCAGCCAGACCGAAAATGACATTGAACGCCTGCATGGTGATGACCGCTCGCGGCGCCCACCCCAGCGCATCCAGGCCCTGTTGCAAGACCCACCACACATAATTGGGCAGCATGTGATTGGCGTGATAGAGGTGACGACCGGTTTCCACCCGAACGGCATAGGTCAGCCCGTCCACGGTGAAATCAGCGCCAAACAAAAGCAATGACAGCGCCGCACAAAACGCCGCTGCAATGGCAAGCCAGCGTCGCTCAGCAGATGGGAGATCACGGATTGTCATTGCACCTTATCCAACAAGGCAGCCACATCGACCATGGATTTCGCGGTCCAACATGCTACTCCAAACCAATCTCAAAAACGTTCCAAAGCGACTCACCGATGCAAAATGGCGGCGGCGCAGTCGTCAGTTCATCAGTGAACCGATCAAAGCGAGCTTGTACCCGCTGAAGACAAGTCCCGTCACCCAGCCCATTTTGCCGACCATCTGGCCAGCTGGTGGGACCGCGCAACGGGCCGCTAGGTTACACCAATCCGACGACTCACTTGCAGTGAATTATGGGAAGCTTATACTGGTGCAAAGCGGTCTATCAGAGGGGAGGATGGATCAACAGAACAACAATGCAGAGTTATCGGAGCCACAGATCGAGCCGACACCCGCCGACCTGGCGACGCGTATTGCCCAAAATGATCGAACCGCCGAAACCGAACTAATCAACCGGTACTCCAAAGCGATCAGATTCTTCCTGCGCCGCCGCTACCGCGACCCCAGCCTGATCGAGGACGTTTGGCAGGAGACCTTCTGCCGGGTCATCATCATGTTGCGCGAGGGCAAACTACGCACCGCCGAAGCCCTGCCCGCCTTCATCCGCACGACTGCACTCAATGCCGGTCGCGAATACGTCCGCAAAGACGCCAAATTCCATTCCGACACACCGGAAGACAACATCGTCGAGTTGCCCAGCTATCAACCCGACCCGCTGGAACGCGCCAGCAACGACGACCTAAAGAAACTGGTCCGCGACGTCATCGACGAGCTGACCACACAGCGCGACCGCGACATCCTGGTCCGCTTCTATTTCGACAACATCGACAAACCCATCATTTGCCGCGAACTCGACCTGGACCCCACCCATTTCGACCGCGTGCTGTACCGAGCCCGACAACGCTTGAAACTGAAAATCGAACACAAATACGGCGGCTCCGCCCTCGCCGGCGCCGCCCTATCGCTGGTCTTCGGAGGCATGTTATGAGCCTGCAAAAACCTAGCCAGGACACGCTCTACCGCTATACGCAGCGCAAGCTAAGCGAGGAAGAAGAAGAGCAGGTAGAACTGTGGTTGATGGAGAACCCGGAGGGGTTGGAGGAGGTGCGGTTGGATGGTGTGCTTCGCGGTGGTGCCGCCTCAAGCCAAAGTGCAAAGCCATGGCTTTCCATGCCTCGATGGCTGCATGCAATCGCGTATGCCACGCTCGCGACCGTAGCGATCTATCCCCATATTCATGGGCAGTCTGACCACCCTTCAGTCGCGCCTGCAAACATCGTAACACTCAACACCTTACGATCTGTCGACGACGACATTGCGCAACTAAGACCAGACGCGGAATCAGTAACCGTCATTCAAGTGCCAGTCGCCTATATGTCCACTGAATCCTACGACGCCACCCTTACCAGGGACGGCGCCACTGTTTTGTCAGTATCGGCGCTCCAACCATCAAGCTCTGACTTGGTAGCTGTCATGATCGGAGCGGGGGCTATGGAACCTGGCGAATATCGCCTGGAACTCGTTGGGACCAGTAGTGGCGAACAATTCGTTTCGGTCTGGCGCGCAGCGGAAGCCGACCCGTAATCCTTCAGTGGCCGAACGGGTTGCCCTGGTAGGTGAATGCGGCCCAATAGAATGGATTTCGCATTTCCGCCGACTTCATCAATTCGAGCTGCGCAAAACGTAGCGCATGGGCAGGCGCGAGCTCGTCCACGATCAAGGCCTGATAAAAAAACTCCATGAACCGTAAAGTGGCGCGGTCGTCAACCCGCCACAAACTAGACACTACGCCCCCTGCACCTGCAAGCTGGAACGCTCGCGCAAGACTCAGTGCGCCCTCGCCATCAACTAGCTTACCAGTTCCCGTTTCGCAGGCGCTTAATACCACCAGCTCTGCGGCGATTCGCGATGATTGAATATCTAGCAATCGCAGAAAATCCCATGTCTCGTCGCCGTCGCCGGCTAGCAGAATGCCGGAGGCCTCGGGAACGAGGTGGTTGGACACCGCATGGGTAGCAAAATGCAAAATATCCACCGCAGCAAACTGGTCACTGGTGATAGCAGTTCGGTTAGCCTCAGAACCGGTAACGACAATGGGTGGGCCATCAAACGGAAGAGATTCGATCATCCGAGCTTCTTCCACTGCGTAGCGTAAAGGAGTCAGTTCCAGACTTGAGCGAAAGACCGCGGCAGTCTGCTGAACGGGCAAAGCCGTCTCCGCCAATGGTGCTGCCGCAACGGCAATCGAATTCCAACCATTCCCCTCGCCTCGACCTTGCCTGAAATGCGTGACCGCCGAAGCAACCGCCAGTGCCCGTTGACTGACTAGGGGCGAGCGATACTTTGTTGCAGGATCTGGCAGGAGGGCAAATGGGACATTGTTCAGTACCCCATCTGGTATCAACAACAGCGTGGCGGCGCTCAACCCGACGTTTTCAAATAGCTTTTCAGACAGATCGCGAGCAGCACTACCGTCGAGCCGTCCACCAGATATCAACGACTCGTTGACTCGACTTACCAGGATGCTCAATTGCTTGCTGCCAGCAATTGAACGCGTCGCTATCCCCACCCCGCTGACCTCAAAGGCCAGGCCTTCGTCGTCTGCCAATAAAAACTCAACAATTGCTTCGTCATCGCCTAGCGAATTTATCCAATACATCGGATCCGCTGAGAGAGCGTCGGTGGTTTGACTAATTTCGCGCATGTGCTCAGCCAAAAAATCATCCCACTCACGAGAGATTGCTGCCAACTCATTCACTAACGCGTCATGTTCAACTGTATCTTCCGATGTTTCCTGCAACGCATTGGCTTTGGCATTTAGTCGTTCTCGAAGAGCAACTGCCGCAGCCGACTGCAACACCGACCTCTCAAGAGCCAATTGGTCATTGAAAGAGCGCGAGCGACTATCCTGCGCGATACGCCAAGCCTGCTCTTCATTGCCCAGGCCAATCTCGGCCGATGCTCGTTCGAAATACGCGTGTCGAAGCGAAGAGAAGTACTCGGCGCGTGACGTTGGTGACATAACATGTTGTCGGCCGCGCTCAATGGACTCGATAGCAACGGTGGCCGCGTCGGCAGCTGGACCAAACTCACCATTTCTGCGGTAGGCGGTCGCAAGCGCAATATTGGCCTGAGCTTCCTCAATCGCCATCCAACTGGCTTCAAAACGCTGACCAGACAGCTGCAGCTCTCTAGCCGCCTCAGCATATTGCCCCAGACCGATTAGAGCCTGCCCCTTGGCCAATTGAAGCGCTGCCAGAACCCTAACTGATGCCTTTGGCGCACCCGAAGTCATTGCCGATTCAACGGCCTCAAGCGCTTTCGTATAGTCATTGTCGATAATGGCCAAGCGGGCACGCGCAGCCAGCGCTTTTACCATGACGGCTTCCAATCCCGCCGCATCGGCCAAGGCAATTGCCCGCTCGATTCGCTTACTAGCTCCTTCTACATCGCCATTCCTCGCATTGAGCCTCGCGTACTCAAGCAAAGTCTCAGATCGACGCAAGGTATATTTGTCTTCGCTGCGGTTCTTTAGTGCCGATTCGAAATGGAGCTCGGCCAAATCGTCCCGACCCCAACTAGCATGCAGCCGCCCCAGGTTGTGTTCGGCGTAGCCTAGTCCATATGCGTTTTCCAGGCCTGCAAAACGCTGGCGTGCTTCGTTCAGATTCTGCAATGCCAGGTCGAACTGCCCTCGGTGAAAATAGTTGTTACCAAGGTTTTGATAAGCCATCGCGACAGCAGCCCGATCTGCCACAGAGGGAGCATGTTGAAGATAAAACAACCACATGGCTGCGGCCGCACCTGGGTCACCTAGGGCATCCAACGCAAGTCCCAAATTGTTGACCATCGGCAGAACATAATTGAGCCGCGATGATGCCAAGGCATCCAAGACTATCGCTCGCGATGCTTGCTCCGTAGCCCAACCCGTTCGCTCCGCAGACACCTCATCAGTGAAGTACGATATTGCCGTCTCAAACCGATCCCGTGCCGCGCGATAATCCCCCCGATCAACCGCGACCAACGCCTGGTTATTGAGGACCTGTCCAATAAGACCGCCCCGACCCAATCGCAAGCGTTCATCCAACACTTGTTTAAACGTAAGCTCAGCCTGGTCGAGGTCACCGGCCCGCCACTCAAGTAGGCCTCGTAAGTTCAATGCCATCGCCGACCGAGCATCGCCAAGCCCAGACCAAATGGAAGCCGCCTGATCGAACAACGTCCATGCCTCTCCGGTATTGCCCAAGCCCCACTCAACATTCGCGAGCTCATAAGCCGCGATGGCGGTGCCATGGTCATCCTCAACTGCACGCCATTTAGCGTGGGCCATACTCAAGTGCTCTCGAGCTGCCACCAACGAACCACCTTCGCCACGAAAGTGTCGATAGTGTCGGTCGAGTCCGCTTCCGAAGTGCTTTGTGGCATCAACGGCCCCTTGGGGCCAGCCCGAAACATCAATAATTGATAACGAGTAGGTCGCAGCGGGGAACGAGTCTTCTACCGGTTTCACAGTCAGCGCGTAAGAGCCCGGTTGCAAAAGCGCCCTAATCTCCCCCTCTTCACCACCCCAGGTACCGAGACTTAGGTGAGTCTCGCTGCCTTCGACTTGCAGTGAAGGCTGGTTACCGTTGCGCCGGAGGACAACTGCAGCCGCCCCTTGGAGCTCGACAGCAAATTGATGTATTTGCCCAGGAGAAAACTCGCACACGCGTTCTACCGGAGCCGTTAGCAATTTTTGTTCGCCCATGGAGTCGCAAACCGGTCCCACCGCAATGTTGAAGAACACGGCAATAGTCAGTAGCAAACCGTTCATCCGACGGTAGTGCGGTCCATAGAGCGCTTCTGACTAGCTGGCTGCGCGATGGTGGCTAATCACCTCCACTGCCACCAGTTCCAGTTCCTGGCGTTTCGTCCCTTTCAGCTACGACGTAACAAGTGCAGCGAGCATATCCCTGACCATTGCATATGTTTGATGTCCAAATATGAGGATTGTCAACCGTATCTGTCCCTCGTTTACGATTACAGAAGTCGCCACCAACCGGGCCGATTTGCATGGTCATTCCATCCTTGAAGTCGCAGACTAGATGGTTGTCTGATGGCCCGACCTCACCGCTACAAACATCATATTTTTTGACTGATTGATCTGACTCGATCAACAGAACTTGGTATTTAGTCTTGGTAACCTCCTCTTCCGTCCTCGTGTCAATATACACGTGATCCCCAACATTGCTAACGGAATAAACCGCCTGCAAAGCCCCTGTCTCTTTATCTACAACATCAAACACCCCACTAATCTCTATACTACTCTGTCCCTGCGCAATCGATACAACAAGACATAGAATGAATCCAACCAGCAAACACCTTGAATTGTTTTTCATAATAACCTCTCAATAGAACCAGACATTTAACAAACACATCGCTCATGCTCACAGTAACCTGAACGGGACCAAGCACAAGTAATAGCATCCCTAACTAGAGTTTCACCATCTGTAAACTGGGCGACGTACGCGCTCGTGACTCCCATCATTGATGCAAGAACTTTGTCCTCATTCGAACTCACTGCACTCCAAGATATTTCAGCCAAATGCAACGCGCGAATTAGACGCACCCAATGCTTAATATTTCCACATACTTCACCGCAATCCGCGACAAGCTCCCGTCGTGATAGCTCAAGTAACCACGCCAAGACGCGGCCATTGTCATGCACCCCATTTGAGTCGAGTTCTTGGTTCGTAATGGCGGCGGTTTCATCGATGGTCCGATGGCACTCACCTCTGGTGACCCAGCGACCAATACAAGGATCCAACGTGTAGGCCATGGCTATCGCATCTGCCGCATCTTCTACTCTCTGTAGGGTACGGGCTCGAGATGGAAAATCTGCCGGAACCAGAGAACTGGAGCGCAACTCATTGACCAATAGATGTCCGAGCTCATGTATAAGGGTGGTTGAATCGTTGTGATGCCAACGACCATTCAGTGTGCACCTTCTTCCTACATCGGAAGGATCACACCCCTGTCCAAGCAAGACTCCCCTGCCGCCTCTGCAGGTTTCATCTTTCTGAAAGCAGGCCTTGGGTCGGGTACGGTCGCCAAGCATTGCTACTCTTGTGGTACTCGCAGGAAACTGATAGCAAGTCCCATCTTCGACGCACCGCACAAATGCGGCACGCGCCAACTTGGAAAACTGCTGCAAATGCACGAAAGCTGAGAACATTGTCCGATCTGATTCCATCATTGGGTTGGGGGCAACAGCTGCTCGAACCCTAGCGACATCGATAGAAACAGGGTATACGTCGAGCGGCCCTTCAATACCCACGATGTTCGACCAGACTGCAAAATACTTGCCATCAGATTGTCTTAGTTCAACGTCATCGTATCTCAACCATCTATCCGAATGGGGGTGAAACGTCCAAGCGTATGCGAAATCGGGATTTGCAGGAGTTATTGACCTAATCGGCCTTTCAAACCAATGCGCGCGAAATTGACGTAGACCATGCTGCGCGCTGCCGTTCTCTAAGATGCAAGCCTCCAGCGCCGGGATCAGTTTCAAATCTTTTACCAACGCTACGAGCCTTGGAGTCGATCCCGGACATGTAGGCCGGCGAAACTGAGACCTAGCTAAGCTCCGCTTTTCGCTAACCGTTAAGCCGGCCCAATGATCTAAGCTAAGAAAACTGTCGCTACATTCAAGCGACTCCGCTGACACGAGTTGTCCACTCGAAAACCGGCCGTTAGAGGACATGACCTTAGTGAACCCCAAAACCGGCAGGCTCCCAAAGTTATCGACCCTAACGGAGTTCCAATATATCGCTAAATACCAATCGCCTAGCTGGGAACTCACATGTTCGTATTTCAGTTGCTCGAAACTTGACCCAATACGCGAACAAAGTGAATCCGCTGGACTCAGACGACAGAAATGCTCCATCAGTGGAGGCAGCGACACGTGCTCAATGTATGCGGTCTCAAGCCTTACCTCAATAGCTACGCCTGTCGGGCAACTGCCTTGCCGCTCGAAGAGCGTCACACCGTCGTTAGCGATACTCTCAGCCCCAGCCAAAAAAATCGGCTCATTGCTAAGAACATCGGTAGGGCACAAAGCTGATGACGCGAGCACAAATATGAACCAAGCGCTGACCGCCTCATGGATCCCACCACATAGATGGTTAACATTCAACATATTTCAGTCCGGCTATTTCGCAAATCTTCCTGTATCGTCCAACCAAAGCCACCTGCCGACAGGTTCGGCATAGCAACTCTATCACGCCGTATTACACCACCTTTCACCGCGCAAACGCTCTCCTAACAAACAACCCAAACGCAATCTCATCTGTGACATCACGTAACCCTGCTCTCAGTCCTGCAGTCAGTTTCTGTTCTTTATCTCTCCACAAGAACACGGGTAGATCCATTCCGGCGACATCAGCCTCGAAATCAAACGCCAGGCACCGCAATCTTGTCGAGTCACGAACAATCGACAGGCACCCCAACACATCAATACCCGTTGATCGAGCCCCAACTACTTGCCGAAAAAACCCGTGTCAAAAGCTATCAATCAATCCTCGAAACCGCTGAGCCACCTCACGAAACCCACGTGTCTTCGGATGGATTTCGTCGTCCCAATCATTGGGGTCTGGGACCGCATCGCGGTTGTCGACAACATGGACTCTGCCGAACTCGCCGACCATGGGTTCCAGGACCTCCTCGTAGAATCGGTTGATAAGCACGCGCACGATGTCGCGCTGAAAATCCGGATCGACAATGCCTCGTCTTGCCATGGGTCGACCCAGGTATTTGTCGTCCATGGGCACCGCGTAGTCATAGCCGTGCAGGAGAATATGCACCGCTTCGGTGTTGTCCCGTACGTCCTGCAGAATGGTCCTGTACATCCGCTTTAGGTTTGCGAAGACGACATCGAAGTCGGCTCGCAAATGCTGTTCGGGTGACTTGCTTGCATCAAAATCAAACAGATAGCGATCGATGGTGCCGCCACCAAGGACATCGTTGCCGCCGCCGCTCAACATAAACACATCTGGCCGTTCTTGAGCGATGACCGGCAGATACTCCTTCTTCTCGGCCATGTCTTGCAGGACGTCGCCCGCACCGCCGAGACTGTAGATGGCGAAGCGACGTCGAAGGTGATTTACAACATCCTTCAGCCGACATGGGTACAGAAACCAACTGTCCCCTTCTGACACGATCTTTTTGCCGTTGTAGCCATCGGCGAGCATCCTTCGGTATTCCCGGCGGCGAAAGGTTCGTCGTTGTATGTTGGCCCACTCCATCCAGTCGATATCGGCAAGCAACATCCCCCGATCTTCAACGGCCGCTTCAAAGCCCAGGTCAACGGGCTGACTTGGGCGAATCCTGGGGCTGAAGCCCTGAGATCGCGCGTGATCAACTTCGAACATCACTTCCAGGTCTTCTGCATCATTCAATTGATCCAGCAAGTCGACGAACCGGGGTAACAGGTCATTCGCGTTCATTCGGCACTCCTTTCAAATCAAAGTCGGGTGGTATCTGCCATTCGCTCATACGAGCAGTTTTCATTCGATCTCTAACTTACAGGTGTCGGGACCAAGCGATAAGTCTCACACTGTGGCACCAACAAAAAAGGCACCTGCTTTCCGCCAGATATGGCTGGATGGCCGCCAAGGAGACCGATCAGTTCAATTCGCGCCCCACCACGTTTATTGAAGTGGCTGGGACAAGCTTGAAGGCTGCGCTCGATGTTGCCAGGAAATTCGGTTGCGTGACCGACTCAGTTCTGCCATTTGCTCCACCCCATCTGTATCAGGGTAGTCCGCGAGAATTCTATGCTTTGGCATCCAAATTACGAGTCGAGTCTTACACCAACCTGGGAAGAAACACGCAGAGCTGGAAGGAGTGGTTGGCGAACAACGGCCCAATACTGACCAGGCTCGACGTCGACCAAACCTGGTACGAGGCCGCCGATAACAACGGAAACCTCGACCACTACTACCCTCCGATACAGCCCGCAGGTCACGCCATCGCTTTGGTCGGCTACCTGGGCGACAGATTCATCGTTCGCAACAGTTGGGGAACTTCGTGGGGCGACCAGGGCTTTGCTTACGCCTCGACCGAATATGCACGTGATGCATTTACTGAAGCCTATGGTGTATCTGTGGCTGGTTAGCCATTTTCGGTTTGGCACGATCACGGAAGAAATGAACAAGGATGTTCACTTTTTTCGGGTTGGGTTCAAAACCCCGGATGCGACACCATTCTGCGCACTTCATCATTCTTGAAGCCCACCCCCATTGGACGTTTCGCACCAGGGATGATGGCCACGTCATATAGCTCACGCACCACCCCTTGCATGCGCAGCCAATGCGGGGCAGCTCCGCTTTCCAAATCGACGATCTGTAAGCCGCAACGGGAGTTGGCTTCACGCTTTTCGAGCTCTGCTTCCAGCACAAGCCCTTGAAACGTCTTGTTTTCTCGGCGGTCACTAAGACCGATAACGGCCCATTTGCCGTGCATCGCCAGGCCACGCGCATAGCCGGGCACGAAGGTGATAGGTTCGAACTGGCCGCGCTGCAAATCGATGCGTCCAAAGTAGCCGGTGCCCGAGTTTAGAACGTACAGTTGGCCGTTGTGCCAGCGAGGCGAATGCGGCATGGACAAGCCTTCGCAAATGACCTCATTGCTGTCGGTGTCGACCACTACGCCCGAGTTTTCACGCTTGTCGCGCCAGGCATCTGAGACGTCTGAGCGGCTGACTGACGTTACATACCGCAGTTGGCCATCTCGCAATGCCATGCCATTTAAGTGACAACGATCCTCAGGAACAATCTGCGATATCCACTCGGGCTTCCAAACAGGTTTGAAATTGTGGTCCCGGTCGGTGGTAGCGATGCAGTTGAACAGGGTGCTGACAAACAGCAGGCGGTCATCCTTGTCCACCGCGATGTCGTGAATATCGATATCACCAGTGACTCTGGACTCACGCGGCATGAACACGCGGTCGAAGCCATTATATTGCTCGCCGCGGCCCAGCACATTGCGAAAGCGCCACAGTTGATAGAGGGTGCTGACGTACAAGTCGTCTTTATTGACCGCCAGGCCCATCACCCTTTCCAGGGTACGCTCGAACACTGATAGTCGACCGTTGTCTTGAGTGCCGAGCCAGAACAGCTTGCCGGCCTGGTAGGTGGTCAGTGCGATCGATAATTGAAGCTCATTGAGCCACGACTGAAACATGCGGGAAGTCGTGATTTCGAGTTGGGGCTGTTGCTGGTCTGCCATGTGAGTCCTTTCTACGATTCGTCGTAGCAGAAAGGTTAGCAGAGATCAGATCGAAAGAGCGGCTAAACAAGCCGAAATAGTTGGCCGTCGCTTCCCTGCGTCATTCCGGACTTGATCCGGAATCCACAAAGATGCAGCGCATCGTCACACATTCAAAGAAAACAGAAGGTATGTATTTGCGTTTTGGCTGATTATTCGTTAACTGGCGCTGCGCGCTGTGGATTCCGGATCAAGTCCGGAATGACGCATTTAGGGGCTCCGGAATGACGATTTAGGGACTCCGGAATGACGCATTTGCGGACGCCGCAATGACGAATTTAGGGCCTCGGAATGACGAGACCCGTTGCGGAATGACGAAGGGGCGTTCGGAATTACGAAGAGCAAGCCCGCGAACGAAGCGGCCGTCGATACCCTATTTTGCCTTCATCCGGCCTGCGGACCACCTTCTATCATACGAGGGTGTCGCAATAGTTCGTCCTGGACTAGCAACACCGCGATACCTCCCTGTATCGCGGGAGGCTGCAGTTCCGCAACAGCCTCCACACAGTGAGCGGGAGTAGGAAAGCAAGCGCGCCACGGTTCCCAGCCCCGTATGCGCTTTCCCTCTCCCTTAGCGCACTTCGCGACTTCGCGAGAAACCGTCTTTTGCTATCCGCCACCAAACATCTGCTTCAACAAGTCGGTGGAGCGCTCCATTGGGTTGGCACGGATCGCCTTTTCCTGCTCGCCGATGTAGTAGAACAGGCCATCAAGCGCCTGATCGGTGACGTAGCGGTCGAGATCCAGGTCGTCGGTATCCATGAAGCCGCTCAGCAAACCACCGGCTTTGCCCTGCATTTGCTTGTAGTACTCGGTGACACCGGTGCTGCTGGTTGCCTCAGAAACCAACGGATAGATGGCTTCTCTGAGGCTGTCGGATGAATTCTTGCGGAAATAGTCGGT
>BQJN01000089.1 GCA_021604725.1 Lysobacteraceae bacterium | reverse complement strand
TCGGCAACACCTTGGGCGATATAGTGGCCTGCGGTGGCGGGAATCGATTCGGTATGAGGGCAACGGCATGGCTCGACGCTGTCGGCTTTGCTGGCTGCGAGGTGTCCCCGGAGCCATTGAGCGACTGCGTTGTTCATCTGACACGAAGCCGCCGTTTCGCTGATGACAATGATCTCGGTGCCCTGGTTTCAGTGGTGCGCAGCGATAGCGCAGACCGGCTGATCGAGGCGCTGGCAGCCATTGAGGGCTCACCGTTAATCGAATGGTGTGATCCGAGCAAACAGGCCTTTGATGAATGGTTGCAAGCCTACCTTGATGACTGGGTCGACGCTTGCGGGCAAAGCAATGACGACGTTGCTCAAGTTCTTGGCCAATTGCGTCAGCGCTGCATCCTCACTGCCGTTCGCGACGGGCCATGGGGGTCGGTAGGGATCAATGATGCACTGCTAAAACGCCTTGGACGACGTCGAATACCACGGCCAATCCTGATTACCTCCAATGATCACCGCATGAGCATCTACAACGGCGACCTCGGCGTCCATTGGCCGCTGAGACGTGAAGCCTGGTTCGAGTTTGGTGCTGAGCCGAGGATGTTGCGGCCATCGACCTTGCCGCCGCATGAGCTGGCCTGGGCCATCACCACCCATAAATCGCAAGGCTCTGAATTCAATCATGTCGACGTAGTCCTGCCCGACAAAGCTGGCCCTATCCTGACGCGCTCACTGCTTTACACCGCGATTAGTCGTGCCAGGAACAGTGTACGAATCTGGGGCACTGAACGAGTCATTCGGGCCTGCCTGGAAGGGGAGGGCCGGAAATGTGGAGGTCTGGTCGACCGGTTGGCAAGGGGTGAGCCTTGATATTGATCGCAAAGTTGGCGGGGCGATGGCGGCTTGCATGTTAAGGTGCCCAACCACTTTTCTCTGAAGGGATGCCGCCGTATGGCCTTGTTGAAGTCATATTTTGCTGCGGGGATGGCTATTGTTCTCGTCGCCGCATGTGCAACAGACCAAGAAAGGACGAATGAGGCTGAGGCGAACGCTGGCAACCAGTTGGCTCTGTTCCCTGGTCAGATCGCGCCCTTGCTGGAAGGCATGGGTTGGCATGACTTCGAGATATCCACCTCGGTGCCGATGGCCAAGACCTTTTTCAATCAGGCCATCGCGTTGACCTACGGGTTCAATCACCTTGAAGCGCATCGCTCCTATCAGCAGGTGGCGGCGCTGGATCCGAACTCAGCAATGGCGTATTGGGGTCAGGCTTTGGTGTTGGGGCCGAACATCAACGCGCCGATGGAAGCCGAATCGGTGATGACCGCTTTTGATGCCATAGAAAAGGCCAAAAGCCTTTCAAGATTTGCCTCGCAAAGGGAAATCGACCTGATTACAGCGTTGTCGACTCGGTATTCGCAGGACGAAACATTGGCCGATCGGGCAGAGCTTGACGCTGCCTATGCGCTGGCGATGCAGGGGCTGGTTGAGCAATACCCAAACGACCCAAACGTCCGAACCTTGTTGGCCGAAGCGCTGATGGTGATTCATGCCTGGGACTACTGGAACAGTGACGGCCGACCAAAAGAGTGGACCCCAAAGATACTGGATGTGCTGGAGACCGGCCTCGCGGACTATCCGAGTCATGCCGGCCTGATTCACTACTATATCCACGCCGTTGAGGCGTCGAAACAGCCTGGTCGCGCGCTGGCCGCGGCCGATACGCTGCGCGATCTGGTCCCGGGCGCGGGTCATCTGGTACACATGCCCTCGCATATCTACATCAGGACCGGACGCTACCAGGATGGTGTGATTGCAAACGAAAAAGCCATCAAAGTAGATAACAACTACATCGCCCAATGCCGTCAGCAGGGCATCTACCCGGTCGCCTATGTGCCGCACAATCGCCATTTCCTTTGGGCTATGGCCAGCATGCAAGGGAGCAGCAAAAAGGCCATCGCCGCCGCGACCCACATGGCCGGTCATATCGACCAACAGCTGATGCGCGAGGAGGGCTACGGAACCTTACAGCACTACTGGGTCACGCCTATGTACGCCTACGTTCGGTTCGGTCATTGGCGGGAGGCTCTTGCGGTGCCCAAGCCTGAGCCCGACCTCAAATACCCGGTGGCTGTCTGGCACTATGCGCAAGGCGCTGCGTTGACTGCAATGGGTGACCTCGACGCTGCCGCAACGCATTTATCCGAGCTTCAATCGCTGGCAGCCGATGAGTCATTGCAGGAAATCACGGTCTGGCAAATCAATGACGCCTACAGTGTCATCAACATCGCAGCCCTGGTTCTAGAGGGTGAGTTGGCGAGCAAAGCGGGGATGCACCCACAGTCGATTGCCTCGTTTGAAAAGGCGATCACACTGGAAGACAGCCTCAACTACAACGAACCATCGGACTGGCACTATCCGGTGCGCCAATCGTTGGGCGCTGTACTTCTTCAAGCGGGCCGCTACGCAAATGCTGAGCGTATCTACCGCCAGGATCTGGAGACATTTCCAGACAATGGCTGGTCATTGTTCGGCCTGCATCAAGCCCTGGTGATGCAAGGTAAACAAGCAGAGGCCGAGCTGGTCCGGCAGCGCTTCGAAGCGAGCTGGCGATTCGCCGACATAGTTTTGACCGACTCAGTCGTCCACTAGTGGGCCCCTTGTCCGGCATGTCTGAATTTCCTGTTGTATGGGCCTTTCGTAAGGCGCGATTGCCTCACGAACCGTGTAGAGTTGAGTCGTTCCACCAACCAAGCCAGGCATGCGATACCAGTTTGACGACCTGATAGTCGATGTAACGAAGCAAACCGTCGAGCGAGATGGTCAGCGCTTGCCTGTCAGTGGGCTCAATTTCGAGTTTCTTGCCTTCATGCTATCGCAGGGTAACGATGTGCTCAGTTTCGACGCTTTGATCGCGGCGGTCTGGGCACCGCGCGTGGTCAATGAAGAAACGGTGACACAACGCGTTCGTTTGCTGCGTAGCGCGTTGGGGGATGTCGGCCGGCAGTCTCGTTATATTCGGTCGATCCGTGGTCGTGGCTACCAATTGATTCCGACGCCGAAGACATTGCCGCCCGATGGCTTTGACGAGCATGAGGTTGCTGTTGGTAGGGCACCAGGAAGCCGCAGCAATAGAGCCTTGTTGGGTGCATTTGCGTTGGCCGTGGGGCTGGGGTTGATGGCGTTGCTATGGTTTTTTCGGGGAGCGGAGAGCTCATCGATCAGCGCGCCGGTCGACACCGAGTCAAAGCTTCTGGAGCGGGCAGATTTTTATCTGGACATTGGACAGCAATCCAACAATGACCTGGCTATCGATCTGTACCAACAAGTTCTTGAACAGTCGCCAGACAACCGACGCGCCATGTTGGGTTTGAGCATCGCTTATAGCGCCAGAGTGTGCCGTTTCGGTGGTGACCGGGAATGGGCAAGCCAAGCCCTGGAGTTGGCCAACCAGGTCATTGGCGAGGAGCCTGGTTCGCATCGGGCACATTCCGCTTCCGCCTATGCCAACGATTGTCTTGGCAATATCGACAGTGCGATAGAGGGTTACCGTCGAGCGATTGCATTGTCACCGGCGACACATACCGGTTCGCGCTCATCATTGGCCTACCTGCTGGCTGAGAAGGGGCAATTGGCCGAGGCGCTTGAATTGAACCTGGCCGTTCGCAAGGCTGACCCAGGCCAAACCTTCAATGACTTGCAGGTCGCTAGAGTGTACGAGCTGCTTGGTCACGCCCCGCTCGCCGAAGTGCTTTACGAACGAAGCTTCCGACTGTATCCGGACAACGTATTCTCTAATGTGGCCTACCCAAACCACCTGTTTCTTCAGGGCCGGTTCAGCGAGGCGCGCGAGGTGTTGGCCGAGGCCTTACAGCGTCCGTCTCACGCCAGCATTCATGCACTACATGCAAAGCTCGCAGCTGTGCAGCAAGACATGCCAACTGCAATTGCGGCGTTGGAACGCGCGGTGCAGGCGCAGCCGACTTACCCGTTCTATCAAACCTTGCAGCAGCGACTCAAATCGAACCCCGACCTGGTGTGGGTGGCTCGGCGACTCAAGGCGCTGGAGCAGGGCCCGATCGCCGGTCACGGCAACTGGGGTGCAGCGGTTGAGCGGGCCTTGCTGCTGGATATTGGCGGGGCTGGTGAGTCAGCCATTGACGCCTTGCATTTGGCGGTTGACCGGGGCTTGCGCGATCGCGAGTACCTGATGGTGGCACCGTGGTTCGAGAGCTTGCGCCGTGAAGCGGCATTTGCTGATGTTATTGACCGTATTAGTCAGGCGGTCAAAATTGAGCGTGATAAAGTGCCGCCAGCATCCCTGCAGGCGGCTAATATTTAGGTTTAATCGGTTTTCAGGGCACCTAGCACCTGCTCCCGAAACAGCTGATGGCTCTGCGGGTGGGCGTAGCCCTGTCCATACGCGGTGCGGGTAATCACGGTAACCAACTCCAACTCAGGAACAACGAAGACGTAGTTGCCGCCATTGCCGGCCATCGCCCACGCCATGACTTCGCTGCCATCGGCCATTTCAAAGGGCGCACGCCAGATCTGGTAGCCATACTGGTAGTCGGGTCGGGGTACGGCATGTGGTGACAGCATCGAGTTCACCCATTTCTCTGACAGTACCTGCTGGCCAGCATGCTTGCCGTCATTGACCAGCAACTGGCCCAGCTTCATCAGATCACGGCTGTTGTAGCTGGCCCCACCGCCCGACATGGCGCTGCCCGTCGGTGTGTACTGCCACTCGACCTCGGAGATGCCCAGTGGACTGTGCAGAACATCTTCGGCGAACAGGTCCAGACGCTTTCCGCTGGCCTTCTCAACAATCGCACCCAATACCACCGAGCTTGCCGTGCAGTAGGAAAAGGCGCGACCGAAGGGCGAGTCTTCGGGTTTGTCTACCCACGCCGGGAAGCCTCGAATCGGCAAATCCAGAAAGAACTTGACCCAGTTCTCTACGATGTACATGCGCTCTTCATTGCCTCTGGAAAAACTGTTGTCGTCGCTGCACTCAAGCAAAGAACTCATTGTCAGCAGATCTTCGATAGTGATTTCAGCTTTTCGCGGGTCAGGATTTGCCAGCGGCTGTAGATCATCGAAATACGGCAGTACCTTCTCATCGACACCAGAAATCAGGCCTCGATCAATGGCCGCGCCCATCAGCATGGCGGTGACTGATTTGGTCAACGATCGGGTGTTGTGCAAGGTGGTCGCATCGGCTTCATTGAAATACTGCTCGTAGACCATTCGACCGTTTCGGGTGACCAACACGCTAGTCACCTGCTGAAACGTTTCGTCTTCTACTAGCTGGGCTATGGCCTCTAATGGAGCCTTATTCATACCGACCTCCGCTGGATCAGCGATCAGCTGTTTCTCGGCCAATGCCAGCCCGGGCAGGGTTAGCGCAAGGGCAATCACGGTGCGTTCTACAAAGCCATGGATCATCATTCACTCCTCGGTTGAAATTTGACGATCTCATTACGCGCCGACGGCCAATGAACTGCCTGAAGGGAAAATGAAGAACT
Source organism: Lysobacteraceae bacterium (assembly GCA_021604725.1). GTDB lineage: Bacteria > Pseudomonadota > Gammaproteobacteria > Xanthomonadales > BQJN01 > BQJN01. The sequence goes on along the minus strand of BQJN01000089.1, from coordinate 15,510 downwards.
ATGAAGGTCGCTATTTCGGCGATGGAATCAACTCAATACCGTCCTCTCTTGCCAGGTGATCGTCGAGAAACGCAATCAGCCTTTCATGAAACTCGGCTTCGAGTTTATCGTCTGAGAACCCGTGTCCCTCACCAGGGTAGACGATACCCTGGTATGGCTTGCCGAAGTGGTCCAGCATCATGGTCATTCGATAGTAGTGTTCGATGTCGACGCGGTAGTCTTCAGTGCCGTGAGCGATCAGCAACGGGCGAGCCAGGTTTTCCGCCAGGTAAACCGGCGACCGACCATCCATGAGCTCGGCTTGCGTTTCTGGGTTGCCCCACCACTTCTTGGAGTTGGAGACGGAACGCTCGTTGTGTATCCAGTCACTGGACGAGTACATCAACTGGACGTCGGTGACGCCTGCGAACGAGGCGGCACATCGGTATCGTTGGGGCTTGGTTAGAACCAACATCATCGACGAGTAGCCGCCATAGCTGACCCCGTAGGCACAGATGCGATCGGCGTCGATTGGGTGTTGTTCAATGGCTGCGTCGACCATTGCTTCGATATCGGACTCGATCCCGGCGCCATACTCTTGTCGGCCCTTTTCAATAAACTCTCGTCCGAAGCCGCCTGAGCCGCGGAAGTTTACGTGCAAGACGGCGATCCCATTGCTCGTAAAAAAATGCGTTTCGTTATCGTAACCCGCGGTCGCCCTGATGCCGAACGGGCCTCCATGAGGGATTACCAGCAGCGGATGGCCAGCGGGGCTCGGTTCGGTTGACGGCAAACTCAAGTAGGCCTCCAGTGACAGGCCGTCATCACTTTCAGTGGTTACTGTGTGCTGCACAATGCCTGGAATCTGCTCTAGTTCTGGCCGCACCGAGCCCAAATCGATGTAATGGCGACTGTTGCGATCGTAATGCAGGTAGCGGCTTGGGTGGCTACTACCTCTCACCGCAATCAATTGATAGTTGCCGTCAAGCGACTCCTCGACCAGGTGAATTTGTTTGTCGTGCGCATTTAGCGCTGTTTTGATTCGGTCAATGTCGGTTCCCGCATCGATCAGGTCGACACGTTGTGAAAACCCATTGACGTAGTAGCTGACCGATGAGAGCTTGCCTTCATCGTTGAGTGATGCACCGGCAACATCAACACCGCTCATTTCCCACAACATGTCAACGAACTGGCTGGTTTCGGGCCGGTACACCAGCACCGACCGATGGTTTCTATCATAGTCGCTGATCATCACAACATCCGAGCCGTTCTCTGCGAACCCGATCAGTTGATAGAAATAGTCAGCATTCAGCCGCTCGGCAAACTGCCAGGGCTGTTCGTTACCCGATCGGTAAGCGACCTTTCGATAGTAGGTGGTTGTACTCTCCTCTCCCTGATCAGCTGCCTCGGCCTCATCGTCCTCGTCCTCGTCCTCTTCCTCACGGATAGAGCTCATGGCAAATCGAATGGCATGATCGCCGTCTGAGAGCACAACGCCGTCGTGAAAAGGCATTTCATCGTCTGTCTTGTATCGCTCATCGAAATGACCCGATATTTTGCGTCGATTGAGTGGGTATCGATACACGCTGCCGCTGATGTACATCAGCACAAAATCATCGGTTTCTGGGTAGGAATCGATCACCGAAGCAGGCGTGTTATGTGTCTGAAAATCGGTGTCTACCAATTTGCCGTCTTTTAACTTGAAGCGAAGCACGAGCCGCTGCCAATGCTGCACTTCCTCCACGTACACCTTGAACGACAGAGTGCGAGGCCCCAACCACCGAAACGAGGAAATCGGAGCCCAGCCAACCGACTTCAGCGCCTGTGATTGGCCGGTCAATGGGGTGGCAATTTCAAGGACGCGCTGATCGCCGGGGCGCGCAATCATGGCCACTAGCTGGCCGTCCGGGCTGATGCTGATCTGTTCAATGCCCGGTGGTTTGAAGAATATGTCCGCCGGCATCGCGCTCAGTTGTGCGCCGACCAGAAGCAAAAACAGCAAGACCCAAGAACGCATCATGGCTCACTCCCCTGCCGAACTTGCTTCAGATACTGCGCAAAGCCATCGGGCGCTGCGCCCTCAAACTTAAAGTCCATTTGCTCCATCAAATCAGCGTGGTGCGATTCCATCCAGTGCAACGCCTGGGTGGCTCGATTGTGGCGGAAGGACTGAAAAGATGTCGCATAGTCATTGATGCGAATAATTAGTGTGCCCGGATAATTGATTTGTCCGGCCACCACTCGCATTTCATTCACCTCTCGCCAGGATCTGAAATAGCGTCTATTGCTCTTGTACTCAGGTTGAATCTGACCAATCCAATAGGTGCCGGCTTTCAGCTTGTATAGGTAGTAGTGCACCTTGTTGGCCGTCATATCTCGCGGTGAGTCGACTGTGTTCCAGTGGTTGTTGCGGACTTCTACACGGCGCAAGTCGAAGTTGGTGTCGACGGCCAGTAGCAGATAGCCCTCGTCCGGAGCGATGCTTTCGGCGACGGCGACAGGGGCGGCCATGCACGTTGACAACAAGACCAGTAAACAGATCCATTTCCCCATTTCGGGTTTCCTTCCTTTATTGCATTCTTATTTGCTCACCAACTCCGGGTGCGCGTTTATTTGAGATTTTAGATTGGCTTCCCTAGCTGAAACCAACGTCTCATTACTGATAATCCTAATACAAGCTGGCGTTGGAAAAAAGCCGTTAAACTCCGTATCGCTAGCGATTGACAACCCTAACTTTGGCCTTCATCGACAACCAACTTGGCTAGCGCCTGATCCACGAATTCGGCGACCAATGGAAAGCCCAGTCGATAGTGTTGCCACACTTGCTGGGCACCGGGGTGGCCCAGCCACTCCTGAACCGCCGTCTCAATGTTGGCCAGTTGTGTGGACTGGTAATCGTGGTCTCTGGACGTTTGCTCAACTTGTCTGTACCAGCCCTCCAGCGTATTCAAGAAGCGAATCTGCAAATGTTCGAACTGAGTCCGTTCATCCAGGTCAAGTGCATCCAGGTTTTCACGTCCTCGATTCAGCAAGGACGCCACCTGTTTGGAGCCTACAATCAGATCGCACCACTGATTAAATCCGTCCAGAGTGTGCCGCAATGCTTCAAGCTCAGCTTGCTTGTTTCCTACCCTTACTTGAATCGACAGGTAAACCAGAGTGATGAACACTGCGATTGTCGCAGCCAATTCAGAAAATGCTCCGACAACGGTCCAGTTCATGTTTGTATTCTCCGGTTTCAGCCTGAAAAGCTGTGCTTGTTGTTGATTGAGTCTACACGAGGTGTTTTGATGCGGGCTTCAACACGTTGCCGCGCCTACAACCAACCTGCTTCGCGCAATGCTTTGACGTTTGATCGGCTCACTGGAACCTCGATATCGCCCTCCAGAAGCAAGAATAGGCGACCGTTCTCACGACGAGAGCCCTGAATAGCCGCTCGCGCGACCCACCAACCTCGATGCACCTGCATGCCCTCTAGCCCCTGCAATTCGCGGATGGCATCTTTCAGTCGGAAAAGCACAAGATCCGATCCCAGGTCGGTCCAGGCTCTTATGTAATGGCCATCCGCGCACAAAGCGCGCAGGTTGCCGCGACGCAGTTGCACGGGAAGGCGCTGCATAAATGCCATCGTTTGTGTCTTCGCAGCCCGGCCCCGGTTGAACAACGCTTTGTAGTGGTAAAGCTCGCGCACCAGCAAGCGAATGCCGACAAACACACCGCTGATCACCAATGAATTCTGAAAGTACATCAGCAAGTCATACCAGGGCTTGAGCCCACCGGTTGAATTGGCCAGGAATGCGATCGGCGTCATCAAAGTGGCAAAGATCAGAATAAACGCCAACCATTTGGTATAGCTACGCTGCAGGCTCCATTGCACCTTGTTCAACAGGAATTCGATGGTTGCAGCGACAGCAGCGCCGGTAAGGCATAGACCCAACCAGAAGCCGATACGGAAGGCGAAAGAGTAGTTGTAGCTTTCCAATGCGCCGACCAGCGCCAAAAAAAGACCCGTACCCAATCCGACTACAAACCAGGTGGCGACGGGTCTGGAATCAAGGGAACCGAATGCCATTCGTGCAGCGCGAATGACAAGACCCTGCTGTTGGTGCGAATTATCAGGCACTTCATTCATTTCTGCTTGTAGGTAGGTGCGGCGCTTCATACCGTTTTCATTCTACCAACTGTCTGGAGAAAACGATGTTGATGCGTATTTTTGGATTTCTGATCTTGACGCTCTTCCTGGCTGTGGTGCCGTCCCGGTCCGCGAGTGCGACTTCGATTGAGACCATGCTGCAACGATTCGTGCGCGACTACGCCAATGACCCCATGGCGATGACCATCACTTTCGGTATCGAGGTCGACGGCCAACGCTGGCATGTTACGTCGGAATCCAAAGTAGGAGCGAAACCTGAAGTCGAGCTGCACGAAAGCTTTCCAAACGAGCCAACCTTCTACTTCACTACCAGCGCTGAGGTTCTTGCACAGATCGACCAGGGCCAACTCAGCGGCCTGACCGCTATGGGTGCCGCGACGTCAGACCAGGTTACACCCTTGGACGTATTGTCGGTTGAAGGCTATGTCAGGCCTGACAATTACGACGCGATACTCCGGCCACTGATATTTCATTTTTGGACTCGAGGTCAACCCGAGACCGTTCCGCTTTCAATCCAGCACTCTCGGGTTGTTCATGGCGCACCCGCCGTTGTCATGTACTACGCCGAGGACTTTCGCAGTGCCGTCTACCATATCCCGGCAGGGTTGGGCCGCGACATGGCACCGACGCTAACGGTTCCGTTCCCTCGCGTGCTGGTGGTCATGTCAGGCTCAATGACGGGTGCCGTAGGGGACAACGAATTCACGATTGATCGCGGTCAACTGGTCTTCCTGCCACCAAACATTCCAGCTCAATTGTGGAATGACAATGACCAGCCATTGGAGTTTATGTTCTTGATGTTTGGTGATGGCGCTTAGTAGCCTGCAGCTGAAGAGCGTTCGGGGGTGCAGAGGGCATGGCCGTGGGAAGTCCCTGGTTTTCATTGTTTAGCCTGGCGTCTGCCGACACTTTTGTCGATACGAGAGCTCGGCTATGGGCTGGCTTCACAAGCCTGTTCGGTTAGACTGGTATGATTGTGCGACTAAATGGCCTGCCCGCTGGGTACTGCGCCTGTTGTGTAGCCCCCTTGCGCGTGGTCGGCGTCCGGTCCCGTTTGGGGCGAAATAGAGAGGGGAAATCTATGACTACTGCTGCACAACAATACAAAATCCCAATGCTAGTCTTCGGCACCTTGTTCCTTGCCTGGGGCCTTTTCGGCTGGATTGAAATTACCAATTTGGCTCAAGGAGGTTACGATACCGACGGCAATAACACGGTGACGCAAGTCCTGCCCGGAAGCCCCTCGGAGGAAGCGGGGCTAAAAGTTGGAGACTTTGTGGCCAGCGTCGATGGCATTGCGACCTCGGATGCTGAGGCTTTATCGAATAGGCCCCGACCGGTGGTTGGAGAAACCCGTCGATTTAGTGTCGAGCGCGATGGCGCCTCGATGGATATCGACATTACCTTCGGTGAACCGGTTGCGGAACGCCAATTCCTGGCCCATGCCGGTCAATTTATCGGGTTCTGTTTTCTGGTGTTTGCGTTCATGGCCTACCTCAAACGGCCTAGTGATGTGACCCTGACATTGGCCTTTACCGGCTTGTGCCTGGCAATGGCCTTCCTTATCGGGCCGTATTTCGAAAGCGCGACGGTGCGCTCGGCCATCAATGCACTGCTGAATGTGATTGTTTTCTTGGGGGTCGGGTCGCTGTTGCACTTTCTGTTGCTATACCCCAGCACACACCCATTCCTCAGCAAGCCCAACGCTAAGTTGATGCTCTATGCGCCCGCCCTTGTCGCCGGATTGTTTTTAGCCTACCGCGTGATCGTGACACCGGCCGCAACCAGCGGACTCAATACCTTCACCAATATCCTGACCGGTGCCGTCATCGTTTTTTACCTGCTCGGCTCGTTGGTCCGCATCTTCAACACCTACCGGTCAGCATCAGTTGAAGAAAGGAGCAGCAAGGGCATCAACTTGATGTTGATTGGCACTTTGATCGCGTTGGGCCCGGTCATGATCAGCAGTTTGGTGGGCATCTTCTCACCACAAACCGTGCTGCCCGGTGAGAACTACTATTCGCTGACAGTTGTCCTGCTTCCCATCACCTGGTCGATTGCGGCCATGCGCACAGAAGCCTAGTCGATTAGGCTACAGCCCTACATGGGTTGTTGGACTTGGCGTCTGAACAAGGACGTTCAGACACGCTGGCATGCATCTCTCGAGCGCAGGCTCGAAAGGCTGCGCTAGCAGCCCTCACCGGCCCTCCTTATCTCCTAGTGATCATTCTTGAAGCCCGCGACGCGGGCCGGCGAATGACTATTCGCTTAAGGGGAATCGGCACTAGGAGGGCAGGAGGGCCAGTGAGGCAGGCATTGCCTGCTTGGAAAAACTAGACAAACAAAACCATCGGGACGCGGAAGGTGGTGAGCAGGCCCGCGAAGAGCGCATGGCGGTTTGCTGCAACGGCAGTTGAAGCGGTCGCATAACGCAGGCAAGATTCAGCCTCCTTGACCAACACATGGAAGAACCCAATGCAGAAGCTGTTTGCCGTAGCGTTGTTACTGACCCTTGGCGCCTGCGCGAGCATCCCCTTGGGCACGATGCTGCGGTTCGCCACGTTTGACGCTGAAGACCTGCAAACCGTGAATCCGGGCGAAATTCGCGCTGCGGTCAGGACACACCGGGATGTTGAGTTTGGCGGCGCGACGTTGCGTGTGGAAGTCGGTTTAAGAGAGGAAGCAGCTCCACGAATTGACGAATCGTTCGATCTTGAGCAACTGCCCCAGTTCACTGCGCGCGGCCTGGGCTTGGCGATGCCTCCGGAGGATCGCCAATGGATCGTGTTCAGTTTGGCGGACGAGGACGTCGACCGTTTTCGCAGCATGCAGAATGCGCTCGTCGAAATAACCAATGTCGATGGCGAAAAATCTCTGAGCTTGGGCGTCAGTACAAGCGACGGGAACTTCCCGGATGGCATGCACGAGGTGCCTTTTGCTGTCGACTTGCGCCTGTTTGAGGAGGACGGCTTCTTCACGCTGATCAAGGAGACAGACATTGAGATTGATCGCAGCGATGACGGAGACAGCTGACGTCCCGGATCAAGTCCGGGATGACGGGTAATATCGTTTCGGTTCACCAATCCAGTGTTCGGGCTAGTTCAGGCCGCCAGAGATATGGCTGTGGCTAGTTGCTGCTTGGACAAACCCAGCGCCAGCAGAGCCTTAATGAGCGAGTCGATGGATACGCTGGGATCTGCAGCCTCCATCCTCGCAACACGTGATTGATTGGAACCAATGATCTTGGCCAGATTGGCCTGAGTCATCTGTTGCGCTAGTCGACTGCTTTTTAGAGATTCACTGAATGCCAGTTTCAGAGAAACATATGCAGCTTCCTGTTCAGACAGTCCGAGAAACTCAGAAGCCGAACCGACTTTCCAGCCGTTGCGTTCCAGGCGCTTGATCTTGTCAGCTTTCATTCTGTGTTCTATCTATCTTTAAAGCTCCCAGCGCGAGCCCAATCGAATGCTCCTCAGTGAACTCCCTTTTGCGCAGCGCGCCACTGGATTCCGGGTCCCGGCCCGGAATGACGGAGTAGGGGCGCCGAACTGTCTTGGGGTGGATTACCCAGAATGACGGAGTAGGGATGCTGACCCTCTCATACCTGACTCGCAGTCGCGAGTTCGCTGATCTCTCTGAGCTCTTTGGTTATTCTACAAAGGCATGCTTGGGCTTCCAATCAAGGTCGTCCCTCATGGGTATTTCCGCTGCAACCATTCGTGAAACCTCGCCCTGAGCCCCCTTTTTAGATTTGGTTTGTCAGGCGCGCAGTGCGCGCAACCTTTGCGTCTTCGCAACTTTGCGTGAGACATCATTGGTCTTAGTTTTCAAGACACGATTTTTCTTCTTCCTCATTGAACTCATTTTCTCGGCGGTTATTTCCATGAACAGGCGTTCGGCGCGAGCACCCTTTGCGTCCCTGCGCGATGGCCTGGAATGACAGGGCAAGGTGAACACGCGGTCTAAACTTGCTTGCAACCCAGCCCTTAACGAGACTACGCTTTTTGACCGATCCGCCAGCGAGCTGCGACAGTACAAAAAATGCCTCCCAAGAAACCAGAGCAATTCGTCCTGCGAGCAAGCTGCAAGGCACGCAGTGGCATTATCGCGGCGGTGACGTCATTCCTGTACGAGCGTGGTTGCTATATCAGTGAACTTGCGCAGTTTGATGACCAGGATACCGGTCGGTTTTTCATGCGCGCGGTGGGTCATATCGAATCGGACGATGACGATCTGGACGACATTCCCAAGCTGTTTCCTGAAGTCGCAGCCCGCTTCGATCTCAAGTGGGAATTGAGCAAGACCGCGACGCCAAGCAAAGTATTGATCATGGTTAGCCGTTCTGATCATTGCCTGGCTGATTTGCTTTATCGACAGCACAAAGGCGAGCTGAACATGGAGGTGACAGCGGTGGTGTCGAACCACCTGGATTGTCGACCCATGGCCGAACGTGAGGGGATTCGCTACGTGAACCTGCCGATCACTCCGGAGAACAAGCAGGCTCAGGAGCGGGCATTGACGGACGTCGTTGCTGAGACCGGCACCGAGCTGGTGGTGTTGGCACGTTACATGCAGATTCTATCGGATGATTTGTGTGCCGAATTGCGAGGTCGTGCCATCAATATCCACCACTCCTTTCTGCCGGGGTTCAAGGGCGCCAAGCCTTACCATCAGGCGCATGCACGGGGAGTGAAGTTGATCGGTGCCACAGCCCATTATGTCACCCACGATCTGGATGAAGGGCCGATCATTGAGCAGGCGGTGCAGCCGGTGGATCACACCTACAGCCCGGAAGCCCTGGTGGCGGTGGGTCGTGATACTGAGACCCGAGCATTGGCCAGGGCCGTTAAATTGCACATCGAGAAACGCATTTTCTTAGATGGCAACAAGACGGTGATATTCAGGTAAAGCGGGCGAATGAACTATTCGCTTTAGGGAAATAGAATAGGCACTAGGAGGAAAGGAGGGCCAGTGAGGCGGACGTTGTCCGCTTCAGTGCCCAAGCTGGAAACAGCGGGAACAGGTAGAATCAGCCGATGAATGAAACGATCACGACGACTGGTTCCCCCCACTACCGTGTCTGCAACCTGTGCGAAGCGATGTGTGGTATCGAAGTGACGGTTAGCCCGTCCGATGATGGCGCAGACCCCGAGATCAAGATTCGCCCCGACAAAGATGACCCGTTTAGTCGAGGCGCGATGTGCCCCAAGGCATCTGCTCTTGCGGCCTTGCATACCGATCCCAGTCGTCTTCGTCAGCCGCACAAGCGGGTCGGTGATCAGTGGCAGGCGGTTTCCTGGGATGAGGCCTATGCGACGGTCGAGACGGAACTGAAACGCATTCGGAAGCAGTACGGTGCCAATGCCATCGCCGGGTATCTGGGCAATCCAACGGTGCACAACTTGGGCATGATGGTGTTCGTCAAGGCGCTGTTTCGTGCCATTGGCACGCGTTCAGTGTTCTCTGCGACCAGCGTCGATCAGCTGCCTCATCATTTCGCAGCGCTGTTCATGTTTGGCCATGAAATGCGCATTCCAGTGCCGGACATTGAACGTACCGATTACATGTTGATCATGGGTGCCAATCCGGTCGCCAGCAACGGCAGCTTGATGAGCGCAGCGGGGACGCGTGAGACTTTGAAGGCGATTGACGACCGCGGTGGCAAGGTGGTTGTGATCGATCCGCGTCGAACTGAGACTGCGAAGATCGCGACTGAGCATCACTTCATCACGCCAGGCAGCGACGTCTATTTCTTGTTGGCAATGCTGCATGTCGTGTTCAGGGACAACTTGGTCAACCCTGGCGTGCTGGCAGAGCATATTCGGGGACTGGACGCGCTGCAGCCACTGGTTGAACCTTTTGCCCCTGAAACGGTGGCTGCTATTACTGCGATCGATGCGGAGACCATTGAAGGCATTACCCAAGCATTCTGCGCTGAAAAAAGGGCGGTGCTATATGGGCGCATGGGCTTGTCGACGCAAGTACACGGCGGGCTGTGTCAGTGGTTGATCAACACCATCAATGTTGTGACCGGTCATTTCGATACCCCAGGCGGGATGATGTTTCCGACGCCGGCGGTGGAGCTGGTTCGCCATGACCAACAACGCAAAGCGTTTGGGCGTTGGCGCAGTCGTGTCCATGGGCTGAAGGAGTTTGCGGGCGAGTTGCCGGTGGCTACCTTGGCCGACGAGATGCTCACTGATGGCGAAGGTCAGATCAAGGCATTGATCACCATCTGTGGCAATCCGGTGCTGTCCACACCGAACGGAAAACGGCTGGAACAAGCACTGCCCGAGGCCGAATTTGTTCTGTGTGTCGACAACTACATCAACGAGACAACTCGCCACGCCAACCTGATCCTGCCCACGCCCATGGGTCTGGAGGTGGACCACTACGACCTGGTATTCAACGTGCTGGCGGTACGCAACAACGCCAAATTTTCACAAGCGCTGTTTCCACCTGACAAGGACCGACCCTACGACTGGCAGGTACTGAAAGAGCTGGCCTCTCGAATGGCAAAAAAGAAGCCAGGCTGGATGGCGCGCATCCGAACACCGCGACGCGTTCTCGATTGGGGCTTGATGCTGGGACCCTACGGCAGGTTGAGTCATCCCAAACGTTGGTTCAGCGGATTGAGTCTGAACAAATTGCTTAAGTCACCGCATGGGATCGATCTGGGGCCACTGCAGCGGCAAGTCCCGCAGTGTCTGATTACCCCTGATCGGCGGATCAACCTGGTTGCCGATGAGCTGGTCAACCGCTTGCGAGAAATCACCGAGCAGGAATTGCCGACACTAGTGGAGCAGGCACAGCAGTCATCTGAGGGCTTTCTTCTTATCGGTCGACGTATGATCGGCAGCAACAATTCCTGGATGCATCAGGTGCCCAAACTGAGCCGATCCAAGTCGGTACGCTGTACGGCGATGATCAACCCAGGTGATGCCGAACGCCTCGGCATCAGCGATGGTGAGCAGGTGGCGGTGTCCTCACGTGTCGGTCAGATCAGCTTGCCGGCCGAACTGAGCGACACCATGATGCCCGGTGTTTTGTGCATCCCACATGGCTTCGGTCACACCCGAAAGGGCACTCGTGTGCCGCACGCCGAAGCGGTTGGTGGTGCCAGCGTCAACGACATCACCGATCATCGGGCGATGGATGCTTTGACCGGCAATGCGGCGTTTTCGGGGCTGCGGGTGGATCTACACAAAGTACCAGTAGCGTAGATGCCCATCGGGCATTTTCAGTTAGCCTCGGCGAGGCTGTCTTGTGTTAACGCTACAAAGTCGCCGGCAAGCGCCTTGTAGAGTGTCACCAAGGCTGTTGCTCGGTTGGTGGCAGCGGTGGTGGCCTGAGTCTGCAACTCTAGGGCCGTTCGTTCGGCATCCAGTACCGCGAGATAGTCGATGGCACCGGAATCGTGTCGAAGACGTGCGTAGTAGAGGGCCTTGATCGCTTCACTGGTGGCTTGCTCCAGGATAGCACTGGCCTGGTTGGCAGCCCTGAAGCCGGCCAGGGCGTTCTCGGTTTCTTCGAGCGCCTGCAGGATCGTTTTCTCAAAGGCAGCCAAGGCACCATCGGCGTTGGCTTCGGCGGCTAGAACACGCTGTTTGACCCGGCCGAAGTCAAGAAAACTCCAGCTCAGCACGGGACCGAACTGCCACCGTTCAGCACTGCTGGACAGCAGGTTGCTGCTAGTGGCGGCGGTCCATCCGAAGCTGCCTGTGAGGTTCAGCTTGGGATAGAACTCAGCGACTTGCACACCGATCCTCGCCGTAGCGGCCGCCAGGTCGCGTTCGGCAGCGCTGACATCAGGTCTTCGCCTTATCCATTGCTCCGGTCGACCGACCACGACCAGGTCTACGGGGGGTGGCAGTGAATTTTTGTCAGAAATGGAGTCACGTAGCTGCTGAACGTCTTGAGCGGTCAAGACGGCGAGTCTTTGCTCATGTCTTACGATTTCGGCCTCCAGTCCGGGTATCGTTGCGGCAACCGACAGTCCCAACGCGCGTTGCCGCGATACATCCAGCTCGATACCTCTGCCTGCCTCCAGGGCCAGTTCCAGCAGCTTGACGTTCTCATTTAGGTTGGCGACGTTGCGTTTCGATATGCTCAACTGCGCTTTTGCGCCGCGCAGGGCGAAATAGGCTTGCGCAACTTCGGCCTCTACAATGCGCTGTACGTCGTCCAGTCGCGCGCGCGCCGCTTCGGCATCTCGAACAATTGCTTCCTTTTGGCGCCGCAGGCTCCCGAACAAATCAATTTCCCAAATCGCGTCGAATCCCAAGCGGTAACTCTCATTGATCTGCGCCAAATCGGGCGACAAATTGGGATCGAGTTGTGAGGGCTTGCTACGGTCGGCGACAGCAGAGGACCTGACTGTCGGGAACAAACTGTAGAATGAAAGCCCGCGCAGCGCTCGCACTTCGTTTAGCCTAGCCAGGGCGATTTCGAGATCGTGATTTTCCACTCTGGCTCGCTGCAGCAGGGTCTGCAGGTCCTGGTCACCTATGGCAGTCCACAACGCGCCCCGCTCAATCGGTTGTTGCTCTTCCTGTGGCGGAGATTGGTCAAACGCATCTGCGAGCTCAACGGCTGGCTTCTTGTAGTCCGGTCCTACGGTACAGGCGATTGGAAGCAAGGCGATGGCGACAACGATTAGGTATCGTTTCACCCTTTTTAGGTTTGAAACAGTTGGCCTAGACATGAGCTGCATCCTGTGTTGACTTCCGGGTTGCCAGGTTTCGAACTAACACATAGAAAACCGGCGTAAGAAACAGCCCAAACAGAGTGACTCCAAGCATTCCGGAGAACACGGTGACGCCCATCACGTAGCGGATCTCGGATCCAGCCCCGGATGCGAATACCAATGGCACCACGCCCATGATAAAGGCGAAGCTGGTCATCAGGATGGGCCTGAGCCTAAGTCGCGATGACTCTATCGCGGCGTCGACGATGCTGCGGCCCTGGCGCTCCAGATCGCGGGCGAACTCGACGATCAAGATGGCATTTTTGCAGGCCAGGCCCATCAGGACGACGAAGCCAATCTGGGTAAAGATATTGTTGTCCAAAAAGGTTGGGGGGCCGGTTGGCGGCCAGATCATCAGCGACAGTCCGTGTACCAGGTTGATCAGATAGAGCCCACCGACGGCAGCCAACAAGGCCAGCGGTACGATCAGAATTACCGCCAAAGGCAGTGACCAACTCTCATACAGCGCCGACAACACAAGATAAACCAACATTACGCAAAGTGGAAAGACCAGCAGTGCCAGTGCGCCTTGTGATAGTTGCTGATAGGTCAGGCCGGTCCATTCGAAGGTCATGCCACTGGGCAGCAACTGATCAGCGAAGCCCGCGGCCATCTCAATGGCTTCATTGCCCGACATCATGGCGGGGTTGGCGGCTGCACCCAAGTCGGCTGCTGGATAGCCGTTGTATCGAATCACCGGGTCGGGGCCAAAAGACTCCTCAACTTGAACGACGCTGCCTATCGGTACCATCTTGCCTTCAAGGTTTCGTGTTTTCAGGTTCGTTATATCCGAGATCTCGTCCCGAAATGGCGCGTCGGCCTGGGCGTAAACACTGTAGGTTCGGCCAAACAGATTGAGATCGTTGATGTACGCCGAACCGAGATAGATCTGTAGGGTCTGGAACACATCGGTGAGCAGCAGGCCTTGCTCCTTGGCTTTGGTCCGGTCAACATCAGCCTCCAGCTTGGGTACGTTTGACTGGTACGAGCTGATCACAGAGAACGGGTCGAAGCCGGGAGTGCTGCGAAGCCGCGCTGCCAATGCCTGTACCTGGTTGTTCAACTCGCCAAACCCCAGGCCACCGCGATCCTGTACATACATTTCAAACCCCGCCGCGTTGCCCAAACCGAGCACAGGTGGTGGCATGAAGGCGAACGCCAAACCTTCCTTGATTTGACTGAACTGGCCGCTCAATGAAATAGCAATGTCCTGGGCAAGCTCTTCTCGAGTATCGAATCCCTCCAGCGGAAGGAACACGGTGCCCATGTTCGGGGTGTTGCTGAACTGCAATGCGTTCAGACCAGGGAAGGCGACGGCGTGATCGACCCCCGGCGTATTTAGTGCGATTTGCGACATTTGCTGAATTGCAGCTTCAGTGCGGTCGAGCGAAGCGCCCTCCGGCATCAACACACCAGCAAATAAATACTGCTTGTCCTGCGTTGGAATAAATCCCCCTGGTACGGCACGAAAGGCCATGACACAGACCACCAGCAACACACCGTAGATGAACAACAATCTTTTGCTACGGCCGGTGTTTGTCGCCACCTTCCGCCCGTAGGCTTCACCTGATCGGGCGAATAGTTTGTTGAAGGGGCGGAAGAACCAGCCAAGCCCCTTCTCGATCCAACGGCCGAGTTTATCCTTGGGTGCATCGTGGGCCTGCAGCAAAACGGCTGAAAGTGCAGGGGACAAAGTCAGGGAGTTGATCGCCGAGATGCCGACAGATACGGCAATGGTGACCGCAAACTGTCGATAGAACTCGCCGGTTACGCCGCCGAGAAAAGCCAATGGGACAAAGATAGAAGCCAGTACCAAAGTGATCGCAATGATCGGCCCCGACACCTCTTCCATCGCTCGATGGGCGGCTTTCAGTGGAGGCTCACCATTCTCGATATGCCGTTCGACATTTTCGACCACCACAATGGCGTCATCGACCACGATGCCAATGGCCAGCACCAGGCCGAAAAGGGTTAGGACGTTAATGGAAAAGCCCAGCAGCCACAGAACGGCAAAAGTACCAACGATTGAAACGGGTACGGCGATCAGAGGAATCAACGATGCCCGCCAGGTTTGCAGAAACACAATCACGACGAGTGCAACCAGAGCGACCGCCTCCAACAAGGTGCTGACTACGGCAGCAATTGAGTCGCGCACAAATACCGTTGGGTCGTATACCACTTCCCAATCCACCCCTTGCGGGAAGGATTCGGACAATTGATCCATTTTTGCACGCACATCATTTGAAAGCTGTACCGCGTTGGCGCCGGGTGATTCAAAAATCGGTATGGCTACGGCTTGTTGGCCATCGAGCAACGATCTTAAGGCGTATTCGCTGGCACCAAGCTCAACTCGGGCAATGTCACCCAGACGTGTAATCTCACCATTGCTGCCGGCTTTGACGATGATCTGTTCAAATTGTTCGGGTGTTTCGAGTCGCCCCCTAACGCTAATGGGCAACTGAAAACTCGACGTGCCAGGTTGCGGTGGGGCTCCGATTGAACCTGCTGACACCTGGATGTTTTGTTCCTGAACCGCATTTACGATGTCGTTGGCAGTCAAGTTGCGGGCGGCGGCCTTGTCCGGGTCCAGCCAGATGCGCATGGAGTAGTCACCCGATCCGAACACAAGAGC
>BQJN01000088.1 GCA_021604725.1 Lysobacteraceae bacterium | reverse complement strand
CCACTGTATCGGTGGCCCTGCGAGCGCTTGACCAACTGGTCCGAAACACGCGCCGATGAAACTGGCGTTTGTAGCCGATGACACCCGCCGCGCCAGTGAGGCGGCGGGTCGTCTAGTCGAACGATACGGTAACGTTCCTGTTGATCAAGCGGAGGTCATCGTCTCTATCGGTGGCGATGGCCACATGTTGGCGACCCTGCATCGCTTTCTTGAAACCGGTACGCCCATCTATGGGCTAAAGAAGGGGGCGATTGGTTTTTTGCTGAACCTCTATGCTGAGGAAGGCCTGGTTGAACGTATAGGGAAAGCTCAAAAGGCCAATCTCAGGCCATTGCAGATGACAGCGGCCGATACTGAGGGGGTAGTGCACAGCGCGCTGGCGATTAATGAGGTTTCGCTGTTGCGCCAAACTCGTCAGGCAGCAAAAATTCGCGTGCTGGTTAATGGTCGTGAAAAGATTCCGGAATTGATTTGCGACGGTATTCTTCTGGCTACCGCTGCAGGCAGCACAGCTTACAACCTCTCAGCACACGGTCCAATTCTTCCATTAGGCGCTGATCTGCTGGCACTTACCCCAATTAGCCCGTTCCGCCCGCGGCGCTGGCGTGGCGCCTTGTTACCGAGAGATGTTTCGGTCCGGTTCGAGGTTATCGAACAAGCAAAACGGCCGGTCAGTGCTACTGCCGATGCGACAGAGGTTCGCGATGTACAATATGTGGAGATTAGCGAGTCGAAGGAGCATTGCCTGCAGTTGCTGTTCGACCCCGAACACAACCTCGAAGAGCGTATTTTGAATGAGCAGTTTGTTTTCTAGTACTGGAGCAAAGAGCAATTGAAGTTCTTTGCTCACAAGCTGTTTATTGCGGTTTTCATCGGATTTTCGTTCGCGATATTCCAGGCTGTTGCTGCGCCCATGGTCGACGGCCATATCGTTGTCCTTGATTCCAAGACGGTCATCAACACGGTAGCAGCCGACATGTCGCGCGTTGACAGGCTAAAGGCCGTGCATTCGCAACTTAAGTCTCACGCAAACCGTTCGCAACAAAATATTGTGTCCTACCTCGACGCACGAGCGATTGAGTACCGGCCGTACTGGATTGTGAATGCTGTATTCATTCGCGCCTCGCAAGCGCAAGTTGATCAAATCCGCAAGATGCCGGGTGTAGCGGACGTAATTGCCAACAAGCGTTATCGAAACCGTCTGCCTGAGCCGGTGTCTTCATCGCAGTCTCGCGGAGTACCGCAGTGGAATATTGCCATGATTGGTGCTGATCGCGTATGGGCGCTTGAAAACACAGGGCAGAGCATTGTCGTTGGTACGGCTGACACTGGCGTGTTCTATCAACACCCGGCCATTCATAGCCGCTACCGGGGCTTTGTAGCGACCGAAGATCCGCATGATTTTAACTGGTTTGATGCCGCCTGCGATGTTAACGACTGCGGGTCGCCGTTAGCTGAACCCGCTGATCCACACGGGCACGGTACAAGTACCTTGGGGCTGATAGTAGCTGGCTTGCCGGGCGAAGAGCTGGGTGTCGCGCCGGGTGCCCAATGGATTGCCTGTCGCAACATGGACGAGCTCGGCATTGGGTCGTTGGATAGCTATCTTCGCTGCTTTGAGTGGTTTTTGGCGCCGACCCGTACCGATGGCAGCGATGCTGATCCTTCAAGAGCGCCACATGTGATCAGCAACTCATGGAGCTGTCCGGTTTCAGAGGGCTGTGATGCGGGGCAAATTGATCTTTTGGAAGACGCCGTTGACGTCACGTTGGCGGCGGGGATTGTCGTGGTAGCAGCGGCCAGCAACGCCGGTAGCAGCTGCGGCTCGATTCAGACACCGCCGGCGATATTGTCCGGATCGATGGCCGTCGGGTCAGTCGGCATGAATTCAGTGATCAGTTCATTCTCCGGGCGCGGGCCTGTGGTCTCAGGAGGCGAAACGTTGCTCAAACCTCAGCTGGTTGCACCCGGTTCCGGTGTCAGAACGACTGATGCCTTGGGGGATTACTCAAGCCGTAGTGGAACCAGTGCAGCAGCGCCTCACGTTGCTGGCACAATTGCATTGGTGCTGGCGCAGAACCCACAGCTCATCGGCGACACCACTTCTGTGGACCATTTACTTGCAGTGACTGCTGACCCGAAAACCAGCGACCAAGGCTGCGGCGGGCTGGGGCCGACTGCTATTCCGAATCACGTCTATGGGCACGGAATTGTCGATGCCTACCAGGCCGTAATCATGGCCGACACTGTTTTCTACGCTGACTTTGACTGAGCCTCTGCCAGAGCTGGTTGTTGCCATTTCGTCCAGGGCCTTGTTCGACCTGGATGACAGCCACAAGGTATTTGTCGATGAGGGGCTGGACAGCTATGCCAGCTTTCAAATCGAGCACGAAGATGAGGTGTTGGCACCAGGTGTCGCGTTTCCGCTGGTCAAAAAGCTGCTGGGCCTGAATGACCTGGGCAATACCACGACTCGGGTGGAAGTTATTCTGCTATCTAGGAACAGTGGCGATACCGGGCTGCGCATATTCAACTCTATCCAGCACTACAAGCTGGACGTGGTGCGCGCCGCATTTACCAATGGACTGAGTCCCTGGCGATACATTGCACCGTTTGGTGCCCACCTGTTTTTGTCCACTGACACCGCTGACGTCAAGGCCGCGCTAGAGGCTGGGTATGCGGCCGCCACAATTTTGCCGGGCACTGCGAAACAATCCCCGCAGGAGCAGCTTCGCATTGCCTTTGATGGCGATGCAGTGCTGTTCTCTGATGAATCTGAACGCATATTCAAGGAAAAGGGGTTACAGGCCTTTAGTGATAACGAGCATCGGTCAGCGATGCGGCCATTGGCCGGCGGCCCGTTCAAGCCTGTGCTGGAGGCGATCCACAGAATTCAGTCAGCGCACCGGGCCGAGAACAACCCAATTCGTACGGCTTTGGTCACCGCTCGATCGGCACCCGCCCACAAGCGCGTTATTCTCACCCTTCGCGAATGGGGCATTCGAATCGACGAGGCCCTGTTTCTTGGGGGACGAGACAAGGCGGCCTTTCTCAAGGCGTTTGCCGCAGATATCTTCTTCGATGATCAGGTTAGCCATTGCCGGAGCTCGGCGACGGAAGTGGCTACTGGTCACGTTCCCCATGGCGTCGCCAACGAATAGATAGCCAAGGAATTCGGCCGCATCAGAACCCACCGGCGCTGGACGATTCATGGTCGCAAACATCGCTAGTGAGCTTTGCTTCGGATACAATGGACGGTTTGTACTGAACACTCGGGAAAACTGATCCGATGGGCGAATCCAAGCAGCCGCAGAAACGCTTTCAAAGCCGTATTAATCGCGAAGACTTTTTTGACATTACCTCGTTGCTTAGCGAAGAAGAGCGCATGGTCCAGGAGGCTGTGGCGCGCTTCGTCGACGAACGTGCATTGCCGCTGATTCCTGATGCCTTCGACAAGCACTATTTCCCAAATGAGTTGATCAAGGAAATCGCTGACCTTGGCATTCTCGGTTGTACGCTGGAAGGCTACGGTTGTGCTGGCATGAATAGCGTCAGCTACGGCCTGATCTGCCAGGAGTTGGAGCGCGGCGACAGTGGCCTGCGCAGTTTTGCGTCGGTGCAATCTAGCCTCTGCATGTACCCGATCTACACCTTTGGGTCGGATGAGCAGAAAGAGCGCTGGCTGCCCTCCATGGCTCAGGGCGAAACCATTGGCTGTTTCGGTCTTACCGAATCACATGGTGGCTCAGACCCGGCAGCGATGAAAACGCACGCCAAGAAAGATGGCGGCGACTGGATCCTTAACGGGTCGAAAATGTGGATCACCAACGGCAGTGTTGCCGACATTGCTATTGTCTGGGCGCATACCGAAGACGGCATCATGGGCTTCATTGTCGAGAAAGACATGAAAGGCTTCAGTGCGCCGGAGATCAAACGCAAGTTTTCGCTGCGCGCGTCGGTGACCTCCGAGCTGTATTTCGACAACGTGCGGGTGCCAGAAGCCAACCGGCTGCCGAATGTGGTTGGCCTCAAAGGGCCCTTGTCTTGCCTGACGCAGGCTCGGTATGGCATCACCTGGGGGCCGATTGGAGCCGCCATTGCCTGTTTTACCGAGGCGCTGGATTACAGCCTCGAGCGTGAGTTGTTCAATCGCCCGGTGGCAGCAACGCAAACGGCACAGCGTCGCCTTGCTGACATGTCACGACGCATCACCACCGCTCAATTGCTGTCCTTGCAATTGGGTCGACTCAAGGATGCGGGCAAGATGCAGCCGGCGCAGGTGTCAATGGCCAAGTGGAACAACTGCCGTATGGCCATCGACATTGCGCGCGATGCTCGCGACCTGTTGGGCGGTGCCGGCATTACCGTCGAGCATTCCCCCGTGCGCCACATGTTGAACCTCGAAAGCGTCATCACCTACGAGGGCACTGAGACCGTTCATGAATTGGTAGTTGGCCGCGAGCTAACTGGTCTGAACGCGTTTTAACAGGGCATGGCGATCGCACCAGCGGCACCCGGTCCGCAAAGCAAACAAATCAATCGGGCTGAAATTGTTGACGGCAATTTTGTAGACTTCGCGCGGCAACTTGGTAGTGCGGATCGGGCTGATCCTGCGCTGCGCGCTGAGCTCAATCACAGCGGGCTGGACTTGGCCACGCTGGAACAGCTGGTCGAGTCGCAGATGATGACGCGCCACCTGGACCTGATGGCGCGCGTGCTGCGTTTGCAGAACCGCGTGTTTTACACCATCGGTAGTTCCGGCCACGAGGCCAATGCCCTGGTGGGTCATTTGACTCGACACACAGACCCGGCCTTTCTGCATTATCGCAGTGGCGGGTTTATGGTGGAGCGGCTGAGAAAGGTCGGCGTCGATCCGATCATGGACTCGGCGCTTAGTTTTGCTGCTGCGGCTTCTGATCCGGCGTCCGGTGGTCGGCACAAAGTCTGGGGCTCAAGGCCCGGTTGGGTATTGCCGCAGACCAGCACCATCGCCAGTCAGTTGCCAAAGGCGGTGGGTACCGCACTGGCCATCGAGCACGCACGTCGTGTCGGTCACGATTTGCCAATCGCTGATGACAGCATTGCGGTGGTGAGTCTTGGCGATGCCAGTTGCAACCACTCGACCGCGCAAGGGGCATTCAATGCCGTTCAATGGACGCGACATCAGGGTTTGCCGGTACCGCTGTTGATCGTTTGTGAGGACAACAACTGGGGTATCTCGGTGCGAACGCCCAGCGGTTGGATTGAATCCAGCTTTTCATCTCGTCCAGGCATGCGTTATATGGCGGCGGACGGTTTGCATAGCGAACAGGCCTGGCCTGTTATTGCAGCAGCCGTTGAGCATTGTCGGCGGCGACGAGAGCCTGTGTTCCTGCACTTGAAGACCGTTAGATTACTCGGCCACGCCGGTACCGATTTCGAGGTTGATTACCGCAAACTCAGCGAGTTGGAAGCAGCCGAGGCGCGTGACCCACTGCTACACAGTGCACGTCTGTTGCACGCAGCGGGCTGGTCAGGTGAGCGCATCGTTTCTGCGTACGAATCAATTCGCAGCCGCTGTTTCGAGGCGGCCGATCGGGCTTCGCTGGAACCCAAGCTGGTGAGTCTGGCTGAGGTGAGTGAACCACTGGCCCCGTACTCGCCATTTAAGGTGCGGATCGAAGCTGAACGTGACGATTTCGCAGCCGAGCGCGTGAAATACTTTGGCAGCCTGCGTGCCTTGCCGGAAAACCAGCCCCCCAAGCACCTGGCGATCCAGATCAACCGGGTACTGACCGAAATGATGGTGAAGTACCCGCAAGCATTGATTTTCGGTGAAGACGTTGCCCAGAAGGGCGGGGTCTATACCGTGACGCGTGGGCTTGCACAGAAATTCGGTGGCAAGCGAGTATTCAATACGCTGCTGGATGAACAAACCATTCTCGGCTTGGCGCAGGGATACGCCAATATGGGTATGTTGCCGATCCCGGAGATTCAGTATCTGGCGTATTACCACAACGCTTGTGATCAGATTCGCGGTGAAGCTTGTTCACTGCAGTTTTTCTCCAACAATCAGTTTAGAAACCCGATGGTGATGCGGGTTGCCGGCCTTGGTTACCAAAAAGGCTTTGGCGGCCACTTCCACAACGACAACTCCATTGCTGCGTTGCGAGACATTCCGGGCTTGACGGTCGCGTGTCCATCACGCGGCGACGATGCGGTGATGATGATGCGCACCTTGATGGCGCTGGCCATGGTCGATGGGCGCGTTAGTGCCTTCCTTGAGCCGATCGCGCTGTATATGACCAAGGATTTGCATCAACCGGGGGATAACCAGTGGTGTTTCGATTATCCGGAACCTGGCAAGGCGATAGAGATTGGCGAAGGGCGTGTTTATGAGCCTGAGGCCACTGACGCTGTTATCGTGACCTACGGCAATGGGGTGCCAATGGCGCTGCAGGCGGCGAGAAGATGGGCGGAAAACACTGGCCTGCGCGCCAGAGTGCTTGATCTTCGTTGGTTGGTGCCATTGAATGGCGAGTGGATTGTGAATAACGTTGAGGGCGTCAGTCGCGTTGTTATTCTCGACGAAGGCCGTCGCAGCGCGGGCGTTGGTGAAGGGGTATACACCGCTTTGGTTGAGGGTTTGCGGCAACTACCAGCCATAGAACGCGTGGTAGGCGCTGACTGTTATACACCATTGGCTGATGCTGCAACGACGGTGTTGCCTTGCACCGAAGATGTTTACAAGGCGTTAAATTCGTTGGCAGAACAGCGCTCAGATACATAAGCTACAAGCAGCCACTGAATCAGTTATTATCAATCGACCTATGAGCGACGGCAAAAAACAAACCATCCTATTTGCCGATGTCTGCCGTTCGACCCAGCTGTTTGAACAGTTTGGCGACGAAACGGCCCATCGCATCATCGACCGGATATTGTCGATGCTGGGCCAAGTGGCGCAGAGCAACTGCGGGCGCGTCATCAAAACCATCGGTGATGAGATCATGGTGACGTTCCCCAGTGCGATTGAGGGGGTGGAAGCGGCCATTGGCATGCAGCAGGCGGTGAGCAGCGATATTGAGTTGTCCCGAGAGCAGATTGCGATTCGGGTCGGCTTGCACTGTGGCAAGGCGCTGGATCGAGATGGTGATGTTTACGGTGACGCGGTTAATGTGTCGGCACGGATGGCTGGTCTGGCCAAACGCGAGCAGATTGTGACCACGGCGTCGACGATCGAACAATTTCCTCTGGGTTCAGCCATACGAACCCGCGAACTGGGAAAGACGCGGGTTCGCGGCAAATTGCTGCCGATTGAGATCGTGGATGTGCAATGGCAGGAGGATACCTCCAACGTGACTCTGGTATCGCGTGCCATCCATCTGGACATTCCCGAGTCCAACCATGTCATGCAGTTAAAGCTCGGTGCTCTGAGTTTCGTGGTGAAGGAAACCTCGCCGCCGATTCTGTTGGGACGCGATCAAAACAGCGATGTCATCGTGGAGGCGGCTTGGGTGTCACGCAATCACGCAATGATTGAGTTCCGCAAGGGCAATTTCATATTGACCGACCGAAGCACCAACGGCACGTATGTGCAAACCCACGATGGCGATCAGATTCACATCCATCGTGATGAGTTGCTATTGCGTCAAAGTGGCAAGATCAGCCCTGGGAAGGCGGTGCCAGAGGCGCCGGCTGATGTCGTCATCTTGTATGAGGACTGCCCGGGCTGAGGCCGACGTTTTTTTGAGCTAACGCCGTCCGTGGCAGGCTTTGATTACTCGTCTTCGATTTGCTCTGCCGCGTATTGGATATCCAACTTTTCCATAGCATCGTTGGGCTCCATTGATGCGGCCTTTTCATAGGCTTCGACCGCTTCATCCATGGCTTTGTCGCCATCGGTCATCAGCAGGATATTGCCGTACTCAATCCATGCGATTGGCGCATTTGGGGTCAGCTCCAGCGCTTTTGTTCCATGCGATTTGGCATCACGCGGGTTCGCGCCGTAGGTTAGTTTGGCGACCAGCCCGCCGACCTTGTCGACGATCTCCGCGTGATAGACGCCCAGAGCAGTTTGCGCCTCGGCATGGTCAGGCCTCAATTCGAGCACATGGTCGAGTGCCTTGCGAACACGACCGGCCAGGCCTTCGGTCAGCGCTTTGGCGATTGAAATTTCCTGTGAGTAGCGTCCAAGCAGGAAGGCCAGGAAGTAGTGGGCGTTGGCTTCATTCGCCATGGCATCGGCTGCCGTCTGTATAGTCTCCAGCTCATCGCCCAGCAAGGCGAGCCTTTGATCATCGTCAGCCAGGCGAGACGCGTAGATACCAGTGGCTTTGGCCGCTACTGGCGCGCCAATGGTGCCAATGCTGTGTCCGAGCTCAGCGGCGCTGGCAAAATCGCCGTTGTGGAATGCGGCCCAGGCCGCCTGCAAGGTTGCGGCAATGTCATTGCTGTCGTGCCCGTCGAGCTGACCTGAGATTTCGGAATAGTCGTTGCGCAGTTGTTCGACTCGCTCGGCATCGGGAAAAGGCTCCGTATCTCCCGCATGCAAAATGTCCCAGTGTTCGGCCAGGTTATCGGCGCTGAATCCAAAGGAGGGGTACGGGTAGGGGGTCCATTTCGTCATTGCTGAGCCTTGCAAGTCGTCGCTGTGAATTGTTCCAAGGTACTGCAAAAGCTCTCTCGCGTCATCTTTGAAAAGATCGCGACAGTGTCCAGGTGCTTGCCGTATAATGGTCTGTTTTATTTTTCGCAAAGTCGTGGAGCGTGTAGTTATGCGGATCAAGACTGAAGGGCTGACTTTTGATGACGTTTCGCTGGTGCCTGCGCATACCAATGTGCTGCCCAAGGATGTGTCTCTCAAGACACGTATGACTCGCGAGATCTCACTGAACATTCCATTGGTTTCAGCAGCCATGGACACGGTGACTGAAGGGCGGCTGGCGATTGCCATGGCGCAGGAAGGCGGCATTGGCGTTATTCACAAGAACATGACGCCCGAGCAACAGGCGTCAGAGGTTCGCAAGGTCAAGAAATTCGAGTCTGGTGTCATCAAAGATCCGATCACGGTGACGCCGCAAACCAGCATCAGCGACGTGCTGGCCATTACCCGCCGCCATGGCATCTCAGGTGTGCCGGTGGTTGACGGTGAAGAACTGGTCGGCATCGTCACCAGTCGCGACATGCGTTTTGAAACTCGTATGGACGATCCGGTTCGCAACATCATGACCCGCAAAGACAAGCTGGTCGTAGTCGGTGAAAATGCTGCCAAGGATGAAGTCCAGTCGCTCCTGCACAAGCACCGCATCGAGAAGGTGCTGGTGGTCAACGACCAATTTCAACTGCGAGGCCTGGTAACGGTCAAGGACATCCAAAAGGCCAAGGACTACCCCGATGCCTGTAAAGACAGCCAGGAACGACTGTTGGTCGCCGCTGCTGTGGGAGCGGGTGGCGATGCCGCTGAGCGCGTTGAGCAACTGATTGAGGCGGGCGTAGATGTTGTCGTAGTAGACACCGCGCACGGCCATGCCCAAGGCGTGCTGGACCGCGTTACCTGGGTTAAAAAGAACTTCCCGGATTTGCAGGTTGTTGGTGGCAACGTGACCACCGGCGAGGGTGCACTGGCATTGGTTGAGGCCGGAGCTGATGGGGTTAAGGTTGGTGTTGGCCCTGGGTCCATTTGTACGACACGCATTGTCGCTGGGGTCGGAGTGCCGCAGATCACTGCCGTAAACCTCGCCGCCGAAGCGCTGGCCAAATCTGGCGTGCCAGTGATTGCTGATGGCGGCATGCGGTTTTCCGGCGACCTGGCCAAGGCCATCGCTGCAGGCGCCAGTTGTGCCATGCTCGGTAGCCTGTTTGCTGGCACCGAAGAGGCACCGGGTGAGGTCGAGCTTTTTCACGGTCGGTCCTACAAATCCTACCGTGGCATGGGCTCGATGGGGGCAATGCAGAAAGGGTCCAGCGATCGCTACTTCCAGGAAGGGGAGTCAGCCGACAAGCTGGTCCCAGAGGGGATTGAAGGCCGTGTGCCGTACAAAGGGCCGCTGGCGGGTGTCATCCATCAGATGATTGGTGGCTTGCGGGCATCCATGGGTTACTGCGGTTGCAGCGACATCGACGCCATGCGCACGCGCCCTGAGTTTGTACGAGTGACCAATGCCGGTATGCGCGAGAGTCACGTCCATGACGTGACTATTACCAAGGAAGCGCCGAATTATCAGGTCGACTAGTTAACAGAGGAGCCATGTCCATGGACATTCATCAGCATCGTATTCTGATTCTGGATTTTGGCGCGCAGTACACGCAACTGATCGCGCGGCGTGTACGAGAACTGGGGGTTTACTGTGAGATCTACCCCTACGATGTGAGCGAGCAAGAGGTTCGCGATTTCGGCGCACGCGGCATCATTCTGTCCGGCGGTCCGGAGTCGGTGAATGCCGACAACAAGCCGGTGGCGCCGCAGTCAACTTTTGAATTGGGCGTGCCGGTGTTGGGCATCTGTTACGGCATGCAGACCATGATGAGTCAACTCGGTGGCGAGGTGGTCAGCGGACTGGACCGCGAATTTGGCTACGCCCAGGTCCGGGTTTTGCAAAGCAACCCGTTGCTGCAGGATCTTGAAGATCACCAGGATGCCGATGGCAAGAGTCTGCTCGACGTTTGGATGAGTCATGGCGATCGCGTTGAAAAGGTCGCGCCAGGCTTTGATGTATGCGCCGATACGCGCTCCATTCCTATCGCTGCCGTCGCTGATACCTCGCGCCACTATTACGGTATTCAGTTTCATCCCGAGGTGACGCATACCTTGAAGGGTGAGGCATTGCTGTCCAATTTCCTGTTCGCCATCTGCCAGTGTGATGGCTTGTGGACCGCTGGCGAGATTGTGGATGACGCGGTCATGTCGGTTCGCTCGTCGGTTGGTAACGACCACGTAATTCTTGGTCTGTCTGGCGGTGTCGACTCTTCCGTTGTGGCCTCTCTGCTGCATCGTGCGATTGGCGACCAACTGACCTGTATCTTCGTCGATACTGGCCTGCTGCGTTGGCAGGAAGGCGACCAGGTGATGGCCATGATGGCCGAGCATATGGGCGTGAAGGTGGTGCGAGTAGATGCCGCCGACCGCTTCTACCAGGCGCTTGCTGGTGAAAGCGATCCAGAGAAAAAGCGCAAGATCATTGGCGGCTTGTTTATCGACATCTTTGAAGAGCAGACCCGTCAGTTCAACGATGCCAAGTGGTTGGCACAGGGCACCATCTATCCTGATGTCATTGAGTCGGCTGGTTCACGCACCGGCAAAGCCCACGTTATTAAGTCTCATCACAACGTCGGCGGCCTGCCCGAGCGCATGCGGCTGAAGTTGCTGGAGCCTTTACGCGAGCTGTTCAAGGACGAAGTTCGACGCATCGGTGTCGAATTGGGCTTGCCCAAGGAAATGGTGTTCCGACACCCATTCCCAGGTCCTGGCCTGGCCGTCCGCATGCTCGGAGAGGTTCAACCTCAGTACATCGAGCTTTTGCAGCGGGCTGATCAAATATTCATCGACGAACTGCGCAGCCACAATTTGTACGATCGGGTCAGTCAGGCGTTCGCCGTGTTCTTGCCCGTCAAATCAGTAGGCGTAGTGGGCGATGGGCGCAGCTATGATCATGTCATCGCACTGCGTGCCGTTGAGACCGTAGACTTCATGACCGCACGGTGGGCACATCTTCCTTACGAGTTTTTGGATCACGTTTCTCGTAGAATTATCAATGAGATAAACGGTATTTCTAGAGTTGTTTATGATATCTCCGGAAAGCCACCCGCGACCATCGAATGGGAGTAGCTGCCGCGCTTGATGCCCACTGGATGGGGCACGCTCTGGCGCTGGCGAAGCAGGCTGGAGACAGGTCGGAGGTGCCAGTTGGTGCGGTGGTCGTCGATGGCGATCGGGTATTGGGGCGGGGTGGCAATGCGCCGATCGATCATTGTGACCCCACCGCGCACGCCGAGATTGTCGCACTGCGCCAGGCTTGCGCTGCAGTTGGTAACTACCGGCTGCCCGGCGCAACACTCTATGTCACTTTGGAACCCTGCGTGATGTGCGCTGGCGCCATTGTGCACGCCAGGCTTGCTCGGGTGGTGTTCGGAACATTTGACCCAAAGACAGGCGCGGCAGGCAGCGTATTTGATACCTTGATTTCAGACCAGCACAACCATCGTGTGGACGTCACCGGTGGCGTCATGGCTGATGAATGTAGTCAGATTCTGCGTGACTTTTTCGCGGCGCGTCGCAAGTCGCAACGCGTCAAGCCGGGCTGATTGGCTACTGGTCGCTACTGTCGGGGAACAACAAGCCTCGAAGACTGGTGACATCAATGCCCTGCGTATAGATCACTCGTTCTGGTCCGAGTGCATAGTCATGGTCGTCTTCTACCCGTATATAGCCGGCTTCCAGCTGTTGGTCGATCCATTCATGGGTCAAATCGTCCATCATTAGATAGGCAGCCGGATCGGCGTAGGTTTGGCGGCTTGCAAGCGATGAATCTACAGCAACCCCCGCCACCGGATAGAGCAAGGCATAGGCGTTGTCTGCGGTGACCAACAGCGGCAGCTGGCAAGTGGGTTTCACGCCCTGGTATTGTTCGTCGTCTGTCTTGTTGAGGAAGACCAGGTAGCGATTGCCTTCGTTCTCGAAATCCGGGTAATAGCAGCGAAAGGGCTCAAGTCCTTTTTCCCTGACTTCAATGAGTTCGCCGCGCTCGGTTCCTTTGTAAGCGATCAACACGCGCAACAGGCCATGGCCTTCCTTGGGGAAATCCCGAACCATGTCGTAGTTGATGTCGATTTGTTGGGTGATGGCGACCAGGTCGTGCTCAGCGGCCAACTCATCCAGTGTTGGCAAAGGCTGTTGTGCCAGGACTGCGGACAATACGACAAGACTCAGCATGGGCGGTTACTCGCTCGTTATTTACAACACAACCTTGTTATAGGGGGCGCTACGTCAGGAAATCAATAGCCGGAACGCTGTAAGGGCGCATGGGCGCGACGAAGCGCCCGTTATCGGAGACTGGTTCCGCACCTTTGCTTGCGATTTTCTACGCCATTGTCCGTTGTCGGCAGGACCCGATCAGGCAGCTTGTAGCGAACCCGTTTGAGGCGGTAAAACCGACTTCAGCTCCCGCGACAGGCGCACCAGGTCGCGGTGTAGACCGGCCAGCTCCTTGTATTCGGATTGACTGGTCTCATTGAAGGCGACAACGATCCAAAGGGCGATGCCGCGCAGTTTCAGCTGCTCATTGTTTGAGCGCATGCGTTCCATTGCCATGCGTGTACCGGTTCCCCATGGGGCGTACATGCGCGGTGAATCCGCGTAATGAGTTGGGTCGCTGAGCTTGCCTGCTTCGGCGAACTCCTTCATCAGGAGTTGAGCCAGTTGAGCGCGGCGTCGATCGTTGAAGGCGCGGATGGATTTTTCCACGATTTTCAGGTCTCGACGAAGCACGATGGATCGGACAAAGGCGATGAGTCGAACGAATGAGTTCATTGTTTTTGAAGTACTTACCTGCTGAATCGCTCTCATTTTGCGTCGATTGTTGTTTTTGGAATCGAGGATTGTGTCACAAAATGTCACATTCTGTCAGCAAAGGTCACTCGCCAACGGCATTTCCCAGCGCTATGGCCTGTCCTGGCGCAGTATTGTCAGCAAAATCAATTGATTGCTCGCTCACCACCACGACGGTCGAGCCGAGGTTAAAGCGACCCATTTCGTCACCTTTGGCAACTTTTGCACTGATTGTGGGGTCATTGTCCCAAACCGTATCCATGCTGGAGACGTTGATCGCGCCGACTAAAACAACAGCAAACAGTTGTCCATTGTCGTTCTCGAACAGACTGATGCGGCGCGCGTTGCGCGTGAACAATCCAGGAATGTTGTCGACGGTAATGGCCGCTACGCTGTACAGGCGACCTGAGATGTCTCTTTGCTCAATGCGCGTGCCGCTGGCCGGCATGTGTACACGATGGTAGTCGCGTGGCGACAAGTAGACCGTGAAGAAGCTGCCGTTCTGTAGCCGCTGGCTGTACTGATCGCGTTGCCCCAGGAGCGCCTCGACGCTGTAGGTGTGGCCTTTGGCTTGTACCAGGTCGCCAGCATTGACGGGTCCGAATTGGCTCAAGATGCCATCGGCAGGGCTGACCCACGGGCTTTCAGCGATGGGGCGCGAGCCCGGCTTTAACTGGCGAGTGAAGAAATCGTTGAAGTTCTTGTAGGCATCGACATCAGCACCATGCAGCGCTTCGTCGGTATTGATTCGGTATGCGCTGGCCAACTTTTTGATGGTCAGCGCTTTGATCGGTCGCCAGCCGATTCGGGTCGCGCCTCGAACCACACGTGACACTGCATGATGAGGCAATAGATATTGCAGCCACAGAAAGGCGCGCTGTCCGAGTGTCATTGTGTGAACCTTTTGAAGTCTTCGGCAATGTCTGTTGCCACATGCGGGGCGGAGTAGATGCCGGCATAGCGCGCTTGTGGGTCGATAATAATGATCGCCGCGCTGTGATCGACGTTGTAGTTGCCTTGTTCGCTGGCATCGGGTGGCACGTAAGCGACGACGCCCAATTGCCGACTAAGGTTATCCAGCTGCTCTTTTGCGCCGGTAGCTGCACGAATATCGGCCTTGAAATAGGCGGCGTAATTGGCGATGTCTTCGGTTTTGTCCCGAATGGGATCGACGCTGATAAAGTTCAGTCGGGGCAGGTCATCTGGCGACATCCCGGCATCGGCCAGGATGGAGCGAGCCTGCGCCATGGTTGCCAGACTGGTGGGGCAGATGTCGGGGCAGTGAGTGAAGCCAAAAAACACCAGGTCCCATGCGCCCTTGAAATTGTCGACACCGAACGGCTGACCTTGACCATCCTCGAGTAAAAACTCGGATAACGGTTTGGGCTGCGGTAGCAAGGTCGAAACAGTGTTGTTAACTACAGTCGGCGTGGAGTCTGTTTGCTGTTGCTTGAGTGCAACCCACAGGCCACTAGCCGCGGCTACAGCCCCGGCCAGAACAAGAATAAGCGATTGTTGTTTCATGGGCGCGCATTATAGACGCGAACGTATCCGCTCGGTCGGCCGATTTACTACTCGGCAGAATTTAACCCCAAACCTTGGCAGATCTGTTTGGTCGCCTTGGCACGATTGAGGGTGTAGAAATGCAATCCGGGCGCTCCGCCATCGATCAAGCGCTGGCACATGTCAGTGATGAATTCGACGCCGAAACTAGCGATGGCTGCGCGGTCATCGCCAAAATCTCGCAAACGCTTGCGCAACCAACGGGGCAGTTCAGCACCGCACATCTCGGAAAAGCGCGCCAGTTGCGAGTAATTGGTGATCGGCATGATGCCTGGCACTATTGGAATATCGATGCCAACAGCTGTGCAATCGTCGACGAAACGGAAATAGGCGTCCGCGTTGAAGAAGTATTGCGTGATCGCGCCATCGGCACCAGCGTCCACCTTGCGTTTGAAGTTTCGCAAATCAGCGGCGGCAGTTTCACACTGCGGGTGAAATTCCGGGTAGCAGGCGACCTGGATGTTGAAGTGATTTCCGTGCTTTGCGCGAGCGAACTCGACCAGTTCGTTGGCGTATCTCAGTTCGCCAGCACTGGCCATGCCTGAGGGCATGTCGCCGCGAAGAGCCACCAGACGATTGATGCCCGCCTCCCGATAGTCATTTAACAGTTGCTCAATCTCGGCAACTGAGGCGCCCAGGCAAGACAGGTGGGGCGTGGCGTTCTGATACCTTTCGTGCAAATCCATGACCGTATCGCGCGTGAACTCGCGGGTCGAACCTCCAGCACCGAAGGTGACAGAGAAGTACTCTGGTTTGTATTCCGATAACTGGCGATGGGCATTGTTCAGAACAACGCGCTGTTCATCGGTCTTGGGAGGGAAGAACTCAAATGAAATCGGCAAACTCATCTCGTAATCCTTGTTGCCCACGTCTGTTTTGTTGTGCCTGGCTCTTTTTGCATGGAGGCAAGGGTCCCGCACTCGCTACCGAATGCGGGACCAATCTTGCTAGTAGCGGTAGTGGTCAGGCTTGTAAGGGCCTTCGGTTTCCACACCAATGTACTTGGCTTGCGATTCGGTCAGCGGCGTCAAATGAGCGCCGATGCGATCGAGGTGCAAGCGGGCCACCTTCTCGTCCAGGTGCTTCGGCAGCACGTACACTTGATTCTTGTACTCTTCACCGCGGGTCCACAGCTCAATTTGTGCCAACACCTGGTTGGTGAATGAGTTGGACATAACAAAGCTGGGGTGACCGGTGCCACAACCGAGGTTGACCAGGCGGCCTTCGGCCAACAGGATCAAACGCTTGCCGTTCGGCAGCTCAATGTGGTCGACTTGCGGCTTGATGTTGTCCCACTTGTATTGCTTGAGGCTGGCCACATCAATTTCGTTGTCAAAGTGACCGATGTTGCAGACGATGGCCTCGTTCTTCAGGCGAATCAAATGCTCATGACGCAAGACATTAAAGTTGCCGGTTGCGGTGACAATGATGTCCACCTGTTCCAGAACGTTGTCATGATCAATGTTGACTACGCGGTAGCCTTCCATCGCGGCCTGAAGCGCGCAGATTGGGTCAATCTCAGTGATCCATACGGTGGCGCCGAGGCCGCGCAGCGATTGCGCAGATCCCTTGCCAACATCACCGTAACCACAGACCACAGCAGTCTTGCCGGCGACCATCACGTCAGTCGCGCGCTTGATGCCGTCAACCAACGACTCACGACAGCCATACAGGTTGTCAAACTTCGACTTGGTGACCGAGTCATTGACGTTGATGGCGGGGAAGGGCAGTGAACCATCACTCATCATGTCGTACAAACGCTTGACACCGGTGGTGGTCTCTTCGGTGACGCCCTGCAGGTTGGCTTTGACGTTGCTGTACCAGTTGGGAGATTCGGCCAGCTTGCGTCGAATCGATGCAAACAGTGCGGTCTCTTCTTCGCTGCCCGGGTTGTCGAGAACTGACAGATCGGTTTCAGCTTGCGTTCCGAGCATGATCAGCAAGGTGGCGTCGCCGCCGTCGTCGAGGATCATGTTAGCGGTGTCGCCATTGCCCCAATCGAAGATCTCGTGGGCATAGTCCCAATATTCGTCCAGCGTCTCGCCCTTGTAGGCAAACACAGGTATCCCTTGGTTGGCGATCGCTGCCGCAGCGTGGTCTTGCGTTGAAAAGATGTTGCAGGAGGCCCAACGAACCTCGGCGCCCAGCGCCACCAGTGTTTCAATCAACACCGCGGTCTGAATCGTCATGTGCAGGCTGCCAGCGATGCGGGCACCTTTCAACGGCTGCTCTTTGCCCAACTCGTCGCGAATGGACATCAGGCCAGGCATCTCGGTCTCGGCGATCGAGATCTCTTTGTGGCCCCAGTCGGCCAGTGACATATCGGCTACATAGTAGTCGTTGTCACTCTTGCTCTTAAGTGCGGTAGTACTCATCAATAAGCTCCGTAAACTAGTTACTTAAAGAGCAGCGGCATAGTCCGCTGCTGTAAATGTGTTGATCTGAATTTATAGGCCGGCTGCAGCGGCAAGCGCCTCAGCCTTATCGGTATGTTCCCAGGTGAACTCGGCATCTTCTCGGCCGAGATGGCCGTAGGCGGCGGTCTTGCGGTAGATGGGACGAATCAGGTCCAACATCTGCAGAATGCCGTAAGGGCGCAAGTCAAAGTTGTCGCGTATGACCCGTTCGATCACCGCTTCATCCACCTTGTTGGTGCCAAAGGTGGTCACAGAAATGGAAGTCGGCTCCGCCACACCAATGGCATAGGAGACCTGGATTTCACAGCGGTCGGCCAGGCCCGCGGCGACGACGTTCTTCGCCACGTACCGGCACGCATAGGCCGCTGATCGATCGACTTTCGACGGGTCTTTGCCGGAGAAAGCGCCACCACCATGACGAGCCATGCCGCCATAGGTATCAACGATGATCTTGCGTCCGGTAAGCCCCGCGTCGCCGACAGGCCCGCCAATGACGAACTTGCCGGTTGGGTTGATGTGGTAGCGGGTGTTGGCATCGAGCCATTGCTCCGGAAGCACCGGCTTTACGATTTCTTCCATGACGCCTTCTTTGAGGTCGGCCATGGAAATGTCCGGCGAATGTTGCGTTGACAGGACCACCGCATCGATACCGACTGGTTTGCCATCTTCGTATCGGAAGGTGACCTGGCTCTTGGCGTCTGGTCGCAGCCACGACAAGGTGCCGGCGCGGCGAACTTCAGCTTGTCGCTGCACCAGTCGATGTGCATAGGTGATCGGCGCTGGCATCAGAACATCAGTTTCGTTGCTGGCATAACCAAACATCAGCCCTTGGTCACCGGCCCCTTGCTCTTCAGGGCTGGTGCGGTCGACGCCCATGGCGATATCGCCGGATTGCTTGCCGATCAAGGACATCACCGCACAGGTGTTGCCGTCGAAGCCAATGTCGGAACTGTCATAGCCGATATCGCAAATGACGCCGCGAACGAGGTCGTCCAGGTCGACCCAGGCTGAGGTGGTGACTTCTCCGGCGATAATGGCCGTGCCTGTTTTGACCAACGTTTCGCAGGCCACGCGTGCCTTGGGATCCTGTTCCAAAATGGCGTCCAGGACCGCATCTGAAATTTGGTCTGCAACTTTGTCTGGGTGCCCTTCGGACACAGATTCTGAGGTAAAAAGCGTGCTAGCCACGGCAATATATCTCTTTAAGCGAATGGAAAGATATATAGTCTATCAGGTCCGCTTCGAAGCTGCTAGCCTGCATTATTAATGGAGGCACACCATGGACAACACTTTGCTGAGCATGGGCTGCCCAAAACCCAGGGCCGAACGGGTGTCAAATGCAACCAGCCTGATACACCGCCCGTCATTCCGGGCTTGACCCGGAATCCATCTCTGCAATGCTCGCGCTCGCTACCGACGCAGGTCGTTAGAGGCTAGAAGGACTAGCCGACCCGCCGGCCTGGTTGGCGTAGCGTAGCGAAGTCCAGAAGGCCGAGCGCATAGTGGCAACCTCCGTATCGCTGCGGTCGATTTCCATTTCGAACGGAACGAAATGGGATAAGACCCAAGAACGGGCCGAAGAGTTGAGAACTCGCGCCTACTTCCATTTGATCGAGCAACCCATGGAGGGGATCTGCTCGGCAGGTGCCTCGCCGGTTTCAGCAACCTGAATCATGGCTTCGAACAAATCTCGCCGCATCGGTTCATCGGTACGTTTGGCACCGGCCGCATCAAGGCGACCTCGGTAGCGAAGCTTCAAGTCGCGGTCATAGCCAAAGAAGTCCGGCGTGCAGACTGCACCGAAGGCTTTTGCGACTTGTTGAGAGCTATCGATCACGTAGGGAAACGGGTAGGAATATAGTCGCGCCACTTTTCCCATGTTCTCAAACGAGTCCTCTGGGTAGTCAGTGGGGTCGTTGGCCATGATGGCAATGCTGCCGATACCGTGGTCCATCAACCGTCCGCAATCGCGTACCAACTTTTCCTGAATGGATTTGACGTAGGGGCAGTGATTGCAAATAAACATCACCAGTAGACCATTTTCGCCGCGAGCGCTGTCGAGATCCCATCGACGACCGTCCACGCCGGGCAAAACAAATGTCGGGGCTGGGTCACCGAGATTCGGGGGTGGTGTGCTTGTCAATGCCATGCCGTGGTCTCCGTTCGTTACTAATTGCTCGCGTCAACGCGCCATTGTAGCAACCGTTGCAACCCCAAGGGGCCTCGAATCGTGTAACATACCGCCGCAACCCTGCTGTCGGGTGGTCGCGCAATCTGGCGGGGATTGATGGCGAGGGGCGATGAATAAGCACACAAATAGAGGATCAAACATGAAGCGATCGCTTTGGGCGGCAAGCCTGTTGCTGGCATCCGGCAGTGCGTTGGCACAGCAGGAAGGTGAAGCCGCTGTTCTGAAGTATTTTTCCTGGTTGTTGGTAGACATACCAAACGCCATCTTTTATTCCATTTCGGCAGGCGGTGCCGACGTTAAGCTGATTGTGATGTGGCTGGTCATCGCCGCATTGATCTTCACTTTCTACTTTGGCTTCATCAACCTGCGTGGCATGGGCCAGGGCTTCCGCCTGATTCGAGGCGATTACTCCGATCCGAAGGCTGCTGGCGAAGTGTCTCACTTCCAGGCGCTTGCAACTGCCGTATCCGGGACGGTCGGGCTTGGCAATATAGCCGGTGTCGCCATCGCTGTGTCGCTGGGTGGGCCCGGTGCAACATTCTGGATGATCGTTGCCGGCTTCCTCGGCATGTCGTCCAAGTTTTGCGAATGCACGCTTGGCGTCAAATATCGCAACAAGAACCCGGACGGCAGTGTCTCCGGTGGCCCCATGTACTACCTGTCGAAAGGGTTTGCGGAAAAGGGCTGGGTTAAGGTCGGCAAATTCATGGCGGTCTTCTTCGCCGTGTGCTGTATCGGTGGCGCCTTGGGAGGCGGCAACATGTTCCAGGTTAACCAGGCGCTGGAGCAACTGGTGGTCATCACCGGTGGCGACAGCAGTTTCCTGGCGGACAAGGGCTGGATCTTCGGATTGGTCGTTGCCATTCTCGTTGGCGTGGTCATCATTGGTGGCATTCGCTCGATTGCACGCGTCACCAGCAAGATCGTTCCGATCATGGCGGTGATCTATGTGTCGGCTGGCTTGCTCATTATTCTGATGAACTATGATCAGATTCCGGCTGCCTTCGGTGCCATTTTTGCAGGCGCTTTTGATTCAGAGGCCATGCGTGGCGGCATCATCGGCGTGTTGATTGTTGGCTTTCAACGAGCGGCGTTCTCAAACGAGGCAGGCATTGGTTCGGCTTCAATTGCCCACTCGGCGGTGAAAACCGATGAGCCGATTACCGAGGGTCTGGTCGCTCTATACGAGCCGTTCCTGGACACCATTGTGATCTGCACGATCACAGCTCTGGTCATCATCATTACCGGTTCGCATGCTGCAGGGGCGGGCGTTCAAGGTGTTGAACTGACCTCTGGGGCGTTCGCATCCGTATTTTCGTGGTTCCCGTACATTCTCGGACTGGCG
>BQJN01000087.1 GCA_021604725.1 Lysobacteraceae bacterium | reverse complement strand
CCCGGCATTTGACCCCAACCTTTTTGTCAACGGCATCAGCCGTCAAGATTACGCCGAACTGTTGCAGTCCCCAGGCAAGCCGCTATTCAACCGGGCGGTTCAGGGCGGCTACGAGCCCGGCTCAACATTGAAGCCATTTATCGCGCTGGCCGGACTGCACTACAAGTTACGCAAGCCCAGCGACGAAATTGTATCCAACGGCAAATTCCAGCTGCCGGAGCGCGAACGCATTTATCACGATTGGAAGCGAGGGGGCCATGGAAGAGTCGCCCTGACCGAAGCGATCGGACAGTCAGTCAACGTCTATTTCTATCAACTGGCGGTGGAACTTGGCATCGATCGCATCCATGATTTTCTTGCCCGCTTCGGCTTCGGTCGGCCCACCGGCATCGAACTCAATGGCGAAATTACCGGCATCCTTCCGTCGCGCCAATGGAAACGAGCGACCCGCGATGAGCCCTGGTACCTTGGCGAGACGGTGATCTCAGGTATTGGTCAGGGCTTTTTTGTTGTTACGCCGCTGCAGCTGGCGTTCGCCACCGCGCAATTGGCCAATCGCGGCACCATCGATCAGTTGCACCTGGTCTCCAGCTTCGAACGCGATGGTCTGGTGACACAACCGAATTGGCCCAGATACGACGTTGGTGATGATGTCGAACCACAGCACTACCAGGCCGTCATTGAGGGTATGGACTACGTAGTCAACGGCGCGCGGGGAACAGCGCGGGCTATCGCCTCACCAAGAATGCGCATCGCCGGCAAGACGGGTACTGCGCAGGTTATCGGCCGCGCCGATGAAGAGGAGGAAATCGATATCGATTCCCTCGCCGCTCATCTTCGCCACCATGCCCTGTTTACCGCATTTGCGCCGGTTGATGACCCGCGATTGGTGGTGGTTGCTGTGGCTGAACACGGCGGCGGCGGCTCCCATGTCGCAGCACCGATTGCTCGCGAATTAATCGAACACTGGTTGGATCACAATCAATGAACGAGTGGGTAAGGCTAATTCGGCATACGCTGCGGAGCCTGTTGGCCCGGCCACACATCGACGTGCCACTCGGTCTTGGTTTGCTGGCGTTGTCGATCCTTGGCCTGTTCGTGCTCTATAGCGCCAGTGGCGGCGACTTTGGTACGGTTGTGCGCCAGGGCGTAAGGCTGGGGATCGGTGCCGTTGCCATGCTCACATTGGCCCGCATCAACCCGGCCGTGATCCGCCTTTGGTCACCCTATTTGTACGGTGCCGGAGCCCTGATGCTGGTATTGGTCCTGGTCCTGGGCGAGGGCCGTGGTGCCAACCGCTGGCTGGACCTTGGTGTCGTGCGCTTTCAGCCTTCAGAAATCATGAAGCTGGCGTTGCCGATGATGCTGGCTGCCCTTTTGAGCTCACAGTCACTACCCCCACGCTGGCCATTGGTGTTGGCCAGCGGTGCGTTGATTGGCCTGCCGGCAGCCCTTATCGCCATGCAGCCCGACCTTGGCACCGCCTTGCTGGTCGGCGTTAGCGGCGCCTTCGTGCTGTATTTTGGTGGCCTGTCATGGCGCTGGATCACCGGCTTTGCGGTGACATTGGCGGCCAGCGCCCCGGTAGCCTGGCAATACATGCACGAGTACCAGCGCAACCGTGTTCGTATGCTGCTTGACCCCGAAAGTGACCCACTTGGCAAAGGCTGGAACATCATCCAGTCAAAAATTGCTGTCGGCTCTGGGGGCATTTATGGCAAGGGCTGGCAGAATGGTACGCAATCGCACCTCGATTTCCTGCCCGAAAGATCAACAGACTTCATTCTGGCGGTGCTGGGTGAAGAGTTTGGCCTGCTCGGCGTATCGCTATTGTTGCTCCTGTATCTTGGCATCATCGGTCGAGGCCTTTACATCGCCAACCATGCCAGGGACAATTTTTCGCGGCTGTTGGCCGGCGCGCTCAGCTTGACGTTTTTTGTCTATGTGTTGGTCAACGTTGGCATGGTGACCGGGTTATTGCCTGTCGTGGGCGTGCCTTTACCCATGGTCAGTTATGGCGGAACGTCGATTGTCACACTAATGGCAGGTTTCGGCCTGCTTATGTCCATTCATACTCACAAGGGCATCCTGTATCGTTAGTCGGCCCGGTGATATCACACTTTATGGAGACCTCTCGATTTATGCAGCGAACCAATCTGCCGATCAATAGACAACGCCGCCTCGTGCCCATTCGACGCACGGCAGCCGCCATTGCCCTGTTCGGCGCATGTTGGCTTGCAGCGAGCTCCCAGGTGCTGGCCGACTCACTGGAGACGCTACACCCGGGTGCCGATCAATTCATCGCGACCATGGTTGATGAACATGGCTTCGACGCCGCTGAAGTGGAAGCGTTGTTGCGCGATGCCAAGGTTCGCGAAGATATCTTGAAGGCCATGCGCCGACCCGCCGAGGGTTTGCCATGGCACCGCTACCGGCCGATCTTCATGACCGACAAACGAGTCAGCGGTGGGGTCGACTTTTACACCCGCCATGCCGATACCTTTGCTGCAGCGGAAAAAAAGTTTGGTGTTCCCGTGGAAGTCATCGCTGCCATCATTGGCGTTGAGACGCAATACGGTGATATCACTGGCAAACACCGCGTATTAGATGCCTTGGTAACGCTGGGCTTTCACTATCCGCCGCGAGCCACTTTTTTCCGAGGCGAACTGGAGCAGTTCCTGATTCTGTCTGAAGAAGAGCAGTTGCCGCCGAGCGAAATACTGGGTTCATACGCCGGCGCGATGGGGCTGGGCCAGTTCATTCCTTCCAGTTATCGCCACTACTCTGTCGATGGCGACGGCGACCAACAACGCGACCTTTGGCGCTCCATCCCTGATGCAATTTTCTCGGTTGCCAACTACCTGGCAGTGCACGGCTGGGTTGAGGGCGAGCCGGTTGCGCTGATGCTCAGTGGCGACGGCAAGCCCCCGGCGGACACCAAGCTGCCATTGAGCCCGACATGGCCCAGCAACGAAATACTGAGCTGGGGTTTTGAACCAACCGCTGAAGCCGACCCAAGCCGACTAGCCACCTTGATTGAACTTGAACAGCTCGATGCTATGGAGTACTGGCTTGGCTACAAAAACTTCTATGTGATCTCGCGCTACAACCACAGCAAGCTGTACTCAATGGCCGTTTACCAGCTATCACAAGCACTAAAAGCAGCCGGAGTGGATTTGCAGCAGTGAGAGCAGTTGTTGGCTTAATCATTGTGACTCTGGCAGCCTGCTCCAGCGCGCCACCGCCGCGCCCCGACCCGCGCGACCAGCATGAAGTGCCTGCCGGTACCGATGGACCACCAGACGACCCGACTATCGTCGAAGCCATTGTTGAGCCCAAACCACGCGCTGAATCACGCAGCAAGCACGGCAACCCGCCAGCATACCGCGTACGCGGCAAGGTTTATCACCCATTGGCTGACGGCACTGGCTACAAGGAACGAGGCAACGCCAGTTGGTACGGCAAGGCTTTTCACGGCCGACTGACATCAAACCGCGAGGCCTACGATATGCATGCGCTGTCCGCGG
The DNA here is from genome assembly GCA_021604725.1 of Lysobacteraceae bacterium. Taxonomy (GTDB): domain Bacteria; phylum Pseudomonadota; class Gammaproteobacteria; order Xanthomonadales; family BQJN01; genus BQJN01. The sequence goes on along the minus strand of BQJN01000087.1, from coordinate 17,599 downwards.
CTCACCGTACGCTGCCACTGCCGAGTTATGTTCGCGTCACGCATCTGGGAAATGGACGTTCGGTTATCGTTCGGGTCAACGATCGCGGCCCGTTCCATGATCAGCGCATTATTGATCTATCGTGGGCGGCGGCGGCCAAACTGGACATGGTCAAACAGGGGGTCGCGCCGGTAGAAGTTGAGGTTGTGGCCAGCCCTCCCGCCGATGACCGGCCACAATCGGTCAGCTACATCGTGCAAGCCGGGGCCTTCTCCGGCAAGCAACGCGCCGATGAAATCGCCGAGTCATTGAAGTCCTCTGGAGTTGACGAGGTCTACGTCGAATCTGCTGACACTGCGGCCGGTGATTTGCATCGCGTCAGGGTCGGCCCATGGCACTCTTTGACCGATGCTGACCAATCCATTGACCAACTGAAACGCCTGGGCTTCGACAGCCCACGCCTAATTGTTGAATAATGGGCCTCTGGCATCCACATAAACGTCTTTGCACGTTCGTCCATTCATCATGCACATCGAACAGAACAATCCGGCATCTGGCAATCACTACTGCTTGAGCCGGCTTCGTTCAACGCCAATAAACAACCAGGCATAATTATGCACTCGATCGTCAAGTTAATTCTCGCCCTGTCACTGCCCCTGTTGTCGGCAGCCGCGCTGGCTCAGACACCGATCCCGGCGGCACCATCAATTGGCGCGCGCGCGCACCTTCTGGTCGACTTTGACAGCGGTCGAGTGTTGAGTAGTGAAAACGTCGACCTGGCCCTGGAGCCGGCCAGCATCACCAAGCTGATGACCTCATACATTGTTTTCGACTGGCTGAAAACAGGCTCGCTGAGCCTCGATGACGAAGTCACGATCAGCGAAAAGGCGTGGCGCACCGAAGGCTCGAAAATGTTCATCGAGGTTGGCAAGAAAATTCGCCTCGAAGACTTGTTGAAAGGCATGATCATTCAGTCCGGCAACGACGCATCGGTAGCGCTGGCCGAACATGTCGCCGGCAGTGAGGACACCTTTGCTGACCTGATGAACCAGTATGCGGTTCGACTCGGCATGGAAAACTCTGCCTTCTACAACGCTACCGGTCTGCCGGCTGAAGGCCATGTAACGACCGCCGCAGATCTGGCCAAACTGGCCGCCGCAATGATTCGAGACCACCCCGATTACTACACCTGGTATGCGGACAAGGAGTTTACCTTCAACGGTATTCGCCAGCACAACCGCAATACCCTGCTGTGGCGCGACGCCACCGTCGATGGCATGAAGACCGGCCATACTGAGGCGGCAGGCTACTGTCTGGTATCGTCAGCCAAGCGCGGCAACATGCGCCTGATCAGTGTTGTATTGGGCTCGGACAACGAAAAGTCTCGGGCCGATGAAAGCCAGCGGCTGCTCAACTACGGTTTCCGTTTTTTCGAGACCCACAGAGTCTATGGCGCTGGTGAGCGTATCGCCGACAGCAAGGTCTGGCAGGGTGAGGCCGAGTCAATTGACCTGGCCATTGCCGACGAGCTGTACATCACCATTCCTCGCGGTCAGTACGAACGGCTGGATGCACAATTGAACATACTTGACCCGCTGATAGCGCCGATAGAGGCCGACCAGGTATTGGGCTCACTGAAGGTGTCGCTCGATGGCGAAGTCGTCGCGGAGCGCGATCTGGTCGCCACTGCAGCGGTCCCAGAAGGTGGCTTCTGGCATCGACTCGGTGACGGCATGGAATTATGGTTCGATGGCCTGTTTGAAGAATGATGACGCAAGAAAAGCCAACACAATCCGAAGTATTTGACAGCGATAACACACCGTTCGAATTCCCCTGTCGCGTCCCGATCAAAGTCATGGGCCGAGACCAGAGCGGTTTTGCAGACAAAGTGCTGCGTATTGTTGAGCAACATGCCGAAGGGGTCAGCAAAGATGACTTGCGGGCCCGTTCCAGTTCTGGTGGCAAGTTTGTATCTGTCACCATTGAGGTGACCGCGCAATCGCGAGATCAACTCGAGATCATTTATCAGCAGTTGCATGCCAGCGAAGACGTATTGTGGACGCTGTAACGCAAAGTCTGAATGTTCGCCAGCTAGGCCGCCAGCCTTATGAGCCGGTGTGGCGCGCAATGCAGCGCTTCACTGACCACAGAGACGAGCACACCCTGGACGAGCTGTGGGTGGTTGAGCACCCGCCGGTGTTTACGGTCGGTCAGGCCGGCGGCATGGAGCACGTATTGGCGCCGGGCGATATTCCAGTGATCCATGTTGATCGCGGTGGCCAGGTGACTTACCACGGCCCTGGGCAAATCGTTGCCTACCCTTTGATCAACCTGGAACGTCGCAATATTGGTGTTCGCTCGATGGTCACACTGATCGAACAGGTCATCATCGACACCTTGGCCGAGTTCTCGATTGCGGCGCAGCGACGAGAGAAGGCACCCGGCGTGTATGCCGCGGATCAGAAAGTGGCTTCTCTGGGCCTGCGCGTTCGCAAGGGCTGCACCTTTCATGGCCTGGCTCTAAATGTCGCTATGGACCTGGAACCGTTTTTGCGCATCAACCCGTGCGGGTTTGCCGGTATGCAAGTGACCGACATGAAATCGCTGGGTGGATCTGACGACTACTCAGAAGTCAGCGCGACCCTGATTCAACAATTTGCAAACGCTTTGAATACACAACCCATTGTTGCTGGCGATCAGTTGCCAGCCCTTAAAGAACACACAACGGAAGCGGCATGAGCACGTCAACCGACCAATTGGATATCGAAGTGGCACCATTGCGCAAGCAAACTGGAGCCTCGAAGATTAAACGCAACACCGCCAGCTTTGATGCGTCGGCCCCTACCCTGCGCAAGCCGGACTGGATTCGCGTGCGCCTTCCCGCCGGCAACCAGGTAGCGAAGCTGAAGGAGAAGCTGCGTGCCGGTCGCCTGGTGACGGTCTGTGAAGAGGCGTCGTGTCCGAATATCCATGAATGCTTCAGTGGCGGCACAGCAACGTTCATGATTCTCGGCGAAGTCTGCACCCGTCGTTGCTCCTTCTGTGACGTGGCTCATGGCCGACCGCTACCTCCCGACGAAAGTGAACCTGAGAACCTGGCACAGACCATCGCCGATATGGGACTGAAATACGTCGTCATTACCTCCGTTGATCGCGACGACCTGCGCGACGGTGGTGCCGGCCACTTTGTGCGTTGCATCGAGCGCGTCAGAGAACTTAGCCCGAACATCAAAATTGAAATTCTGACACCGGATTTTCGCGGCAAGGGTCGTATGGAGAGAGCATTGGACGTCCTGGCCTCCGCCCCGCCGGACGTATTCAACCACAACGTCGAAACCGTGGCCCCGCTCTACAAGCAGGTGCGCCCGGGCGCAGACTATGCCTGGTCGCTCAAGCTGCTCGAGCTATTCAAGCAGCAGCACCCCACCGTTCCCACCAAATCTGGAATCATGTTGGGCTTGGGCGAAACCTACGAACAGGTGCTCACTTGCCTTGAGGACATGCGTGCCCACCAGGTAGACATGGTCACCATTGGTCAATACTTGCAGCCAACATCGCATCACCACCCGGTGATGAAGTACTGGCGACCGGAAGAGTTTGAGCAATTGCGAGAGGATGGTGAACGCCTCGGCTTCTCGCATGTCGCCAGTGGCCCATTGGTACGCTCGTCCTACCACGCTGATCGCATGGCGCATGATCTGGTTTAAAACTGGCGTGTATTCGTCATTCCGGGCTTGACCCGGAATCCAGAGTTGGCTCGCGAAGGCGCGAAGTGCGCTGAGAGGCAAGCGCGCATTGCGCGCCCTTTAGAGGGTCAATGGGGTAAGCACCGCATCCTTCGGATGTGCCCTATCCTCTTCTTTGAGGCATCCCCATCATCGTCATTCCGGGCTTGACCCGGAATCCAGAGTTGGCCGCGAAGACGCGGTCTTGTCCTGCTTTTCCAAGCGGACAACAGTTCGCCCCGGCTCGCAGTGCGAGCTCTCAAAGATGATCACTAGGAGATAAGGAGGGCCGGTGAGGCCGCTTTGCGGCATTACCAGGGTTGCTCGCGAAGGCGCGAAGTTCGCAGAGAAACGAATAGGGCACATGATGTGCTGAAAAACGGTCGCACGAATACCGGAATGACGTAGGTGGATGGGCCAGTTTGCCTGAGAGAGGCTGATCGTGGCATCAGAGCGGCGATTGATCTGCGCTTGGTAAAACCACAGCGCATGCCACTCCTTGTTGACAGCATTCGCGAACTTCGCGCCTTCGCGAGCCAACCCTGAGTTAGGGGTCAAGTGCTATATCGCTCGAGGCTTCGCCGCCACCAAGGCCCTATATAGGCCATCGGTTTATGGAAAAAGGTGTTTCAAGCACTTTCTGGCACTGCACGGGCGTAGTAGGATGACAGACAACTGAAAACAGAACGTTGCGGTGTTTTTGAACTGATTGCGCCTTGAGGAGTCAATTCAATGCAACGCAACAACCAAGGCAGACCATAGTGGCTCTGCGCTTCGGAAGCACCGAGGCAATTTTCGCGAGGTATACCGTCAAATGCAAAAACGCCTGATCTCCCTGTCCGTACTACTGCTGTCACTGGCCCTGATGGGCGCGGCACCGGCCCCCTCAAGCGTTTCTTCCGGCGAGCGTCCAGTGGTGCTGGCCCCCGAGGCCTACCAAAGTGAAGCCGCCAAGTTGGCGACCTACTTTCTTACCAACTACCACTACCAGGACGTAAAGCTCGACGACGAGATGTCGCGAAACATCCTGGACAACTATCTGGAAGGCATGGACCCGAACAAGCTGTATTTCCTGGCCAGCGATATCGAGGAATTCAGCCAGGGATATGCCAACGCGCTGGATGATTCTTTGCGCGGCCAGGATCTGGCCCCAGCGTTCGTTATCTTCAACCGCTATCGCCAACGTGTGATGGAGCGTGTTGCCAAGGCTGAAGAGTTGAATCAACAGTCGTTCGATTTCACCGTCGAAGAAAGCTACCTGGCCGACCGCTCTGATCTGCCATGGGCACAAACCGTTGAAGAGCTCGATGAATTGTGGCGCAAGCGAGTCAAGGACGATGTTCTGCGCCTGCGACTGGCCGAAAAGCCGGAAGATGAAATCGCCAGCACATTGGCCGATCGCTATGAAAACCTGCGTCGACGCGTCGAAGAGATGGATGCCGAAGATGTATTCCAGCTCTATATGAATGCGTTTGCCAGCGCCATCGAGCCACACACCGGTTACATGGCACCGCGCAGTTCCGAGAACTTTCAGATCTCCATGCGGCTGTCGCTGGAGGGCATTGGTGCGGTATTGCAACGCGACAACGAGTACACCGCCATTCGCTACGTGGTCCCGGGTGGGCCCGCCGATAAGGACGGCAGACTGAAAGCTGGTGATCGCATCGTCGCCGTGGGTCAAGAGAACGATTCCACAGTCGATGTCATTGGCTGGCGACTGGATGATGTAGTCGAAATTATCCGCGGCCCCAAAGGCAGCGAAGTGCGCCTGGACGTAATTCCGGCCGACAAGGGGCTGGATGCCGCGCATGAAACCATTCGAATCGTCCGCAACGAGGTCAAGCTGGAAGAGCAGGCCGCGCGCTCGGAGATTATTGAAGAGACCGACGAAAACGGTGATGTACGCAAGGTTGGCGTGATTCGCATTCCGGCCTTCTACCTCGATTTCGCGGCGAAAGCACGGCAGGACCCCAACTACCGAAGCACCACACGCGACGTGCGAAAGATCCTTGATGAACTGACCGCGGAGAATGTCGATGGCGTCGTCATCGACCTGCGCGACAATGGTGGTGGTTCGCTGGAGGAATCAACGCAGCTTACCGGCTTGTTCATTGAGTCTGGCCCTGTAGTTCAGGTACGCGACGCGCGCGGAACAGTCCAGATCGAACGTGATCCGGACCCGCAGATTGCTTATGACGGCCCGCTGGCAGTGCTGGTCAACCGCAACAGCGCATCAGCCTCTGAGATTTTTGCTGCAGCACTACAAGACTATGGACGAGCCGTGGTGATCGGCGAGCCCACTTTTGGCAAAGGCACAGTTCAGCACCTGATCAACCTTGATGACCATTCCGGGCGCGAGCAATCACGCCTCGGCCAATTGAAATTGACGCGTGCCCAGTTCTTCCGCATCAATGGCGGCAGCACGCAAAATCGCGGTGTCATTCCAGACATCATGTATCAAACCATGGCCGAGGATGAAGAATACGGCGAGCGCTCGCTCGACAACGCGCTGCCCTGGAACAGCATTCGTGCCGCCGACTATGCAGTACACGGTGACTTGGCATCACTGATTCCCTACATCGAGCGCCAGCATGCCAGTCGCGTAGCCGAGGACGAAGAGTTCCAGGCCTTGCTGGCGGAAGTGGCTGCGTTTCACGAGATTCGCAACAAGAACGAAATCTCTTTGTATGAGCCGAAACGCAAGGCCGAGCGGGATGAAGCAGAATCGCTGCGACAGCAACGAAATGCCGGTAACGACGAAGTGACCGCACTGGCCGAAGCGCTGGAAGACTCGGCTGACGCCGCCGAGGATGAAGATGCGATCGAGCCACCCGACGTGCTGCTGCGTGAAGCTGCACGCATCCTGGGTGACTTGATCAAGTCACAACAAGGCACTGCGCTGGCGCTTCGCACCGAAGACCCCTCAAGCGTTAACTAAGTTGTTGTCCGCGATTGGCCTTCCATGGCCAAAGCGGACACGGGTTTCAAGGAGCGTGGTCATTGAAACCCTTCATTTCCAACTCCGTTGCAAATGCCGGCACTTCCTTGTGCCGGGCGCGCGTCGAAACCATTAGGGTTTTCGCGCATGCGTTGTTGTCCGCGATTGGCCTTCCATGGCCAAAGCGGACACGGGTTTCAAGGAGCGCGGTCATTGAAACCCTTCATTTCCAACTCCGTTGCAAATGCCGGCACTTCCTTGTGCCGGGCGCGCGACGAAACCATTAGGGTTTTCGCGCATGCGTTGTTGTCCGCGATTGGCCTTCCAGGGCCAAAGCGGACATGGGTTTCAAGGAGCGTGGTCATTGAAACCCTTCATTTCCAACTCCGTTGCAAATGCCGGCACTTCCTTGTGCCGGGACGTGCGCATCAAAACACCTTTCCGTGGACGCACTCAAGTTAGATAGCTAGAGCCTGCCTATACTTCGTTGCGGAGGTTTGATTTGCCATCCATGGCGCAAGGCATTGCCTCGATTGAACCCCCAGCCTCGCCTTCCCTGGCGAGTCGTTCAGCCCTTGCGGCGTGCCTTGGGGCACCCCGCTGCTACAGGGCTTCACCCATGGCCAAAGCGGACACGGGTTTCAAGGAGCGTGGTCATTGAAACCCTTCATTTCCAACTCCGTTGCAAATGCCGGCACTTATCTGTGGACGCGCTTTAGCTAGTCAGCAAAGCGCCGCAGCACCGCGTTGGTCTCGGCACTTTGGCGTTGTCCGGTGGGAAATTCCTGCCGATGCCTGGCAATGCGCTCTACCGTTCGCTGGAACAACCCTTGCTGGTTTTCATCCAGCTGATCGTAGATGCCGTCTATTGCGACCAACTCACCATCAATCCAAAGGTTGGCAACAGCATTGGCATGCTCAGGGCCGCCCTCTGTCATGGCACTGATCACCGATTGAGTAAACCCGACCACCGCCAGCCGTTGTTCAATGTCACTGACCGCGCTCAGGCTTGCGCCCTGCCGCAAACCGAGTGATTGACCAGCAATAAAGCCCACCAATGCGGCCGCAACCACTGACAAAATCAATACGTTTCGACTGTTGCTCACCTTGCAAACCTCTGTTGAATGGCGTGATACATCGCCCTTAAGCCCTGCGCCTCACCGCCTTCGGGATGACCCGGCAGAGTGCGTGGATTCCAGGCGTAGACGTCAACGTGGACCCAGTCGAGATCGGCTGCGACAAAGCGATCGAGAAATAAAGCCGCCGTTACGCTACCCGCCATCGGTGTCGAGGCCATATTGCTGATATCAGCAATTGGACTCTTTAGATACTCGCTGTACGGTTGGTGCAGCGGCATTGACCAAAGTGGATCATGATGCGCTATACCCTGATCAAGTATCGCTTTGGACGTAGCGTCCTGGCGCGCATACAGCGCTGGCAAATCAGGGCCCAAAGCAATACGCGCTGCGCCCGTCAACGTGGCGAAGTCGATTACCAGGTCAGGTGCAAGTTCACCGGCTCGAGTCAGCGCGTCAGACAAAACCACGCGCCCCTCGGCATCGGTATTGCCAATTTCCACACTCAGTCCGGCGCGCGTCGGAATCACGTCGCCGGGTCGATAGGCATTGCCTGCCACCGAATTTTCAACGGCCGGGATCAACACCGTCAGTGATGCCGGAAACCCGGACTCGACCAGCCACTGCGCAAGACCCAACACATGGGCTGCGCCACCCATGTCTTTTTTCATCAAGCGCATGCCGGCACCTGGCTTGAGATTGAGGCCGCCGGTGTCATAACAAACCCCCTTGCCCACCAAAATCAGGTGCGGCTGATCTGCCTTTATCCAGCTCAACTCAATCATGCACGGTGGCGTTGTGGCCGCCCGCCCGACAGCGTGTACGGCCGGATAGTTCTGATCCAGCAAGTCATCACCAGTAATGACACTGCATTGCCCCCCGGAGCCATCAGCCAGCGCCTTGGCTGCTGCGGCCAGTTGCTGTGGACCAAGGTCCTCGGTCGGCGTGTTTACCAGGTCACGAACAGTAAATATCGCCGCCAACTCAATGTTTAGCCCTTTGTCGTTGACGATCAACCTTGCGCCGGGTGAACTGGGCGAAGAAAGGTAGCGCTCGAATCGATAACCATCCAGCGCCCAGCCGCGCGCCAGTGCCAGTACATCGCTTTGTTCTGACCACGCGACAGGACGATAATCGGCCACGGTAAGCGCTGAACGCGCTTGCGCCAATGCCAATACATCCGCCACATCGGCCAGCACCACTACAGCGAATGACAAGTCGCCTGCTGCATTGGCAACAGTGCAACTCTGACCAGCCGATGGCGTCGGCAATTTCTGCTCGAGCCAACGAATTTCGGCGTCTGAACGCGTAGCCAACCAGGAGGCCCACTGGTCGGCAGGCACGAGATGAAGATCAACAGGGTGATCGGATTCAGATATCAATGTTTTCATGGGATTTAGTATAGCTTCCAGGGGCTTTCGGCACAGGAAAGGGCAACGTCAACAACGCATAGTAGTGCAATGCGATACGAAAGCCACGCCTTGAGCTCATGCCTGGTCTTGTTGCTGACCTCGGTGGCCCAGGCCAATGAGTATGTGGTTCGCTGGAAAGCCTCCGAGTCGCTGATGGAAGTCCGTTGGTGTGGTCAAAAAAGCACTACGCTGCGAGCGTTTGATCAGGGACTGGTCGACCGCACCACATTTGCCATGGGCGCAGTTAACCGCATTGGTCAACGTGCGCAGGCGCGGACCCGATGTGTCGATTACCAGGTTGATCTGGCCCCATTACTTGGCAACAACGATTTCCGATCAGGTGCGTACTATCAGGAAAACATTCTCGTGGTGCGTGCCGATCAATGGCTGTGGCGACCGACCAACGTGGCTTTGACGCTGTCTTTCGAGCATTTGCCCGACCATGCGGTGTCATCGCCATGGACATTGCTCGAGCGTGAAGCCACCCGGACAACATTCAGGCGACCGGTAAGCCCCTCTGGCAACAACCGGATCGCCATTGGTGCGCTGTCGCCAATCGAACTGGCGCCGCAATTTAGCTCGGTGCGGGCCCATGCCTTGTTTGAGCCGGAACAGGCCCAGCGAAACAAACTCGCAACCTGGCTCAACAATGGCTTGCGATCAGCCGAGGCGCTATATGGCTGGATGCCGGATCTCGACCCACAAATCTTGTTGATCGAAACCGAATCAGATAGCGCAGTACAATTCGGCCAGGTATTGCGTACCGGTGGCAATAGCGTCACCTTCTTTATCAACCCAAACGCCGCAACAGCGGAGTTTGTCGACGACTGGACGGCGACTCACGAGTTCGTGCACCTGTTGTTGCCCTACCTTGGTGGTGAAGGGCGATGGCTAGCCGAAGGGCTGGCTTCATACTACCAATACATTGCGCAGGGAAAGGCCGGCATACTTGAAGCTGATCAAGTTTTCGAGCGGCTGGCCGCTGGATTTCAGCGCGGCCGCGACAACATCAATGATGACTCAACATTCCTGCAGGCCAGCGATAATGTGCGGGCAAGCGGACAGTATCGTCGGGTTTACTGGTCGGGCGCAGCCGTCATTTTCCTGATTGACACGCAGTTGATCACACAATCCGAAGGCCAGTTGACGGTTTCGGATGTGCTGGGTCGCTATGCTCAATGCTGCCTTGAAGACCGGCCAAAGCTATCGGCTACTGAGTTTATCGCCGAGTTGGATAGACTATCCAACACCAAGCTATTCAGCAGCCACTTCGAGTACTGGTTGCATCAACCAGGCTTCCCGGATGTGACCCCAGCCTGGCAACGCATTGATATCAGTGTCGACCAAGTCGATCAGGTTACGCTCAAAGAGCCGAGCCTAACCCGTCAAATGATGCTTTCGCCGGAGAGTTAGAGGTCTCCACGATTAGCCATCCGTGGACCGGTTGAGCCGGTCCAGAAAGGTAAACTGTGGACGCGCTCAAGTTAGGGTGTTGCATTGGTCTTTAGCGGACTATGCGAGACTAGGCCTTGCGCACAACTTGCAAAGCAACGCGGGGATTTCAGCCAGCGAGCGAACGCTCAGGGGTGGCTCGCCATCGCCAACCCACAGCTCATTGTGGCGATTGACCCAGATCGCCTGAAACCCGGCGTTTCGCGCCGCCATCACATCCTGCTCAGGGTGGTCGCCGATATGCACCACATGTTCGGCATCGACCGCCAAACGTTTGCGGGCCGCGTCGAACAAAGCTGCATGTGGTTTCGGATTAAAGTTTCGTGCATGCAGACAGAAAGAAAACATGCTGAGCCCGATCCGCTCGGGGTCGGCGTTGCCGTTGGTAATCGCCGCCAGGGGAAAACTTTTAGCTAGACGGCTTAAGGTCGGGTGAACATCCGGGAATAGTTCAACCTGATGCCTGGCGTCAAAGAAAACGGCGAACGCTCGATCTACCAACGCCATGGAATAACCACAATCGGTTAACACGTGACGCAAGGTAGCCACACGCTGTGCCGAAAAGTCATGAGCTATTTCCGGCTGGCATTCTGCCACCTCGGCGCGCAGGCTGCGAATAGCTTCGATGTCCCATCGCTCGATGACGCGGGGGCAATGCACGGTCAGCCAAGCCTGCAAAGTTTGCTCGGCGTGCTCTATGACCGGCATCACCGGCCAGAGCGTGTCGTCCAGATCGAATGTGAGCGCCCTGATGGCCGGCAAAGGCTTGCCCACGGCTACAATGGGGATTACTGGCTGGCGGCGATATTCCGCTGCAGGAAGTCGTCGCGCTCGAGTTGCTTCGATACCAACGTCAAGCCTTCAGTGTAAGGCACCACACCATTGCGACGCAGTACTCGCTTGGCCTGGGGTCCCGCCGCAAATCGCAGGAAATCCCGTACTTCGCGACGCTTGGAGCTGTTTTCGCGTATCGCCACGTAAAGTGGGATGTACAGTAGGTAGTCGCCCTCAGCGATGGCTGTGTAATTGGCCGCTACGTTCTCGAACATCAAAATGTTCAGCGGCTGCCGGCGTGCTGATGAGTAAGTGGTGACTGCAATTGAGTTGGGGTCGGCACTTACCGCCTCGATCAACAGCTGGGTGTTTGGCAGTTGCCGGCTATTGACCAGTGTCCGTTGCGGGTCGGCAAACAACAATTGACGGATATTGTAATCGATGCCTTCCAGATCGTCGGCATGGATCATCATATTGATCGGTTGATCATCGCCACCCAATTGCGACCAATTGCTGATGCTTCCGGTGTAGATGCCTTTCAACTGGTCGAGATTGATGTTGCGAATCTGATTGTCGCGGTGGGTGACTGCGACTAATGCGTCCCATACCACCGGATACATGGCAACGCGTCGTTCGGTGCGATCCAGCGTTCGCGCTGCCCGGCTACTACCGCCCATGTCAACGTTGTCTCCGGCTACTTGAGCCATGGCCTCGGTGGCGGTGCCTATGCGAAGAACCACCGACCCCTCGCCAGAGCTTTCCCACAAAGCCGCCAGGTCAGCCATATAGCTGTTGGCTGTGGCGTAATCACCCAGCCAGTTCAGTTGCGTTTGCGCCTGCACTGAGGCCGATGCAAGCAACAGCACCAGCGCCATTGCCAGAGACCGGCCTGTGAGCCGTGCGGATACGTTCGGTCGAAGTGCAATTGCCATTTCTACTGCTATGTTGTGAGGTCGCTGCATAGTCAAGGTTAACACGCTGTTAACACAAATCAAGGCGGCAGCGCTATCGGTTAGGCCACAAACTGTTACAAGACATCGTTTTGGACCCGAGCAAACGTTTGTGGTTCAACTGTCGACTCAGTCCAAAAGCACCAGATAAGCACCGCGTCCACGGCGAATTCTCAGCAGTACCTCGGCACTGTCTGGCTCAATGCTATGCATCAATTCCGACAGATTGCGAATTGGATTTCGGTTTACGGCGACAATGACGTCACCGGACCGCAGCCCATAGCGCCATGCCAGTGAACGCCGCTCTACGTTCTGCAGCCAAACACCTTCAATGCCGCTTTCGCGCGTTGCACTGGTAGGGACGTTGGCCAGCCAGGCACCGCGCAGACGCGGGTCGACCTCTTCGCCGGCCATCTCATCGATCTGCGCCTTGTCAATCTTGACCCGCACTGTCTGCCGCTCACCGCCGCGTATCACGATCATCTCTACGTCCTGACCCAACTGAATCAGTCCTTCGGCATTTAGCAGATCATTGCGCGACTGAATCTGTTGCCGACCCAATGCGACGATGACGTCACCGGACTGCAGGCCTGCGCGTTCGGCTGGTGAATCAGCGTCAACTGCGGCGACAACCGCGCCTCGCTCCTCATCAAGACCCAGCGCATTGGCCAGTTCCGGCGTCAAGTCCTGGACCTGAACACCAATCGACCCTCGCAGAACCCGACCATGCTCCTGCAACTGAGCCATCACACTGGTGGCAATTTCCACCGGGATCGCAAAGCCAATGCCAATGTTGCCACCCGATGGAGTAAAGATCGCCGTATTGATACCGACCAGTTCGCCACGAAGGTTGATCAGAGCACCACCGGAGTTACCCGGATTGATTGATGCGTCGGTCTGAATGAAGTTCTGATAGTTCAAACCCTGCAGGCCGGTGCGGCCAAGCGCACTGACGATACCTGAGGTGACCGTCTGACCCAGACCGAACGGGTTACCGACGGCGACCACAAAGTCACCAACACGCAGATCGTCCGCAGCAATCGGCAGCGCCACCAGGTCGTCAGCCTCAATGCGAATCAAGGCAACATCAGTATCCGGATCGGCGCCCAGATTCTCGGCACGTATGGAGCGCCCATCAGTCAGGGTGACGAATATCTCGTCGGCGCCGGAAATGACGTGATTGTTGGTCAACACCAGACCCGCTTCAGCATCAATGATGACGCCTGAACCAAGACTTTGACTGACCCGCTCTCTGGGTACCGAGGGCATGTCAAAAAAACGCTGAAAGAACGGATCGGCCAACAATGGGCTGCGCACTTGCACTCGCGTTCTGGTGTGCACATTGACCACCGCAGGCATGACGTTTTCCAGGATGGGAGCCAACGATGGCAGTGGCTGGCCGGCTACAGCTGCAGGTAGCGCCGCATGAGCAAAACTTGCCACCAGCAGCATCATTAAACTGACCACCGTGGCCAGTTTGACCTTCGTTTTGTCAACACGCATCCATTTCACCCTTCATTGCGATCGCATTGATGATAAGCCACTTGAAGATTTTGTGACCTGTGTCTGAGCTTTGACCGCAAACGGTCAATGAGTTCAAAAATTGTCGGAAACACAAATTGACAAGCTTGGTGACGGGGCGTAAATTGGCAGACCTTCCACAACATATTGTGGTTTTGACCCAGACCAAGCGCTATAGCTGGTATTTTGGGCAAAAAAGAATACTTGATGGCGCGAACGGGGCTTCGCGTTAGAATACTCGGGAGTTAACACACCTAATGAAGAGCGCACGGCTGCAGGCAGTGGCAGAGTCGGTACAAGAAATTCCGTTTCAGCGCGCATCGCTGGACATCTGGGACAAGAAGTATCGTTTGAAATCGAAAGACGGCGAGATTATCGATCGCTCGCTGGATGGAACGTATCAAAGATTGGCCAAAGCCCTGGCTGAGGTCGAAACCACCGATGAGTTGCGTGAGCACTGGGCCGAACGGTTCCTGTGGGCGTTACGGCGTGGTGCCATTCCGGCTGGGCGCATTATTTCAAATGCTGGGGCACGCGAGCACAAGCCGGCCACATCTACCATCAACTGTACTGTCTCGGGTACCATCCGCGATTCCATGGACGGCATCCTCAACAAGGTGCATGAAGCGGGACTGACCTTGAAGGCCGGCTGTGGCATCGGCTATGAATTCTCGACACTGCGCCCACGTGGCGCCTATGTATCCGGTGCCGGCGCTTACACCAGTGGCCCACTGTCGTTCATGGATATCTACGACAAGATGTGCTTCACCGTGTCATCCGCCGGTGGCCGTCGCGGCGCCCAGATGGCTACCTTCGACGTGTCGCATCCCGACGTTATTGAGTTTATTCGTGCCAAGCGAGAAGACGGTCGGCTGCGCCAGTTCAATCTGTCTCTGTTGATCACTGACGACTTTATGACCGCAGTGCGCAGCGACAGCGACTGGCCACTGATCTTCCCGATCCTGGAGAAGGAATCGGATGAGATCGATCTGGCCGACCCGGAACAAGTGGTTTGGCGCGAATGGCCGCAGAATCGCGGTTATGTCACCAATGACAATGGTCTGGTGGCTTGCAAGATCTATCGCACTGTACCGGCACGCCGGCTGTGGGACATGATCATGAGCTCGACCTATGATTTCGCTGAGCCAGGTTTCATCCTGATTGACCGCGTCAATGAGATGAACAACAACTGGTTCTGCGAAAACATCCGTGCCACCAATCCATGTGGCGAACAGCCACTACCGCCCTACGGCTCCTGTCTGCTGGGTTCGATCAACCTGACTCGCTTCGTCGAAAAGCCATTCACCGAAAAAGCGCGATTCAATTGGGATGAGTACCGGGAGACGGTCAGCATCTTCACGCGCATGCTGGACAATGTGGTTGAGATCAACGGCCTGCCGCTGCAAGGGCAGCGCGACGAGATCACATACAAACGACGTCATGGTATGGGCTTTCTTGGCCTCGGCTCCACGGTCACCATGTTGACCAAGAAGTATGGTTCCGAAGAGTCTCTCGAGTTTACCGAGCGTGTGGCGCGCGAAATGGCCGTCACCGGTTGGGAAACGGCGCTGGAACTGGCCGAGGAGAAAGGCCCGGCCCCGATCATGCTGGAAGAATTCGAGGTTACCGCCGAAATGCTGCACAAGCGGCCGGAAATGGCCAGTGACGGCTACAAGGTGGGTGACAAGATTCCGGGGCGCGTGCTGCATGCCAAATACTCTCGTTATATGCAACGTGTTGGTGAGGTGGCGCCGGAGCTGGTCGAAAAGTTGGCCGAGGTCGGTGCGCGTTTTACCCATCACACCTCGATTGCTCCGACCGGCACCATTTCTCTGTCTCTAGCCAACAACGCATCGAACGGCATCGAGCCGAGCTTTGCACACCACTACTCGCGCAATGTCATTCGCGAAGGCCGCAAGACCAAAGAAAAAGTTTCGGTCTACTCATTCGAGCTGTTGGCCTACCGCGAACTGGTTAACGCCAAAGCGATGCCCTATAGCGAAGACAAGGCCGAGCAATTGCCGGAGTACTTCATCACCGCGGAGGACATTCATCCGAAACAGCACGTCGACATTCAGGCCGCAGCGCAAAAATGGATCGATTCGTCGATTTCCAAAACCGCCAACGTCCCTACTGACTATCGCTACGAAGACTTTAAAGACATTTACGTCTACGCATACGATAATGGGCTCAAAGGGTGCACCACCTTCCGTTTCAACCCGGAAGCCTTCCAGGGCGTTTTGGTCAAGGAAGCTGACCTTGAAAACACCGTGTATCGATTCGAGCTTGAAGACGGCTCCTTCCTTGAACTGAAAGGCAATGAAGAAGTCGAATATGATGGCGAGATGCACACCGCTGCCAACCTGTTTGATGCCTTGAAAGAAGGCTACTACGGAAAGTTTTGAAGACTATGACCACCAAGATTTCATCCAAGATTGTCGGCTACAGCGTGACCGACAAAGAGGCCGAAGCGAAGGCCGAAGAGAAGCTCGAGAAGAAGAAGCGAGAAACCGAAGTCATCCAGATGCACGAAAAGGTCGCGCGTCCGGATGGTCTGGAGTGCCTGGAAGGGGCCACCTACAAGATTCGTACACCGCTGGACGAACACGCCTTGTACGTGACCATCAATGACATCATCCTCAATCCCGGCACCAAACACGAACAGCGCCGCCCCTTTGAGATTTTCATCAACTCAAAGAACATGGATCACTTCCAGTGGATCGTTGCGCTGACTCGCGTCATGTCCGCAGTCTTTCGCAAGGGCGGTGATGTCACCTTCCTGGCCGAGGAACTGCAGGCAGTGTTCGATCCGAAAGGCGGCTATTTCAAGCCCGGTGGCAAGTTCATGCCATCAATCGTCGCCGAAATTGGCGAGGTCATTGAGCACCACATGCGCAAAATCGGCCTCATCGTCGATGAAGAACTGACCGCTCACCAGCAAAAGATCCTGGCTGAAAAGCGCGCCGAATTCGAAGCCGATGGCGGCGCCGAAAACGGCTACCCTGCTGGCGCCACCCTATGCGCCAAATGCAACACCAAAGCCGTGATCGTCATGGACAACTGCGCCACCTGCCTATCCTGCGCCGATAGTAAATGTGGGTGAGGTCGCCATAGTGCAGAGTGACTAAACGTCACTCTGCGGCGACCGAACGACTCGACACGGATGTCGAGGCTGGGGCTACCTACGAAGCATATTCCCTTCGCCATGGATGGCAACTCCAAACCTCACATATGAAACCGCACCCCTAGAGTGACTTAACGTCACTTGGTGCCGGTTTACGACGGTACATGGAAGGGAAGGAGTGGAGTTGCCTTCCCTGGCTCAACTCTAGAGCTTCGAGTGTAACCCCAGCCCAACCATCCATGGTTGGTCGTTCGCGGGGACCGAATGCCATTCAAGGCATTCGATCGACTGGCCCGCTCACCCAGGGACGGTTGTTGCCATCCTACTACCCTACTTGGTCCTGACTAAACGGCACTCGGCGGGCGGCGAACGACCGCACATGGGTGAGCCACCGCTGATGCGGGGTGCCTTGAATGGCACGCCGCAGGTGGCGAACGACCGCACAGGATGTGCGGGCTGGGGGTACATCGAAGCTGAAGTGTTTCGCCAGGGACGGCAACTCATTCCTTCAACTCGAAAAGTCATTCCGAAATGCTCTGAACGGCAGGGACGGTTGTTGCCATCCTACTACCCTACTTGGTCCTGACTAAACGTCACTCTGCGGCGACCGAACGACTCGACATGGGTGAGCCACTCATAATGCCGAGT